>DASQNF010000269.1:0-18655 GCA_035645115.1 Thermoleophilaceae bacterium | reverse complement strand
CGACTCCGCCGGCCCCATGGCCGGCTCCTTCGCCGAGGCCAGGTCGGGCACCCGCCCCGTGTCCGCCGGCGCCTGCGGCTGCCCGGACGCGAGCAGCGAGCCCGGGAGCACGAGCGAGGCCGCCAGCAGGTACACGACGCCGAGCAGGGCCAGGTGCCTCATGCGGCACGGACCCTAGCCACCTCGACCTGCTGCCCCACGCGAGCGAGCGGCTCGCGCGAGGCGCGGCTCAGAAGACCGGGGTCTCCGTGTAGGTGCCGAACACCCGCTGGAGCGACTGCACTATCTCGCCCTCGCTCGAGTGCACGCGGGCGCAGTCGAGCAGCGGCTCCATCAGGTTGCGCCCGGCCGCGGCCGCCTCGCGCAGCTCGGCGAGCGCCCGCTCGACGGCGTCGGCGTCGCGCGCCGCGCGGACGGCCTGCACGCGGCCGATCTGCTTGCCCTCGAGCCCCGGCGGGATCTTCAGGATCTCGAGCTGGCGCTCGCCCTCCTGCACGTGGCTGTTGACCCCCACCACGAGCCGCTCGCCGCGCTCGAACTCCTGCTGCAGGCGGAAGCTCGCGTCGGCGATCTCGCGCTGCGGGTAGTTCTGCTTGATCGCCTCGACCATCCCGCCGAGCTCGTCGATCTTGGCGAAGTAGCCGTAGGCCGCCTCCTCCATCCGGTCGGTGAGCGCCTCGATGAACCATGCGCCGCCGAGCGGGTCGATCGTGTTCGTGACGCCGGTCTCGTGCGCGATCACCTGCTGGGTCCGCAGCGCCACCCGCACTGCCTCCTCGGTGGGCAGGGCGAGCGCCTCGTCGTAGGAGTTCGTGTGGAGCGACTGGGTGCCGCCGAGCACCGCCGCCAGCGCCTCGATCGCAGTGCGCACGATGTTGTTGAGCGGCTGCTGCGCGGTGAGCGACACGCCGGCCGTCTGCGTGTGGAATCGCATCAGGAGCGAACGCTCGTCGCGCGCGCCGTAGGTGTCCCGGAGCTCGCGCGCCCAGATCCGCCGCGCGGCGCGGTACTTGGCGACCTCCTCGAAGAAGTCGATGTGCGCGTTGAAGAAGAACGACAGCCGCGGCGCGAACTCGTCCACGTCGAGGCCGCGCGCGATCCCCTCCTCGACATAGGTGAAGCCGTCCTTGAGCGTGAAGGCGAGCTCCTGCTGAGCGGTCGAGCCGGCCTCGCGGATGTGGTAGCCCGAGATCGAGATCGGGTGCCAGCGCGGCATCCGCTCCGCGCAGAACTCGACCATGTCGGTGACCAGGCGCATCGCCGGGTCGATCGGGAAGCACCACTCCTTTTGGGCGATGTACTCCTTGAGGATGTCCGTCTGGATCGTGCCCGCCAGCCGCTCGGGGGGCACCCCCTGACGCTCGGCCGCGACCACGTAGAAGGCGAGCATCACCGCCGCGGGGGCGTTGATCGTCATCGACACGGACACCTCGTCCATCGGGATGCCGGCGAACAGCGTCTCCATGTCGTCGAGCGTGTCGATCGCCACGCCCTCGCGCCCGACCTCGCCCTCGCTGCGCGGGTGGTCGGAGTCATGGCCCATCAGCGAGGGCATGTCGAACGCCGTCGAGAGCCCGGTCTGCCCGTGGTCGAGGAGGTAGCGGAAGCGCTCGTTGGTCTCCTCGGATGTGCCGAAGCCGGCGAACTGGCGCATGGTCCACAGCCGTCCGCGGTACATCGATGGGTAGACCCCGCGCGTGTAGGGGAACTCGCCGGGGAAGCCGACCCGCTCCTCGAACGAGCCCACGTCCCAGGGGCCGTAGAGCGGCTCGACCGGCTCCCCGCTCAGCGTGCTGAACAGGGCGTCGCGCTGCGGAGCTCGACCGAAGCGCTCGCGGTACCAGCGCTCGGCGTCGGTGATCGCACCCTGCTCGACTGCCATCGCGCCCACAGTCTAGGGCGGCGACAGGAGGCGCCGGTCGCGAGTCCGGGGCCGCCGCCGGGGCACGGGCCGCGCAGGCCGCTGCCTTGGTCGCGTTGCGGGACGTGCACGTGACTCCGCAACCTAGGGGCCGGTCGCGAGTTGTAACCGGCATGAGGCTCACAATCTTGCTTGCCGCGGCGCTGCTCGCGGTCACCGCCAGCCCCGCCGCTGCCACCCACGTCGCCGGGCACAAGGCGCCCGAACAGCCGCCCGGCAACCTGACGATCAAAGCCAGCTCCGACCTGATCAGGTTCGGAAGCTCGGTCACGCTGTCCGGCAAGCTCACCGGGCCGAACGCCGAGGCCAAGGCGGTCGCGGTCCAGGCGGACCCCTTCCCGTTCGCCGACTTCGCCACCGTGGGCACGGTCAACACCGACGCCCAGGGCGACTGGACCTTCGTCCACAAGCCGAGCGTGAACACGCGCTACCGGGCTCGCCAGGGCGGTAACGAGAGCGGGTTCGTGACCGTGGAGGTGCGTCCCTTCATCAGCCTGCGCGTTAGCGACTCGACCCCGCGTCGCGGTGCTCGCGTCCGCTTCTTCGGACGGCTCTGCCCCGAGCACGACGGCGACCCGATCCAGCTGCAGCGCCGCACCGCCACCGGCGCGTGGCGGACGGTGAGGACCAGGACGCTCGTCGACGCGGACACCCAGTACGCGGGCGCCGAGTGCTCGAGGTACTCCTTCCGCGTGCGCCCGCGCCGCGACGGCGTGTTCCGCGCATGGTTCGCGGGCGACGAGGACCACGCAGCCGGCCCGAGCCGCCGGCGTCGAATCGACGTGAGCTAAGGGGGGTAGTCGCAAGCGGCTGCGGCCCCTCGGGCGCAGCCGCTTGCGCAGCCTGCCCCGCGTTGCAGGCGCAGCCGCCTGCGGATCCTGCTCCCTAGGGGCGCAGCCGCCTACGCCGGCTGCGCAGCCGCCCGCGGAGCCTCCGCGACGCGCGCGGCCGGCGCACCCGGGCCGTGGCGAAGCCGCCCGCGCCCGCCACCAGCAGCACACCGCCGACAGCGCCGCCGAGCTTGAGCCGCCTGCCGAGCTTGTCGAAGCGCATGATCCGCCAGCCCTCGGCCCGCGCAACGCGCTCGAGCGGCCGGTCCGGGTTCACCGCCACCGGGTGTCCGACCGCGCGCATCATCGGCAGGTCGGACTCCGAGTCCGAGTAGGCGTAGGAGGCCGTCAGGTCGATGCGCTCCCGGGCGGCGAGCTCACGGATCGCCTCGGCCTTGCCCTCGCGGTAGGTGAAGGGCCCGGACGGACGGCCCGTGTAGATGCCGTCGCGCACCTCGCTGCGCATCCCGATCCCGCCGTCCAGCACGAGCACGTGCGCGAGCACGTCGGCCAGCTCCTGCGAGGCGGCGGTGACGATGTACGCCGGGCGCCCGGCGTCCTGGTGCGCGTAGGCCTCCGCGAGCACCTCCCGATAGAGCAGCGGCAGGATGCCGGCGAGCACGTCGGGGCCGAGCCGTGCGAGGTCGGTCGTGCGTTGGCCCGCGATCGCGTCGAGGATCCGCCGGCGCAGCTCGTCGCTGCCGCGGTCGGTGGAGCCGCTGAGCCGGAACCTGAGGTTCCCCCAGGCGTCGTGCGCGAGCTGCCGGCGCGACACCAGCCCATGCCGGTAGGCGGCGCGCGCGAAGTGGAGCGCGCTCGAGCCCTCGATCAGCGTCTTGTCGAGGTCGAAGAACGCGGCGCCGCGCGGCTCGCCCATCTCTTGGCGGAGGTGCGTGGCCGAGCCGGCGCTAGGCGCCGTTGACTTCGACGATCATGGCGTCGCCCTGGCCGCCGCCTGAGCAGATCGCTGCGCAGCCGAGCCCGCCGCCGCGGCGCTTCAGCTCGTGCACGAGGGTCATCAGGATTCGCGCGCCGCTGGCGCCGATCGGGTGGCCGAGCGCGATCGCGCCGCCGTTCACGTTGACCTTCGCCTCGTCCAGCTCGAGCATCCGCATCGCGTTGAGCGCGACCGACGCGAACGCCTCGTTGATCTCCCAGAGGTCGATTTCCCCGGCGCCGAGGCCGGCCTGCTCGAGCGCCTTCTTGGCCGCGTTGGCGGGCGTGCGCGCCAAATAGGGGAAGTCGTCCGCCACCGCCGCCTGGGCCACGATCGTGGCCAGCGCGGCTCGCCCGTTCGCGCTCGCCCACTGGTCGCTCGAGAGCACGAGCGCCCCCGCGCCGTCGTTCACGCCGGGCGCGTTGCCTGCCGTGTGGGCGCCGCCCTCACGGAACGCGCCGCGCAGCCTGGAGAGCGCCTCGAGCGACGACTCGCGCCGGGGCGCCTCGTCCACCTCGACGGTGGTGTCGCCCTTCTTCGAGCTGACCGTCACCGGCACGATCTCCTCCGGCAGCCGGCCGGCGTCGGTGGCCTCGATCGCGAGCTCGTGCGAGCGCAAGGCGAACCTGTCCATGTCCGCGCGCGTGATCTCGAGCTCCTCGCCGACCTCGTCGGCCTCCTCGCCCATGCTCTTGCCCGTGAACGGGTTGGTGAGGCCGTCGTGCATCATCGAATCGAGCGCCTTGGCATCGCCCATGCGGTAGCCGAAGCGCGCCTGCTCGAGCAGGTAGGGGGCCCCCGACATCGACTCCATGCCGCCCGCCACGGCGACGTCGAGGTCACCGGCGCGCACGGCTTGGTCGACGATGCCCGCGGAGCGCAGCCCGGACGCGCAGACCTTGTTCACGGTCTCCGACGAGACCTCCTTGCCGATGCCGGCCTTGATCTGGGCCTGCCGGCTCGGGATCTGGCCCTGGCCCGCCTGCAGGACCTGCCCGAACACCACGTGCTGGACCTGGTCGGCGCCCACCTCCGCGCGCTCGAGCGCGGCCGCGATGGCCGTGCCGCCCAGATCGGTGGCGTCGAGCGAGGCAAGACCGCCGCCCATCTTCCCGAACGGGGTGCGCGCGGCGCCGAGGATCACGGTCTTGGGCATCTGGGCTTCTGCTCCTTGCGGGTCGAGGGCTCGAAACGATAGCTGCGGCCACCTGCCGGGCCGGCGCCTGGGCGCGGGTACACTCCCGCCGCCCATGCCCTCCCCCCAGGTCAGCGCGCGCCTCGGCGCGCCCGAGGACACCGCCGCCGACACGCGCGTCGTCGGCCTCTTCGAGGGCGAGTCGCTCGCGGATCCCGCGCTCCAGCGGCTGGTCGAGCTCGGAGAGGCGAAGCCCGGGCTGAAGAAGGTCGCCCTCGCGCACGAGGCCGCGCCCGGCGGCGGCCAGCGCAGGGTCCTGATCGCCGGGCTCGGGGCGCGCGCGGAGCTCGACCCAGAGCGCGCGCGGGTGGCGGCCGGGGCCGCGGCGGCGCGCGCAAAGGAGCTCGGGGCGGTGTCGCTCTCCTGGGCGGCGCCCGCCGGCGAGGGCGTGGCCGCGGGCCTCGTGGAGGGAACGTTGCTGAGGCTCTACTCGTTCGAGCGGTTCAAGTCGAAGCCGTCCGAGGATGGCGAGAACGCTCGCGTCGAGTCGCTCGAGATCGCGGGCGAGCACGTGGACCGCTCCGAGGTCGAGCTCGCCGGCGTGGCGGCCGGCGCGGCGAACGCCGCTCGCGACCTGCAGAACCTGCCGGCGAACGTGGCCACGCCGGGGTTCCTCGCCGAGCGGGCGCGCGAGATAGCCGACCGGCACGATTCGCTCGAGCTCGAGCTGCTCGACCGCGAGGCGATCGTGGCCCGCGGCATGGGGGCCTTCGCCGCCGTGGCCCAGGGCAGCTACGAGGAGCCGCGCCTGATCGTGCTGCGCTGGCGCCCGCCCGGGGCGCGCGGGGCCCACCTGGGGTTCGTCGGCAAGGCCGTGACCTTCGACACCGGCGGGATCTCGATCAAGCCCTCGGCGAAGATGCAGGAGATGAAGTTCGACATGTCGGGAGGCGCCGCGGTGATCGAGGCGATGGCCGCGATCGCCGCGCTCGGCGTGCCCGCCACGGTCACCGCGGTCGTGCCCTCCACGGAGAACATGCCGAGCGGGCGCTCGGTGAGGCCGGGGGACATCGTGACCGCGATGAACGGCACCACGATCGAGGTCAACAACACCGATGCGGAGGGACGCCTGATCCTCGCCGACGCGCTCTGCTACGCCCTCGAGCAGGGCGTCGAGCGGATCGTGGATCTGGCCACTCTCACCGGAGCGATCCTCGTGGCGCTCGGGCACACCTACACCGGCCTGTTCGCAAACGACGACGATTGGTACAGCGAGGTGGAGGCGGCCTGCGCGGCCACCGGCGAGATCGGCTGGCGCCTGCCCCTGCACCCCGAGTACCTCGAGCTGACCAGGGGTCAGTACGCCGACCTCACCAACGCGGCCGAGCAACGCGTGGCGATGTCGTGCTACGCGGCGGAGTTCCTGCGCCAGTTCGTGGACGGGCGGCCGTGGGTGCACATGGACATCGCCGGCACCGCCTGGGGCCTGGCCCGCAACTACACGGGCAAGGGCGCGAGCGGGACCGGAACGCGAACGCTGATCGAGCTGGCGCGCCGCGCCGCGGCCTGAGCGACGGCACGGGCTCCGCTCGGCCGGTCTCACGCTGTGTGACATCGGTCACACTCGCGTTTGATCCCGCATCGGCCCGGCAACGGTGGGTTGGTAGGCCGGACCTGGCCCTGTTCGCGTGCGGGAGAGATCGCGCGGGCTCGGCAAGCCCTGGCGCGTGCCGAGCCGTGGCGCTCGCCGGGCAGTAACCGGAGGTTCTTCGTTGAACAAGCAGGCAACCCTGCTGGCGCTCGCGTGCGCGCTCGTGCTCGCGACGGCGGCGGTGACCACGGCCGGGGCTCAGGACTCGCCCCCGCCCCCGACCACCATCACCACCACCACAACCCCCGAAGCCCCGTCGGAGGCCGAGGCGGCGAGCGCTAGTGTTCGGCGCGGCTACCGGCGCTGGCGACGACGGCTCGAGCGCTACGGGGTCTGGCGTGGCCGCAATCTCGTCGTGGCGGCGCGCACCCAGCAGCGCCCGCCGACCTCGCGTGAGCTGCGGGCCTCGATCCACCGGATGCAGCGGCGCTTCTCGATGTTCATCCGCACGCCCGAGGGCCGCGCGGTGTGGTTCCGCTTCAAGGTGAGGAAGATCCCGGCGTGGGGCCGGTCCCACCTGCGCTGGATCGCAATGTGCGAGTCGAAGGGCAATCCGCGCGCGATCGGCGGCGGCGGGGCCTACCGCGGCATGTACCAGTTCAGCTTCAGCACTTGGCGCGTGGTGGGTGGCTCGGGCGACCCTGCGGCGGCGCCGAGGTCGGAACAGACCTGGCGCGCGTGGCGGCTGTTGAGCCGCCACGGCGCGGGTCACTGGCCGGTGTGCGGCTGAGGCCGAGCACCGGCGGTTCGTGAACGAGCGCGCCCCGGCTGAGTCGGCCTGGGGCGCGACCTCGCGCCCCGACGGGGTCGGGCCGGGGCCTTGCGCCCCGGCTGGGTCGGCCGGGGCGCGCCCTTGCGCCCTGGCCTGAGTCGGCCGGGGCGCGGCGCTGTATTGGCCGGGCGCGACCTTGCGCAGCTCTGCCCGCTCAGCGCTCGCGCTTCTGCTCCTCGTCGCGTACGACCCTTCCGCTCTCGTCGATCTCTACCTGGCGCTCGCGCTCGGTGTCCGCGTCCGCCGTGCGCTCGTAGTGCTCGACCCCGCGGTCGGGCTCCGAGCCGGCGCCGGCGGCCGTGCCGCCCGTCGCCGTGGCGCCCGTACCGCCGACCGAGCCGGTAGCGGCCGTGCCGCCCGTCAGGCCGCCCGTGGCGCCGCGCTGTGCGTGCTCGCGGTCCCACTGCTCGGCGGCCGCGTCCTCGTCCACGTCCGGGTCCTTGCGCGCGGCCTCCAGGTGACGCTCGCGCGCCTCGTCGTGCTTGACCTGGGCCTCGTGTTCACGCTCTCTGGCGAGCGCCTCCTGGCGCCGCGCCTCGGCGGCCTGTGCTTCGGCCTCCGCGCGTGTCTTGTCGGCCTCCGCGCGTGTCTTGTCGGCGTCTGCGCGACCCAGCTCCGCCTCACGACGAATCTCGCCGGCCTGCACGCGACGCGTGTCGTGCCGCTTGTCCCGGCCCTTCTTGCCGAGCAGCAGGAACAGCGCGAGCAGGATCAGGGCGGCGATCACGATCACGATGATCAGTCCGGTATCCATTTCCGACTCCTTCCCTAGGGGTTGCTCAAGCCACCGCTACCCGAAAGCCGCGTCGGATACCCCTGTCTTGGGCACGCCCGCGAGCTCGCGATCGGCTTCCGGCGCGCCGAGACGGCACCTGGCGGGGGTGCTGCGCGTGGCGGCGACGCTCATGACTCCTCGCTCTCGGGGTCCTCGTAGGCCTCCTTTCGCCACGGCGGCTTGACGTCGCGGTCACGGCGGCGGTAGCGGTTGTCGTGCGTCTCGAGCGGGATCAGACGCAGGCCCTCGGCCGTTGTGGTGCGCTCGCGGAGGTGGACGCCGGGCAGCGCCGGGAGGTGGCGGATCGCGGGCAGGCCGATGCCCGGGTAGCGCCCGACGCCGATGGGCCGCCCGGCGGCGTCGCGGGCCGGGTCCGTGCGCGTCGGGATGTGCCCGGCGTGGCTTCCCCTGGAGACGCGCGTCCAGCCGCTGGAGCCGATCCAGCGGTTGCGGCAGTCGCGCTGCTTGCAGCCTTGCCAGTGACCGTGCGAGCTGGCGCGCGCGGCGACCTCGCCATCCGCCCCGATACGGACGACATACGACTCCCAGTCGTCCTCGTGGTAGCCGGGATAGTCCCCGAGCGCGCGCAGCACGCCGCCCACCAGCGGGACCAGGTGGCGCTGCTCCCAGACCTTGTCGGAGCCCGCCCAGGTGGTGTTCGAGTCCGGGAAATAGAACCAGTACTGCAGATAAGTGCGGCCCCCGCCACGCAGCACACGCGTGAAGACAGTGGCGCGGGCGCCGCGCCGGGAGCGGTGGACGTCGAGATCACGGTCATCGGGAGCATCCGCGCACACGGCCCGCCGGCAGCGCCGCCAGTCGACGGGGAGCTGGCGCTCGCCCGGCTCGTACACGAGGCTCGGCGCGTGCGTGCGGACGAGCGCGGCGTCCGACCCGCCGTACGCGCGCACGAGCTCGCGCTCGCCCTGCGCGCAGCGGTCGCCCACCGCGCAGGCGATTTGGTGCGCCAGGAAGCCGCCGAAGGCGCGCCCGTCGAGCGCTCCCGCGAAGCTCGGCAGCGCGCCGAGCACGAGCGCGACCAGCACGACGAGCCCGGACGCCTCGATCGTGGCCTGGCCCGCGGCGCTGCTCAGCGCGTCGCGCCCTGCGCCGGTCGTCTCCCGGCCGGCGCTACTCACCGCGCCCGTTCCTCCCCGACGAACAGGACAGGGTTGAGGCACTGGTTCGCGATGCGCAGGGCCTCCCGGACGGGCATCCCGCGTCCCGGGATCGTGACCTCCGGGTTGGCCCGCTCGTAGCGGTAGCGCTTCCAGCCTAGGCAGAGGACCCACGCGCGCCGTGCCAACCTCCGCACGCCGCGCAGCGCGTGCATGGCAGCCGCGGCGCGATCGGGAGCGACGCGCGCCGGCTCGATCCGACCCGGAGCGACGCCCGCCGGAGAGGTCCGCTCCGGGGCGAGCTGAGCGGGTGCGCTCGGCAGGCGCGTCCGCATGGGGGCGTCCCGCGCGCGAGCCTTCGGGGCACCTGCCCATCCGGGGACATCCGCGGGCGCGCGAGCTTTCGGCGCGGGGGCCGCTCCCCCATTCGCCTGGCCGCGGGCCTGCGCGGCGGGCGCCTCCCCCGCACTCGCGCCCCTCTCGGCGGGGCCCATCTGGCAGCGCGCATCCGCGGGGCAGGTCAGCGCGCGCGCCAGCGTGTGCCCAAGAAGACGCCGGCCTTCCGCCCCCGGCGCGAGGTTCAGCAGCGCACCGAGCGCGAGCGCCACCAGCAGGATCAGGCCAACCCACTCGACCGTCGCCTGACCGCGCTCTGCCGCCATGCGACCACCGTACGGAGACACGGCGCACCGGTGGGCCCGCCGCCGTGACGATTCGCCCGCCCGCGGGTTACGCCGCCGCCAAAGTGAACTCGAGCGCCACCGAGCCGCCCGCGGCTGCGCGCGGCACGGGCGCGCTACAACTGTTCGCGTGAGCTCCTTCCCCCCGGGCCCACGCCTGCCGGGCTTCGTGCAGGCGGCAGGCGTTACCGCCTCCCCGTACGGCTGGATGCGACGCAGGCGCGAGCGCCACGGCGACATGTTCTCGGCGCGCTTCCCGATCTTCGGCCGCGTGGTGTACGTGTCCGACCCGGAGCTTGTCAGGCAGGTGTTCGCAGGCGACCCGAGCGTCTTCCACGCCGGCGAGGCGAACTGGCTCGCCCTCGGTGACGCCCTCGGCGAGCACTCGTTGCTCACGCTCGACGAGCGGCGACACATGAGCCAGCGCAAGCTGCTGCTGCCGCCCTTCCACGGGGAGAGCGTCCGCCGTTACGTCGAGCTGATGGCGACGGCCACGGCGACCGAGGTGGCGCGCTGGCCGGTCGGCCGGCCGTTCGCGCTGCGCCCGCGCATGCAGGCGATCACGCTCGAGGTGATCCTGCGAGCGGTCTTCGGCGTGCGTGACGGGGCCCGCATGGACCAGTTCCGGGAGCGCATACCGCGCCTGGCCGCCACCACCAGCGTGCTCACCTGGATGCCGTTCATGCACCGCGAGCTCGGCGGCCTCTCGCCGGCGGCGCGCTTCCGCCGCGCGCTGCGGGCAGTGGACGAGCTGATCTACGCGGAGATCGCCGAAAGGCGCTCGGACGGGGACGCAGAGGAGCGCGACGACGTGCTTTCGCTGCTGCTGGGGGCGGTGCACGACGACGGGTCCGCGATGACCGACGTGGAGCTGCGCGACCAGCTCCTCACGCTGCTGACCGCCGGGCACGAGACCACCGCCACCGGGCTGTCCTGGGCCTTCGAGCGCCTCACGCGCACCCCGCGTGTGATGGAGCGCCTGTGCGGCTCGCTCGACGACGACGCCTACCTTGACGCCGTGGTCAAGGAGACGCTCCGGGTGCGCCCGGTGGTGGTGGACGTGGCACGCAAGCTCACGTGCGCTATCGAGCTCGGCGGCTATCAACTGCCCGCCGGGACGCTGGTGTTGCCGGCGATCGCGGCGATGCACGCGCGATCCGACCTGTACCCGCGCCCGGGCGAGCTCGTGCCGGAGCGCTTCCTCGACGGAAAGACGGAGCCCTACACGTGGATTCCGTTCGGCGGCGGCGTGCGCCGCTGCATCGGGGCGGCCTTCGCGCAGGTCGAGATGAGGACGGTGCTGCGCGAGGTGCTCGGACGGGTGCGACTGCGCGCGCCGTCGCGGCGGCCCGAGCGCGCGCGCATCCAGCACGTGACCGTCGTGCCGGCGCGCGGCTGCCGCGTCGTGGTGGTGGAGCGATCGCTTCCCGACTACGAGCGCCCTTCAGTCCCGGTGCTTGATCACGAGCACTATCACCACCACCAGCAAGACGCCGGCCACCACCTGCGCCACGAGCGCGACGCCCACTCCCTTGTCGCCGGCGGCGTCCTGGATGTAGGCGAACATCAGCGACGCCCCGAAGAAGAGCACGAGCGTCCAGAGCGCGGTGGTTCGGTTCATCGGCGGCGGACCATATCCGGCGGCCCGCGAGCGGCCCTCTAGCCTCGGCGGCCGTGAGCGACCGCCCGATCCTCGCCGGCGTGCTCGGCGCGCTCGTGATCGCGTTCAGCGCCATCCTCGTCCGGCTGGCGGAGGTCTCTCCCTCCACGGCGGCGTTCTTCCGCTGCGCCTACGCGCTGCCCGTGCTGGGCGTGCTCGCTTGGGTCGAGCGCCGCCGCTTTGGCGCGCGCACACGGCGCGAGCGCCTGCTCGCACTCGGCGCGGGCGTCTTCTTCGCCGGCGACCTCGTGTTCTGGCACTACTCGATCGAGGCCGTCGGCGCCGGGCTTGCCACCGTGCTCGGCAACGTCCAGGTGGTGCTGGTGGGCCTGATCGCCTGGGTCGCGCTCGGAGAGCGGCCGGACCACAGAGCGCTCGCCGCGATCCCGTTGGTGTTCGTCGGCGTGATCCTGATCTCCGGGGTGGTCGGGGTCGGCGCCTACGGCGACGACCCGGCGCTGGGGGCCGTGTTCGGGATCCTCACCGCGATCACCTACGCACTGTTCCTACTGATCCTGCGTCAGGGGAACTCGGACGTGCGCCGGCCGGCGGGCCCGCTGCTGGACGCGACGCTCACGGGAGCGCTGTTCTCCGGCCTCGCCGGGATCGCGATCGGCGACGTGGACTGGGCGCCGGGGCTCGAGTCCCAGCTCTGGCTGGTGCTGCTCGCGCTCTCCTCGCAGGTGCTCGGCTGGCTGTTGATCTCCGTGTCGCTGCCGAGACTGCCGGCGTTGGTCACGTCGATCCTGCTGATGCTGCAGCCGGTGAGCACCGTCCTCCTGGGGGCGCTGCTGCTCTCCGAGGCCCCCTCGGCGTTGCAGCTCACCGGCGTGGCGGTCGTGCTGGCCGGCGTGGCGGTGGCCACCGTCAAGCCGCGCACGCCGGCCGCTGCCGCGGGCTGAGCTTAGGGCCGGTGCGGCGCCCGCGGTCCACCGGGGGTGCGCCGCTAGACCAGCGGCGGTGGGAGCAGCGCTCCGCCGAAGCAGAGCTCGCGACTGACGCCCAGCTCGGCGTCGATCCTCGACCGGTACGCGCGGGCGGTCATGAGCGCGGCCTCGTCGCGCTCCCAGCAATCGGGCACGATCCGGGCCACCCAACCGCGGCCGTAGGGCTGTGCGATCAGCGCGTGCGGGGCGCGCTCGAGCACACCGTTCAGCTCCACGATGGCGCCGGCCACCGGCGAGCCGATCGCAACCGTCCGCACCGAGCGTCCCTGGACGGTGGCGAGCGTGTCCCCGACCTCCACGCGGTCCACCGCCCAGAAGTCCAGGTCCGGCTGGAACCACAGCATGTCCCCGAGCGGAGCGGTCACGCCGACTATGGCGATCCCGTCCTCGACCCGAGCCCACACGTGGCGGCTGGCGAGGTAGGCACGATCGGAGGGAAGCGCAAAGCGGGCGGACGGCGCCGGCGCCGTGATCGAGATCTCGGGCACGCACACGCGAGGTTCGCGTGCGGGCCGGACGGAAGACCACCTCAGGGCCCAGACAGGCGGCGGGTGGCAGCACGCGACCTCCTCGCTCCATCCGCCGATAGCGCTACCTTCGCCGACCCGCGTCAGATCGAGCTCGCCCCTGCGACCTCCAGTTCATTGAGCGACTTCCAAGAGCTCTCGGAGCACCAGCTCGGGGCCATGAGCGATGATCGGCTCATCGCATACCTGCGCGCTGCCCGGGCGGCGGGTCGGCCGGAGGCGATGAAGCCGGCGCTCGCGACCCTCGTGTTCGGGTACTGGGACATCCTGGTGAGCCGCGCGCGCCTGCGTCTGCCGGCGTCCGACGCCGAGGACGTGGCCGGCGAGGCCACCGCCAGCGCGATCGCGTCGGCCTTCGACGGCAACTCGATCGGGGAGTTCCGGTCCTGGCTCCACACGATCCTCACCCGCCGGGTGGCGGACTACCACGAGGCCCGGAAGCGCCGGCCACAGACCACCGAGCTGGTGACCGAGCATGGCGACGACGAGCAGGTCTGGGGCCACGAGCCGGCCGTGCCGTTCGCGGGCGACGCCCTGTT
Organism: Thermoleophilaceae bacterium; assembly: GCA_035645115.1. Taxonomy (GTDB): domain Bacteria; phylum Actinomycetota; class Thermoleophilia; order Solirubrobacterales; family Thermoleophilaceae; genus JACVRW01. The sequence goes on along the minus strand of DASQNF010000269.1, from coordinate 5,163 downwards.
CGCCTCCCAGTGCCTCACGCGCGCTCAGTCTGAGCTGAAGGACGACGGCCACCGTCGCGCGATCGACCTCTACGTGCTCGGGCCGATGTCGGCGGCCGAGGCCGCGGCCGAGTTAGGACACGGGATGACCGAGGCGAACGTGCACCAGATCGCATCGCGCTTCCAAAGGCGGTTCAGGGAGCTGCTCGAGCAGGGCAATGACAGTCCGGGGGAGCCATGAGCGACGTCGAACGACTGCTGGCGGAGTACAAGGAGGCCCACAGGGCGCAGCCCGATGCGGACCCGCGGGCGTTCCTCGATCGGCTGTCCGGGATCGAGCGCGGGCAGCTCTCCGGCTTGATCGACGCCTACCTCGCTCGAGCGCCGCGCCGCGAGCTCGACGCCGTGGCCTTCCGCAGCTCGCCCGCCGCCACCGTCGCCGAGGGCGTCCAGCGCTCGCTCGCCGGGGCCGGCGGCATCTGGCCGGCGGTACTGCCGCGGCTGCGGGCTCAGGCCCGGATGCGCCGCAGCGCGCTCGTGGCCGAGCTCGCCGCGCGGCTCGGCGCGCAGTCCCAGCAGGACAAGGTCGCCTCCTACTACCACGAGATGGAGCAGGGGCGGCTGCCGGCGGCCGGGGTCTCCGACACCGTGCTCGAGGCGCTCGGGAAGATCCTGGGCTGGAGCCGTGAGGCGCTGCGTCAGGCGGGCGAGACCCCCGCGCCCGGCGAGTCGGGCATGCCCGGCTGGCCGGGCGGACCGGGCAGCGGCGGCGGCGCCGGAGCGCCGGGCGCGGTGTTCGCGCGGACCGCGCGGCCCGACACAGACGCTGCCGGCAAAGGCCCCGCGGCGCCGCCGGGCGGAGCCCGTGGGGGCAGCCGGCCCGAGGACTGGGACGAGGTCGACCGCCTCTTCAAGGGCGGCGCCTGAGCATCGTCGATCCTCCGCTGCACGGGTCCGCGCCTGCGCAGCGCCTACGATCGCGATGTGGAGCCCACCGCCGCCGAGCGCCGCGCCGAGGGCGAGCTCGTCCGGGTGCCCGACTGGATCTGGGATGGCGAGACGCTGCCCGTGCCAGTCGAGGACATCGCCGACTCCTGCTTCGGCCTCCACGTCCGCGATGTGGAGGACCTGCGCTCGGCGCCCGGCCTGCCCGAGCTGGGCGGCGACCAGGGCCTATCGGGGCTGCTGCTCCCGGCGCGTGGAGAGATCTGGGTGAACGCCGTCGAGGCGCGCGAGTGGCCCCCGCGGCGCCGGTTCACGATCGGGCACGAGCTCGGCCACTGGTGCCTCCACCGCTCCGAGGGCGCTGTCTGGTGCCGCTCGCACACGGTCGACCCGCCCGACGACGATCGTTTCCAGTCGCGCCAGGCCTACCCGCCCGAGGAGAGCGAGGCCAACGAGTTCGCCGCAGCGCTGCTGATGCCGCCCCAGCTCGTGCGACGCCACTACGAGCGGCTGCGCGAGCGCGACCCGAAGGGTTGCTTTGCCGAGCTCTGCCGCCTGTTCGGGGCCTCCGGCGCGGCGATGAGCCGACGGCTGCGGCGCGTCGTCTGAGCCGCGCGGCGGCGGCCGGTTCGCGGCGCCAGCGTCGATCCAGCCGCCGGCGGCGGGCTAGCATCACCGCCCGTGAACTTCGACCTCGCCGACGAGCAGCAGGCCATCCGCACGCTCGTCCGTGACTTCGCGGACGGTGAGGTTCGGCCGCTCGCCGAGGAGCTCGACCGGACCAAGTCGTTCCCGTACTCGATCGTCGAGCAGCTCGCGGGGCTCGGGCTCATGGGCATCCCGTTTCCGGAGGAGCACGGCGGCGGCGGAGCGGACAACCTCAGCTATGCGATCGCGATCGAGGAGCTCGCGCGCGTGGACTCGAGCGTTGCGATCACGGTGGCCGCGCACACGTCGCTCGGCACATGGCCGATCTACGCGTTCGGCTCGGAGCGACAGAAGCAGGAGTGGCTGCCGAGGCTCTGCAGCGGCGAGCGCCTGGCGGCGTTCGGTCTCACCGAGCCGGAGGCGGGCTCGGACGCCGGCAACACGCGCACACGCGCCGCGCTCTCCGACGGCCACTGGGTGGTGAACGGGGCCAAGCAGTTCATCACCAACGCGGGCACGGACCGCACCGGGCTCGTGACGATCACCGCCCGCACCGGCGACGAGGAGATCTCGAACCTGATCGTCCCGAACGGCACCCCGGGCTACGAGATCGGCGAGCCCTACCGGAAGATGGGCTGGAACGCGTCGGACACGCGGCCACTCAGCTTCGAGGACTGCCGGGTGCCCGAGGAGAACCTGCTCGGAAAGCGTGGACAGGGCTTCAAGCAGTTCCTGCAGACGCTCGACGGCGGTCGCATCGGCGTCGCCGCGATGGGGGTAGGGCTCGCCCAGGGCGCGCTCGACGAGGCCGTGGCCTACGCGAAGGAGCGGATCGCGTTCGGGCGACCGATCTCGAAGTTCCAGGCGATCCAGGCCAAGCTCGCCGACATGGTCACGGAGCTCGAGGCCGCCCGCCTGCTCACCTACAAGGCGGCGGTGCTGAAGGACGAGGGGCGCGACTTCTCGCTCACCGCGGCCCAGGCCAAGCTCAAGACCGGGCGCCTGGCCGTGCGGGCCGCGGAGGAGGCCGTCCAGATCCACGGCGGCTACGGCTACATCGAGGAGTACCCCGTCTGCCGCTTCTACCGCGACGCCAAGATCCTCACGATCGGCGAGGGCACCGACGAGGTGCAGCAGATGGTGATCGCTCGGGCGCTGGGCTGCTGACCGGCGGCCGGTCCCGGTAGCCGGCGGTCGCCGCCCGGCGACGAACTAGGGTGCGCCGCCGATGCGACGCACCCTCGCCCTCTGGCTGCTCGTCTTCGGCGTCTACGCGGCCACTCTCGGGCTCGACGCCTTCGGCGAGTCCGAGTACGGAGGCGACGAGCCGCACTACCTGCTCGCAGCCGAGTCGCTCGTCGAGGACGGGAACGTCGACGTCGGCGACGAGTTCGCGCAGCGCCAGTACGCCGACTTCTATCCCTACGACCTCGACCGCCATGGCAGGCGCACCAACGGGCGCCTGCACGAGCCGCACGGCATCGGCTTCCCGGCTCTGATCGCTCCCGCCTACGCGCTCGGCGGGCCCCCCGGCGTCGAGCTGTTCCTGGCGGCGATCGCGGCGCTGGGGATCGCGCTGGCGTACCGGCTCGCGCTGCGAGCCGTCCCCGACCCGTGGGCGCTCGCGGCGGCTGCGGCGGTGGGCCTCAGCCCGCCGTTCCTCGCCTACGGCAGCGCCGTCTACCCGGAGCTCGCCGCCGGCACGGCGCTCGCGGGCGCCGCCCTGCTGGCGCTGAGGCTGGACGCGCGCCCGAGCCGCCTGGAGGCGAGCGCCTGCTTCGCGCTGCTCGGGGCGCTCCCGTGGCTCGGCACGAAGTTCGTGCCGGCCGGACTCGTGATCGGCGCGCTGGGGGCGCGCGGCCTCTGGCGCGCTCGGCGGCGTGTGCTGGCCGTGGGCGCGGTCGAGCTGTCGCTGTTCAGCGTGGCGCTCTACGTGGGCGTCAACGAGGTCCTCTACGACGGCCCGACCCCGTACTCGGCCGACGTCGCGGGCGAGAGCGCAACCGATGCGTCGTTCCCGGGCGGCTACCTCGACCGCGCCTACCGGCTGGCGGCGCTGTTCCTCGATCGGGAGTACGGCCTGCTGCGCTGGGCGCCCATGTTCGCGCTGGCGCTCGCGGGCGTCTGGTACCTGTGGCGCTCGCATCGCGAGCGCGTGGCCCGCGCGATCCCGCAGCTGAGGGAGGGTGAGCTCACAGTGCGGCTCTGCACGGCCGTGCTCGGAGCCCAGCTGATCGTGGCGGCGTTCCTCGCCCCCACGATGTTCGGATTCTGGTTTCCCCCGCGCCACCTGCTCGCCGGGCTCGGCCTGGCGGTCCCGCTGGTGGCCTCGGGGCTTCGGCGCCTGCCCCGCACCGGCACGGCGCTGGCGGCGCTGACGCTGGCCGCCTCGGCGTGGCTCTACGTGGACGTGTCCACGGGCGCCGGCTCGCTCGTCACCGACCGCCCCGACGCTCCGTTCGGCCCGCTCACCGAGCTGTTCCCGCTGTACGAGCCGGGCGGTGGCTGGCCGTTCTGGCTGGCCACCGGGCTCGGGCTGGCGCTCGCGGCCCTCGCAGCACGTGAGGCGCGCCACTCGCGCCACACCGCCGGGGCCACCCGCCCGAGGTACTCGGGGTAGCTCACGAACGAGCGGCCGCTGGAGCGCCGGCGATAGCGGATCGGCACTTCCACGGCGTCGATGTTCGCCCCCCAGAGCGAGAGCGTCAGCACCTGCGCGTAGTTGTAGTCGTGCCGGATGCGAGCGGCCGCGAGCGCCCTGGCGGAGAAGGCGCGATAGCCGGTCTGGGCGTCGCTCGTGACCGTCTCCATGAGGAATCCGAGCAGCGCGCTCGCCGCTCGGTTGGCGAGCGTGCGGTGCCAGCTCATGCCCGCGCGCGTGCCGAGGAAGCGCGAGCCGAGCACGTAGTCGCCTCTCCCGCGTGCCACCGGCTCGAGGAGCGCGGCGAAGTCGGCAGGGTCGTACTCGCCGTCGCCGTCGAGGTACACGGCGGCGGCGTAGCCCTCGGCGAGCGCCGTCTCGATCCCGCTCCGTAGCGCCGCGCCGAGGCCGCGCGAGCGCTCGTGCGAGAGGACGCGGGCGCCGTGCGCACGAGCGATCGCGGCGGTGGCGTCGCGCGACCCGTCGTCCACGAGCAGGACGTCGACCGGAAGGCCGCACGCATGGCTCGGGAGGCCGGCGAGCACCCCGGCTAGGGCGGCTTCCTCGTCCCGGGCGACGACGATCGCGAGACAGCGGGAGGCGGGGGGCTCCCCGCTCGTGAGACTGCCGCCTTCGGGGCGGCCCCCGCCGTCAGGGCGACCTCCGGTGTCGGGGAGATTTCCGCCGCCGGGGAGGCCCGTGCCGCCCGGGATTTCCTCGCTGCCGGGGTGGGGGCGCCGCGCTGCCGGCCTGCCGGCGCTTCGAGCCTCCAAACCGTCCGGCTCCCCCTTCAGCCCTTCCACCGATTCGTAGCTCGACTGATCAGTTGAGCAACGAATTTCTTCGGGGGACGTACGGCGCCTTCGGCCCCGGCGGCAGGCGGCCGCGGGATCGGGCCGGGCAGCGGCCGGGGGCGCGAGCGGCGGTGCGTCCGGCGGCGGCAGCGGGGT
>DASQNF010000268.1:0-30403 GCA_035645115.1 Thermoleophilaceae bacterium | reverse complement strand
GGCGTGGATCGCCTGGAACCCGCCCAGGCTCGACCCGCGCAGCGCCACTCGCGGGGCGTGCTGCCGCAGCAACTCGTGCATCGCGAGGGCGTCGTCGATGGCCCGCGGGCCGAAGGCGCCGCGCGAGCGTCCGTGGCCGCGCGCGTCGTAGGCGAGCGCGGCCATGCCCTCGTCGCGGCAGCCGCGCGCGAAGTCGAAGTGGCTCTCCTTCGCCGAGCCGGCGCCGTGCAGCACGACCACCCCCACGTCCGGCTCGCCGTCCGGCAGGAACAGCGCGTAGGACAGCCCGTTGTGCTCGCCGAGGGCCGGGGTAGCGGGGGAGGGGTGGCGCATAGCTCCTTCATAATCGCCGTCCGACGATGGCGGCACTCGCGCTCTCGCATGTCTACCCCCTGGGCTCGCGCCTGAACGAGCGCGGCCGGCTCGAGGTGGGCGGCTGCGACGTGGTGGAGCTCGCGCGCGAGTTCGGCACCCCCGCCTACGTGTACGCGGAGGACGACATGCGCACCCGGGCGCGCACGTTCCTCGAGGCCTTCCGCGCGCGCACGGAGCGCTTCGAGGTGGTCTACGCGGGCAAGGCGTTCCCGTGCACCGCGGTCTTCCGGCTGTTCGCCGATGAGGGGCTCTCGGCCGACGTGGCGTCCGCCGGCGAGCTCCACCTCGCCCTCGCCGGCGGCTACGACCCCGGGCGGCTCTACCTGCACGGCAACAACAAGTCCCAGGCCGAGCTCGACTTCGCGATCGAGCGTGGGATCGGCCACGTGGTGGTGGACTCCTTTCACGAGATCGAGCGCCTGCGCGGCCGCCGCCAGCTCGTGCTGCTGCGCGTCACCCCCGGCATCGAGGTCTCCACGCACTCGCACATCCGGACCGGCCAGGTGGACTCGAAGTTCGGCTTCGCCCCCGACGAGGTCCCGCGCGCGGTCGACGCCTGCGCCGCCGCCGGGCTCGAGCTGCGCGGCCTGCACGCCCACATCGGCTCCCAGATATTCGACCTCGAGGCGTTCGAGAAGGTGGCGGAGGTGCTCGGCCCCATGGGGGACTGGCCGCTGCTCAACCTCGGCGGCGGGCTCGGGATCGCATACACGCGCGAGGACGAGCCGCCTTCGATCGAGGCCTACGCGGAGGCGCTCCTGCGGGGCGCGCCCGACGGGGTGAAGGTGGCGAGCGAGCCCGGCCGCGCGCTCGTGGGCAACGCGGGAGTCACCATCTACACGGTGGGCACGGTCAAGCGGATCCCGGGAGTGCGCACCTACGTGGCGGTGGACGGCGGAATGTCGGACAACCTGCGCCCGATGCTCTACGGCGCCCGCTACGAGGCCGAGATCGCCGATCGCTTCGGCGGGGAGGACGTGTGCACGGTGGTGGGCAAGCACTGCGAGTCCGGCGACGTGCTCGTGCGCGACGTCCCACTCGCCGACCCGCGCCCGGGCGACGTGCTCGTGGTCCCCGCCACCGGCGCGTACTCCCACGCGATGGCGAACAACTACAACGCCCTCCCGCGCCCGCCGGTGATCTTCTGCAGCCAGGGAGACGCCCGGGTGGTTGTGCGGCGGGAGACCTACGACGACCTGACACGCCGCGATGCCTGAGCCGTTTCGGATTGGTCTGCTCGGTCATGGGACCGTGGGCTCCGCGTTCGCCGGCCTGCTCGAGGAACGGGCGGACGCGATCGAGAACGAGGTCGGCCGGCGGGCCGAGCTCGCCGGCGTGCTCACCCGCGGCAGCGGCGACTTCGGCGAGATCCTCGAGCGCAGCCACTTGATCGTCGAGCTGATGGGCGGCATCGAGCCGGCGCGCGAGTACGTCCTGCGGGCGCTCGAGTCGGGTCGCCACGTGGTCACGGCGAACAAGCAGCTGCTCTCGCAGCACGGCGAGGCGGTATTCGACGCCGCCCGCGCGGGCGGTGCGCAGCTGCGCTTCGAGGGCGCGGTCGCCGGCGTGGTGCCGACCATCCGGGTGATGGCCGAGAGCCTCGCCGCCGCGCACATCGAGCGCGTGCACGGGATCGTGAATGGCACCACCAACTTCATCCTCAGCGAGATGGCGCGCACGGGCGCGAGCTACGCCGAGGCGCTCGCCGACGCCCAGCGGCTCGGATACGCCGAGGCCGACCCGACCGAGGACGTGACCGGCAAGGACGCCGCCGCCAAGATGGCGATCCTCGCTCGGCTCGCGTTCAACGTCGCGGTGCGGCTCGACCAGGTGAGCTACGAGGGCATCGAGCGACTGACCGCGGACGACATCGCATATGCGAAGGAGCTCGGGCTGTCCCTGAAGCTGGTGGGCTCGGCCGAGCGGATCGACGGCGCGATCGCGGTCCACGTCTACCCCGCCTTCCTGTACGCCGACCACCCGCTGGCGTCGGTGAACGGAGCATTCAACGCGGTCACGATCGAGTCCCCGGCGATCACCGAGATCACGCTCTCGGGCCCGGGCGCGGGCGGCATCCAGACCGCGAGCGCCGTGCTGGGCGACGTGGTCTCGGCGATGATCCCGCCGCCCTCGCTGCCGCCGCCGGCGCTCGACCTGCCGGTCGTCACCGACACGGAGTTCTCGTTCTACCTCCATCTCGAGGTGGCCGACCGCCCGGGGGTGCTCGCTCAGGTGGCCGAGCTGCTCGGGCTCCAGGGCGTGTCGATCAAGTCGGTGGTCCAAAAGGGCCTCGGACGCGAGGCGCGCCTCGTGATGGTGATGCACCCGGTGCTCGAGTCGAGCTTCCGCGCCGCGGTTGGGCTGATCTCGCGGCTCGATTTCGTCCGCGAGCCGCCGCGCGTGATCCGGGTGATCGAGGAGACCTTCTGATGAGCCCGGCGCCGCGCGAGCGCCGACGCCCGGGCGGCCGCGCGTGAGCCTCTGGCGCTACCGCGACCGGCTGCCTGTCGAGCCGCTCGTGACGATGGGGGAGGGCGACACGCCGCTCATCCCAGCGCCCCACCTGTCCGAGCTCACCGGCGCGGATGTCTGGCTGAAGCTCGAGGGCGCCAACCCCACCGGCTCGTTCAAGGACCGCGGCATGACCGTGGCGGTGTCGGCCGCCAAGGCCGAGGGGGCCGAGGCGGTGGTGTGCGCCTCCACGGGCAACACCGCCGCGAGCGCGGCGGCCTACGCGGCGCGCGCCGGGATGCGCGGCGCGGTGATCGTGCCCGAGGGCAAGATCGCCACCGGCAAGCTGGCGCAGGCGCTCATGCACGGGGCGCGGGTGGTCGCGCTGCGGGGCAACTTCGACGAGGCGCTCGCGCTCGTCCGCAAGCTCGCCGAGCGGCACCCGATCGCGCTGGTGAACTCGGTCAACGACTTTCGCATCGAGGGCCAGAAGACCGGGGCCTTCGAGGTCTGCGACCAGCTCGGCGACCCGCCCGACGTGCTCTGCATCCCCGTCGGCAACGCCGGCAACGTGACCTCCTGGTGGAAGGGCTTCCAGGAGTACGGCAGCGCGCCGCGCATGCATGGCTACCAGGCAGAGGGGGCGGCGCCGCTGGTGCGCGGCGCCCCTGTGGAGCGGCCCGAGACCGTGGCGAGCGCAATTCGGATCGGCAATCCGGCCCGCTGGGAAGACGCGATGAGCGCCTTCACCACGTCGCGCGGGGAGGTGCGGGCGGTGTCTGACGCCGAGATCCTCGACGCCTATTCGCTGCTCGGCGCGCGCGAAGGCGTGTTCTGCGAGCCGGCCTCGGCGGCGTCGGTGGCGGGGCTCGTCAAGCACGGGGCGGAGGGGCGGGTGGTATGCGTGCTCACCGGACACGGGCTCAAGGACCCGCAGACCGCGCTGAACCGCGCGCCGAGCGTGGTCCCATGCGAGCCCGACCTGGACAGCGTCGAGCGTGCGCTGCTGGGGTGAGCGCGACTCGCGATGATGCGCCCCCGGGCTCATCGCGGCCCCGCGAGGGCGTGCCCCCGGCCAAGCACGGCCCTGTGATTATGCGCCCCCGGCTCAGCGCGGCCCCGCGATGAAACGCCACCGACTCGTGCGCGTGCCCGCCACCTCGGCCAATCTGGGTCCCGGGTACGACGTGCTCGCGGCCGCGCTGTCGCCGGCGCTCGAGCTCGAGGTCGAGGAGACCGGCGAGTTCTCGGTCCACTCCGACATCCCCGGCTTGCCGACCGACCGCTCGAACTTGTGTGTGCGCGCTTTCGCGCGCCTGCATCCGGCTGATGGGCTCCGCTTCCAGATTCGCTCCGAGATACCCCCCGCGGCTGGGCTCGGCTCGAGCGCGGCGGCGATCGTCGCGGGGCTCGCCGCGGCGGACCATTTCTACGAGCTCGACGCGCCGCTGTTCGACCTGGCCCACGAGCTCGAGGGCCATCCCGACAACGTGGCCGCCGCCCTGCTGGGCGGGTTCGTGATCTGCGCGCCCGGGGGGCCGGTGCGGGTGGAGCCGCCGCCCGGGCTCGAGGGCATCGTGGCGATCCCGCCCGACGAGGTGGCGACCGAGGAGGCGCGCGCCGCGCTGCCGGCCGACGTGCCGCTGCGCGATTGCGTTGCCAACCTCGGCCACACCTCGCTGCTCGTGCTGGGTCTCGCCAAGGGCGACCACTCGCTGATAGGCCGAGGGCTTCGGGATGCCCTGCACCAGCCGCGCCGGCGCCACCTGTACCCGCGCTCGATGGACCTGGTCGAACGCGCGCAAGAGTTGGGCGCCATGGGCGCCACGATCTCGGGCGCCGGGCCGACCGTCCTGTTTTGGTGCCAGTGGCAGCAGACCGGTTCGGTGATGGAGCGGCTGCGCTCAGAGGCGCCCGACTGCGAGCTGCGGCGGGTGACGTTCGCGCCCGAGGGCGCCGACGTACGCGACCTCTGAGCGCCGCAACGCGGGCCGCTCACGGCGCGGCGAGTCCGGCTCAGCCGGCTCCGGTGTCCTCGATCCGCGCGCGCTCGCCGACGGTCGCGTGGGTCGGACCTCGGGTTGATGAGGTCGACCCTCATCATGTGGGCCGACCCTGGGCCGACGGGCTCACCACTCTGGGCGGCGTGATCCTGAACTCCGCGCTGAGCGTCGCCGAGCGCCTGCCCGCGCGGTCCACCGCGCGGGCCAGCAGGCGGTAGGGCCCCGGCGTCAGCGGGCGCCCGCCGAGCCGGCCGCTGAAGCGCAGGCGGTTGAGGCCGCGGCGGCCGCGGACCGAGAAGCGGCGGAGGGCCGTGTGAAAGGCGGCGGGCCGCCTGCGCCGGACGGGCGGCGCCGCCCCGACCCGCCAGGCCGGTGAAGCAAGCCGCTTTCGCCACGCCGCCGGGGAGAGAGCCGGCACCACCTCGAAGCGCACCACGGCCGGCTTCGTCAGCACGAAGCGAAGTGCGGCACCTGCCCGCCCGCGCCGGCTGATCGCCGGACCTCGGCGGGCCGCCGGGAAGCTGGACGGCACGATCTCGAGGCCGGACAGCACCGGGCCAGGCATCCCGTTGGGCAGCGCCGGCGGCACGGGCGGCGCCGGGGGCAGCGGCGGCGCCGGCGGCGGCATCGGAGCGGGCGGCGACGGCGGGGCCGCGGGGCATCCCGGACCGGAGCCGGCGTCGCCCGCCGCCGTGACCTCGATGTCGTCGATCGCCACCCACTCGTCCTGTCCGACGGCGTTGGTGGTCAGCACCCGCACCTGCACGAGCGGCTGGTTGTCCGCGGCCGCCGGCAACGTCACGCGCACGGGCGTCACGAGCGTTGCCTGACTCGGTCCGCCGGTGCCGTCGGCCACGTAGCCGCCCTCGAGGTTCGCGAACTCCCCCACGCTCCCCACGCGGTACTGGACCGCGACCTGCTGCACCGCGTCCGCGATCGAGGAACGGTCGATGTCCCGCAGCACGAGTCGCACGCTCACGCCGGCCCGCCCGTGCGTGTCGAGCGAGAGCAACAGGTGCGGCGCGCTCGCCGTGGCCGAGCCTTGGATGGCCACGGCCGGGTCCTCCAACTCGAACTCCGCCAGGCCGGCCGCGAGCCCAACCGCCTCCGGGTCGGCCTGGTTCGCGGTGACGCTCGGCGGTGTCGAGGAGCCGTCGGCGGTGACGCTGCGCGGATCGACTCCGGCGGCCGCGATGAGTCCATCGCCGCGGTAGCCGGCGAACCCGGGCACGCCCGACCAGTCAAGGTCGTTGGCGATCAGGGCGGTGTTCGACCAGCTCTGCAGCAGCGGCGGGGCGACGGGCGCAGGGCCGGCGAGGGCGGGCGAGGCGAGCAAGAGCGTGGGGGTGGCCGCAAGCGCGGCGAGCAATGGCTTCATGCGTGAAGAAGCGCGGGCGGCCGGAAACTCGCCCCCCTTCGAATAGCGTTTGCCGCCGTGGAGCGTAGGAAGGTCGTGCAGGGACACGTGAAGGCGGCCGGCGGCGTGGTCGTGCGCGCCGGGCGGGTTGCCGTGGTCCACCGCCCGCGCTACGACGACTGGACGTTTCCCAAGGGCAAGCTCGACCCCGGCGAGTCGTTCGCGCAGGCGGCCCTACGCGAGGTCGAGGAGGAGACCGGCCTGCGCTGCCGGCTCGGGCGCGAGCTTCCCCCGACCGCCTACACCGACGCGCGCGGTCGCCCGAAGATCGTGCGTTACTGGCTGATGGAGGTCGAGCACGACCCCGGCTTCGTCCCGAACGACGAGGTCGACGAGCTGCGCTGGCTGCCGCGCGAGGAGGCCGAGGCGCTGCTCAGCTACAGCCGCGACACGGAGCTGCTCAGCGCCGCGGACCCGTGACGAGCTGCTCGGCGTCCTGGCCCGGCGCGGCGAAGGCAGGCCCGCGCCGCCGAGCTCAGGCCGCGGCGGCGCGCGCCCGGCGCGCCGCCGAGCTCAGGCCGCAGTGGGCTGGGGCCGGCGCTCGGCCCACGGCCGCGCCGTCTCGAGCTGGGCGGCGAGCGAGAGCAGGGTCGCCTCGTCCGCCGGGCGCCCGGCGAGCTGAACAGCGGTGGGCAGGCCGTCGTCGCCGTGGAAGAGCGGCAGTGAGATCGCCGGCTGCCCGGTCACGTTGAAGATCGCCGTGTACGGCGTGAAGCGCCCGGAGCGCCTGAAGTCCCGCCAGGGGTCGGCGCTGGAGGCGTCGAGCTCGCCGATCGCGAGCGGGCGCTCGGCGAGCGCGGGCGTCATCACCACGTCGTAGTCGTCCCACAGGCCCACGATCGGCCGCGAGTGGGCGGTGAGCTGGGTGCGCGCGAGCAGGTAGTCGAGCGCGCTTCGCTTGCGCACCCCGTTCCAGATCGTCCAGGACAGCGGCTCCACGAGCTCCTCGGCGGGCTCGCGGCCCGTGACCAGGGCGCCGAAGAAGACGCCCGTGGCCACCGCCGCGCCGAACACGAGCGTGAACAGCTCGAGCATGTCCTGCTCGGCCCAGGGCGCGGGCGACTCCTCGACGTCGTGGCCGAACGATGCGAGCAGCTCGGCGGCCTCGCGCAGGGCGCGCTCGCACTCCGGATCGAGGTCGGCCGCGATCGGGGGCACGCTCGTGAACCCGATGCGCAGCCGGCCCGGCTCACGCGCCGCGGCGGCCGCGAGCGGCTCGGCGGGCGCCGGGATCCAGGTGGCGTCGCCGGTCTCGTAGCCGGCAAGCACGTCGAGCAGCTCCGCGGTCTCGGCGACGGTGCGGGTAAGCACACCGTCCTGCACGAGGAAGTCGTCGCCCTGCTCCGGTCCACGCGAGACACGCCCGCGGGTGGGCTTCAGCCCCACCAGCCCGCAGCAGGCGGCCGGGATCCTGATCGAGCCGCCGCCGTCGCTGCCGTGCGCAAGCGGCACCATCCCTGCTGCCACCGCGGCCGCTGCGCCGCCGGACGATCCTCCCGGCGTGCGGGCGGAGTCCCAGGGGTTGCGCGCCGGGCCGAAGCGGCGCGGCTCGGTCACGGGCAAGATCCCGAACTCGGGCAGGTTCGTCTTGCCCACGAGCACGAAGCCGGCCGCGCGCAGTCTGCGAACGAGGAAGGCGTCGTGGGCGGGCACGAAGTCGCCGAAGATGTCCGAGCCGATCGTGAGCGGCATGCCCGCCACCGCGGCGGTGTCCTTGATGGCGATCGGCACTCCCGCGAACGGGCGCTCGTCGCCGGGGCCCACCGCGTCGGCCGCGCCAAGCGCGCCGTCGGCGTCGAGGTGGACGAAGGCGCCGAGCTCCGGGTCGAGCGACTCGATGCGCGCAAGCGACGCTTCTACGACCTCGCGGGAGCTGAGCTCGCCGCCGCGGATCATCGCGGCGAGCCGGCCCGCCGGCTGCGTCAGGAGGTCGGTCACGTGGAGGGCGAGCCTAGCGCTCGCCACGCTCCCGCCGTGCGCGCCGGCCTCGAATCCGCGCCCGGTGGGGGCATCGGCATGGCTCTATAGTTTCGCGCCCCCAGCCCGTCGCGCGGCCAGTCCGGATGGGTCGCGGGACCCCGAGGAGGTGAGACCCCCTGCAGGCAGCCCGCGGCCTGTACGACCCGCGCTACGAGCACGACGCCTGCGGCGTGGCGTTCGTCGCGCGGCTGCGCAGCCCCGCCTCCCACGGCGTGATAGCGCGGGCCCTGCGCGCGCTCGAGCACCTCGAGCACCGCGGAGCCGAGGGCGCCGACCCGGACACGGGCGACGGCGCAGGCATCCTGCTGCAGCTTCCCGACCGCTTCATGCGCGCCGAGTCGGGCCTCGCGCTGCCGCCCTACGGGGAGTACGGCGTGGCCATGTGCTTCCTGCCGCCCGGCGACCCCGCCGAGGCGATGCGGCTGCTCGAGCGCGCGGTCGAGGCCGAGGGGCAGCGGGCGCTCGGCTGGCGCGAGGTCCCGGTGGCGGAGTCCGCCTGCGGCAGCGCGGCGCGGGCCTGCGCGCCGCGGATCGCGCAGCTGTTCGTGGGCGCGGGCGAGGCGGTGGACGACCAGGACGCGCTCGAGCGCAAGCTCTACGTGATCCGGCGCGTGGTGGAGCGCGAGGGCGTCGAGGGGCTCGCGATCCCGAGCTTCTCCTCGCGCACGATCGTCTACAAGGACATGCTCACTGCACCGCAGCTGCCGCGCTACTTCCCGGACCTGCGAGACGTGCGCGCGGTCAGCCGCTCGGCGCTCGTGCACTCGCGCTTCTCCACCAACACGTTCCCGAGCTGGGAGCTCGCCCACCCCTACCGCATGCTCGCCCACAACGGCGAGATCAACACGCTGCGCGGCAACCGCAACTGGATGCGCGCGCGCGAGCTGACGCTCTCCTCGCCGCGCTTCGGCGAGGACATCGCGAAGATCCGCCCGCTGCTGCGCGACGACATCTCCGACTCGGCGTCGCTCGACGGCATGCTCGAGCTGCTCGTGCTCGGCGGGCGCTCGCCCGAACACGCGATGTCGATGCTGATCCCCGAGGCCTTCCGCGGGCGGCCGGAGCTACCCGAGGAGGTGCGGGAGTTCTTCGCGTACCACAGCTCGCTGGTGGAGCCCTGGGACGGGCCGGCGGCGGTGGCGTTCTCGGACGGCCGCGTGATCGGCGCGACGCTCGACCGCAACGGCCTGCGCCCCGGGCGCTGGCTCGTCACGAAGGACGGCTGGGTGGTGTTCGCCTCGGAGGCCGGCGTGCTCGACGTGCCCCCCGAGGAGGTCGAGGCCAAGGGCCGCCTGCTGCCCGGCAAGCTGTTCCTGGTCGACCTGATGCAGGAGCGGATCGTCCCCGATGCCGAGATCAAGCTCGAGCTGGCCAGGCGGCGTCCGTACGGCCGCTGGCTGAAGGAGCGCGTCGTCCACATCGAGGACCTTCCCGAGAAGGCGCCGCGCGTGCCGCGCGTGGAGCCCCTGCGCGCGAAGCAGCTCGCCTTCGGCTGGACCGAGGAGGACCTGCGCGTGACGCTCGTGCCGATGGCGCGCGACGCGAACGAGCCCACCGGCTCCATGGGAAACGACACCGCGCTCGCGGTCATGTCAGACATGCGCCCGCCGCTGTTCTCGTACTTCAAGCAGCTGTTCGCGCAGGTGACCAACCCGCCGATCGACCCGATCCGAGAGTCGATCGTGATGAGCCTCGAGGCCTGCATCGGCCCCGAGATCAACCTGCTCGGCGAGACACCCGACCACTGCCATCAGCTCGTGATGTCGCAGCCGATCCTGCGGAGCCCGCAGCTCGAGAAGCTGCGCCAGGTCGACCACAACGTGTTCGAGGCGCGCACCATCGACATGACCTGGCCGGTGTCGCAAGGCGCGCAGGGGATGGGAGCGCGGCTCGAAGAGATCTGCGCCGAGGCGGGCGCGCTGGTCGAGCGCGGGGTCAACATCATCGTCCTGTCGGACCGCAACCTCGGCGCGGAGCGCGCGGCGATGCCGGCGCTCCTGGCCACTTCGGCCGTCCACCACCACCTCGTGCGCGCGGGCACCAGGCTCCAGATCGGGCTCATCGTGGAGACCGGGCAGGCCAAGGAGATCCACGACGTGGCCTGCCTGATCGCCTACGGCGCCGCCGCCGTGAACCCGTACGCGATGTTCGAGACGCTCTACGCGCTCCACCGCGACGGCCGCCTGCCCGAGGAGATGAGCCCCGAGGAGGCCGTGCAACGCACGATCAAGGCGATCGGCAAGGGCCTCCTGAAGGTCCTCTCGAAGATGGGGATCTCGACGATCCGCTCGTACACCGGCGCGCAGATCTTCGAGGCGGTCGGCCTGCGCGCGGAGCTGGTGGACAGGCACTTCACGGGCACGGCGTCGCGGGTCGGCGGAATCGGGCTGAACGAGCTCGCCTGGGAGGCGCTCGACCGCCACGCGCGCGCCTACCCGGCGGCGAGATCGGAGCTGCTGCCGCCCGGCGGGGTCTACGCCTGGCGCCGCGACGGCGAGTTCCACGGCTGGAACCCGGAGACGATCGCAAGCCTGCAACACGCCGCGCGCAGCGAGGCCGGGGCCGAGGAGGCCTACGAGCGCTTCGCCACCTACGTGAACGAGGTGGCGGTGCCCAAGTCCTCCCTCCGGGGGCTGCTGCGTTTCCGCGCGGCGGAGGAGCCGGCGCCGCTCGCCGAGGTCGAGGCGGCGGCGGAGATAGTCAAGCGCTTCAAGTCCGGCGGCATGTCGCTCGGCGCGCTCTCGCCGGAGGCCCACGAGACGCTCGCGACGGGCATGAACCGGCTCGGCGGCAGGTCGAACACCGGCGAGGGCGGGGAGGACCCGGCGCGCTTCGGGGACGAGCGGCGCTCCTCGATCAAGCAGGTGGCCTCGGGGCGCTTCGGCGTGACCGTCCACTACCTCGTGAACGCCGACGAGCTCCAGATCAAGGTCGCGCAGGGCGCCAAGCCCGGCGAGGGCGGCCAGCTTCCCGGGCACAAGGTCGACCGCTACATCGCCAGGCTGCGCAACTCGACTCCGGGCGTCGGCCTCATCTCGCCGCCGCCCCACCACGACATCTACTCGATCGAGGACCTCAAGCAGCTGATCTACGACCTGCGCTGCGCGAACCCCCGTGCGCGGGTCTCCGTGAAGCTTGTGTCGGAGGTCGGCGTCGGTACGGTGGCCGCCGGGGTGGTCAAGGCCAACGCCGACCACGTGGTGGTCGCGGGCCACGACGGCGGCACGGGCGCATCGCCGCAGGCCTCGATCCAGCACGCCGGCTTGCCCTGGGAGATCGGCTTGGCGGAGACCCAGCAGACGCTGCTTCGAAACGACCTGCGCTCGCGCATCCTCGTGGAGGTGGACGGCCAGATGCGGACCGGCCGCGACGTGGTGGTCGCGGCGCTCCTGGGCGCGGACGAGTACGGGTTCTCGACCGCGCCGCTGATCGCGCTCGGCTGCGTGATGATGCGGGTCTGCCACCTCAACACGTGCCCGGTGGGCGTGGCCACGCAGGATCCGGAGCTGCGCGCGCGCTTCGAGGGGCAGCCCGAGCAGGTGGTGAGCTACCTGTTCATGGTGGCCGAGGAGACACGCCGGATCATGGCGAGCCTTGGCGTGCGCACGATGGACGAGCTGATCGGCCGCACCGAGCTGCTCGAGCCCGACGACGCGATCGAGCACTGGAAGGCGCGCGGCGTGGACCTCGCCCCGCTGCTCGCGCTCCCCGAGGGCCTCGCGCCCGCCGCCGCGCGGCGCTGCGTGCGCCGTCCCGAGCCGGTGCTCTACGACTCGATCGACGTGGACCTGCTGCAGCGCTGCCGGGCGGCCATCGACCGCGGCTCCGCGGTGCGGATCGACCGCCGCGTGGAGAACAAGAACCGCGCGGTGGGGGCGCTCCTGTCCGGGGAGATCGCCCGCGTGCGCGGGGCGGACGGGCTGGCCGACGGGACCATCGAGGTCCTCCTGTCGGGCTCGGCCGGGCAGAGCTTCGGCGCCTGGCTCGCGGGCGGCGTCCGGCTCGTGCTCGACGGCGACGCCAACGACTACTGCGGCAAGGGGCTCTCCGGCGGGACGATCGTGGTGCGCCCGCCGGCCGCGGCCAGCTTCGTGGCCGAGCAGAACGTGATCGTCGGCAACACCGTGCTCTACGGCGCCAGCTCGGGGCGCGCGTTCTTCCGCGGCCTGGCCGGCGAGCGCTTCGCGGTGCGCAACTCGGGTGCGATCACCGTGGTCGAGGGGGTGGGGGACCACGGCTGCGAGTACATGACCGGCGGGCGGGTCGTCGTGCTCGGGCCGACGGGCCTGAACTTCGCCGCCGGCATGAGCGGCGGGATCGCCTATGTGCTCGACTCCGCGGGCGACTTCCGCGCGCGCTGCAACACGGAGCTGGTGGGCTTCGACGCGATCCTGCCCGACGAGTCCGAGGAGCTGCGGGGCTGGATCGAGGAGCACGCCCTGCGGACCGGCTCGGCGGTGGCAGAGCGTGTGCTGGCGGACTGGCGGGCGTCGCTCAACCGGATCGTCAAGGTGATGCCGCACGACTACAAGCGCGCGCTCGCCGAGATGTCGGCCGAGGGCGAGCAGGAGGTGGCCGCCGCGGCGGCGGGCCCGGCGGCAACGCCGGGCTACGCGGCCGGCACTCCGGTCGTCACCGTCGAGAGCAGGAGCTGATGGGAGAGCTGGGCGCCTTCTTGCGCCTCGAGCGCGTGGGCTTCGAGAGGCGCGATCCCGCCGAGCGCGTGCACGACTACCGGCAGTACTTCTCGCTGCCCGAGGACCGCACGCTGCGCGAGCAGGGCGCGCGCTGCATGGACTGCGGCGTGCCCTTCTGCCACGAGGGCTGTCCGCTCGGGAACCTGATCCCCGACTGGAACGACCTCGTGTACCGCGACCGCTGGCGCGACGCGCTCACGAAGCTCCACGCCACCAACAACTTCCCCGAGTTCACGGGTTTGATCTGCCCGGCGCCGTGCGAGTCCGCCTGCGTGCTCGACATCAACGACGACGCCGTCACGATCGAGCAGATCGAGCTGGCGATCGTCTCGCGCGGCTTCGACGAGGGCTGGATCGTCCCCAACCCGCCCCCGGCGCGGAGCGGGCGCACGGTAGCCGTGATCGGCTCCGGGCCGGCCGGGCTCGCCGTGGCCGCCGAGCTCAACTCGCTCGGCCACCGCGTGACCGTTTACGAGCGCGACGAGGGGCCGGGCGGGCTGCTGCGCTTCGGCGTGCCCGACGCCAAGCTCGAGAAGTGGATCATTGACAGGCGGGTGACGCTGCTCGAGGAGGAGGGGATCGAGTTCCGCTACGGAGTCGAGGTGGGTGGCGGGCTCGGCGCCGGCGAGCTGCGCGGCAGCCACGACGCCGTGGTCCTCGCGATCGGGTCGCGCGTCCATCGCGAGCTGGAGGCGCCGGGTCGCGAGCTGGCCGGCGTGCATTTCGCGATGGAGTACCTCTACCAGCGCAACCGCGCGGTGGCCGCGATGGAGGGCCGCCCCCATCGCGAGACCCCGCCGGACGAGGTGATCAGCGCAGCCGGCAAGCGCGTGGTGGTGGTGGGCGGCGGCGACACCGGAATGGACTGCATCTCGAACGCGCTGCGCGAGGGCGCGGAGGACGTCCTGCTGCTCGACGTCTATCCGCCGCTGCCCGCCAGCGGGCGCCCGCCGGGGACGCCGTGGCCGCTGCCCCCGAAGCGCACCCAGTCCACCTACGCGCTCGACGAGGGCGGCCGGCGCCGCTTCGGCGCGCAGGTCACCGAGCTCACCGGCGCCGGCGGCCGGGTCACCGGTGTGAGCGGCCGGCGCGTGGTGGGCAGCTCATCGCGCGACCTGCACGCGGTTCCCGGCAGCGAGTTCCACGAGCGCGCCGAGCTCGTGCTTATCGCGATCGGGTTCGATCATCCGGAGCACGAGGGTGCCGTCGAGCAGCTCGGGGTCCAGGTGGACATGCGCGGGAACCTGAAGGCGCCCGTTTACGGAACGAAGGTCGAGGGGGTGTTCGCGTGCGGGGACGCGCGCGTGGGCCAGTCCCTGGTGGTCACGGCGATCGCGGAGGGGCGCCGCTGCGCGCGCATCGTCGACCAGTACCTGGGCGGCTCCGGCGAGCTGCGCCGGGTGCGCGCGGAGGAGATGTTCGCCTACGAGGACGGCGACCCCCACTCGCTGCGACACCAAGCGGAGATCGCCCGCACGGTCACCGTGGGCGACGCCTTCTGGGCCGGCCCGCGCGACGTGCGCTGAGGCCGGCGGGCGGCTCAACCCGTGGCGCGGAGGTCGGCGGGCGCGGAGCTCGCGCTCTCACCGGCCACGCTCACGAAGAACAGCCGGAAGCGGCCGATTGCGATCTCATCCCCGTCGCCGAGCTCCGCCAGCTCCACGCGCTCGCCGCCCAGGAATACCCCGTTCAGGCTGCGGTCGTCCAGGATGCGCGCGCCCGCGCTGTCGCGGTAGAGCAGCGCGTGGCGGCGCGACACCGTCGGGTCGTCGAAGCGGACGTGGGCCGACAGGCTGCGCCCGATGCGCGTCCAGCCGTCCTGGAGCGGCACCACCCGCACGCGCTCGTCGTCCTCGAAGGCGAGATAGTCGCCCGGGCGCACGAGCGCCTCGCGCGCGTCCTCGAGCCAGTCGGGCGCGCCCTCGACGTCCTGGTGCTTCGGGGCGCGAACGGCGTCGCCGAACAGCGACGCCCGGCGGAAGCACTCACCCCCGCACTCTGGGCAGGTGGGAACCGAGTCCCGCTCGTGGAGTGCGATTCCAAACCCGCATGAGTCGCAGCGGAAGGAGCCGGCACCGGCCAGGGTACCGGCGTTGAAGGCTTCCATCGGATTTCTCTCCTCTGGGGCTGGGGGGTAGTGAGAATGGTAACGAGCGGGTCAAGCTCGGCAGGAATCCCCGGTCGGGGAGCGAAGGGGCCCCGGATGCCCGATCTCTCCGTCCTGCTCATGCGCCGCAGCATCGATGCCCTGCCCGGCTCGGCCGCTCGCTGCGCCGACTGTCGTCGCACGCCGCTCGCAGGTGAGCGCCTTCTCGAGCTCGACTCGGGCCGCACGCTCTGCGAGCTCTGCTTCGCGCGGCTGCCCGACGGGCGCCGCCTGGCTGTTCGCTCGGAGCGCGTGCACGCCAGCGAGCGGCGCCTGTCGGTGGTGCCCAAGGCAGCCTGAGGCGGCGCTCGTCCGGCCCGCGAGCACGGGCGGGTAGGATGCCCGCGCCGTGCGCGAGGTCACCGTCTCCACCGTAATCTCGGCGCCCCGCGAGCAGGTGTTCGACTTCGTGAACGACCTCGCCGCGAGGCCCGCGTTCACCGACCACTTCCTGCGCGACTACCGGCTGGCGCGGGTGAACCCGGTCGGCGAGGGGGCGGCGGCCCGGTTCCAGCTCGCGGCGCCGCTCAGCAAGCAGTACGCGGAGCTCACCGTCCGCGAGGCCGACCGGCCGCGGCGGATCGTCGAGGAGCTGCGCGTGGGCAGGCGCGGGCGCAACCGCTCGCTTGCCGTGTACGACTTCACGCGCGAGTCCGAGGGCGTCACACGCGTCGAGCTCACGACGTTCAGCGAGCCGGCCACGATCTTCGACCGGCTGACGGAGCTCGGCGCTGCCGGCTGGATCCGCCGCCAGACCAAGAAGTCGCTCGAGCGCCTGCGGATGATCTTCGAGGAGCCGCCGAAGGAGCCGCTCAAGCGCGCCACGATCGCCGGGTACGACCCGGCAAAGGCGCCGCGCTTCGGAGTGGCGAGCGGCATGGACCCGGCCCGGGCGAGGCGCTAGGCGCGCGCGCCAGTCCCGGGTCACCGCGCCCGGACGGCCCCACGCCGGCAGGGCGCGGGCAAGGACGCCCGCGGAGCTAGACTGCCGCGCGTGCTCACGAGGCGCGTCACCCTGGCCGGCTTCCTGGCCGCCCTCGCACTGGCGGTCGGGGCCTGCGGCGACGAGGAGCCGGGCGTGGACGAGCCCGCCCGCGAGGGCCTCGCGCTGGAGCTCGAGGGGGTGGAGTACAACGTCTTCATCACCCGCCAGCTGAACCCCACCATCACACCCGACGAGGCCTATTACGACGGGCCCGAGCCCGAGCGGGGCCAGACCCTCTACGGCGTGTTCCTGCAGGCGTGCAACAACTCGGACGAGCCGCTCGAGACGGTCGATGAGTTCGTGGTCGTGGACAACCAGGGCAACGAGTTCGAGCCCGAGGAGCTGCCCGAGGACAACCAGTTCGCCTACCGCGCGCGAGAGCTGCTCCCCAAGGAGTGCATCCCCGAGGCGGGCAGCGTCGCCCAGCTCGGCCCGACCTCCGGCTCGATGCTGCTCTTCCAAATACCGCTCCAGAACACCGAGAACCGCCCGCTCGAGCTCGAGATCGAGGGCGAGGGCGACGAGGCGCTCACCTTCGAGCTCGACATCTGAGCGCTCGCACCCCGGCTAGAGCGCTGCCTCCAGCACCACCCGCGCCGCCGGCGCGGCCGTCGCGCCGCCCGCGCCGGCGCGCACCAGCATCACGGCCACGGCGATCGTCGGCCGCCGGGCCGGCGCGTAGGCGGTGAACCAGGCGTCGGTGTTCTCGGGATCGGATGGCAGCGTCTCGCCGGTTGCCGGGTCGCGCGTGTCCTCGAGCTCCGCCGTTCCGGTCTTGCCGGCCACCTCGACGCCGTCAATGGCGGCCGCCGAGCCGGTCCCGTAGGCCACCACGTCCACCATCAGCGAGCCGATCGTGCGCGCCACGCGCGGGGAGGTCACCCGAGACCGGGGGGCGTGCTCTCCGAGGGCGAGGGTGGGGGCCCTGCGCACGCCACCGCCCGCGATGACCTGGGCCACGGACGCCAGCTGGAGCGGGGTGGCGAGCGTCTTGAACTGGCCGATCGCGGTGGACGCGATCTCGAGCGGCGTCACTATCTCGCTCGCGGGCGGGAGCGTGCTCGGCGCCTCCCCCGGAATCGTGGGCTCGCCGTTCCAGCCATAACGCTCGGCGGCGTCCACGAGCTGCTCGGCGCCCACCTCCAGCCCGAGCGGGGCGAACACCGAGTTGCACGAGTGGGCGAAGCTCTGGCGGAAGCTGCCGCCGCACGACTCGCCGTTGGCGTTCTCGAGCTCGACGCCGTCGATGATCGCCGCGGTCTCGACGGGGAACTTCGTCGAGGGCTTGACGAGGCGGCGCTCCAGTGCAGCGGTGGTGGTCACGATCTTGAACGTCGATCCGGGCGGTTGCGGCGCCGAGAACGCGATCCCGGCGAGCGCCAGGACCTCGCCGCTGCGCGGGTCGAGCGCAGCCACGCCTCCCAAGCGCTCTGCGAGGCCCGTCACGGCGGCCTCTTGGAGCCGCGGGGCGATGGTGGTGCGCACCGGCGCGGCCGCACGCGGGCGGGCGCGGGCCAGCACCCGCCGTCCGCCCGCGATCAGCTCGCCGCCCGGTCGCCCGCGCAGGCGCGCCTCGAACACCCGCTCGAGACCGCTCTGGCCCACAGGCCAGTCGCGCGGGAAGCCGCGTGCATAGAGGGCCGCACGTTCCCGGGCCGACTCCACGGGCTCCACGGCGCCCGCGATCGAGTCCGCGACTGCACCGAGCGGCGAGCTGCGCGCGTCCGCGGGCCCCTCGGCGAGCACCCGGCCGTTGCGCGCGAGCAGCCGTGCCCGCTCCGGCGCCTCGCTGCCGCGCGTGAGGCGCTCGCCGCTGCGCAGCCCCGGGAACACGAGCTCGGGCCGCCAGTCCACGCGCTCGCCGCTCACCGGCACGAGCAGCTCACGGCGCACGCGACCGAAGACCCGCGTGCGGGTGGTGACCGGCACGGCCACGGCGCCGTCGCGCTCGCCCGTGGGGTCGCTGGCCCGGACGGCGGTGAGCGTGGCGGTGGCTGCAGCCCGCCGGTAGGCGCCTCGGAAGCGCGCAAGCGGGTAGGCGCCGCGCGAGCGCTCGCTCAGGAGCGCGTGCATGGCGCGCGTGTCGCCGCGCTCCCACGCGATCGTGAACTCCCGCGCCACGCGCTCGGCGCCGCTGCTCGCGCCCGCCCCGACCACGAGACCGGCCAGCAGCGCGACGCCGCCGAGCCCGCCGAGCGCCGGCATGGCACGGTGGGTGAGGCGCCGGCGGCGCTCGGAGTGGAGCTCGTTCAGGGGAGGTGAAGTTGGGAGCCGGACGCTCGATGGTAGCCCGCGGCCGTCGTTACCCTGCCTCGTCTCCGGTGACGGCTCTCGACTGGATCATCGTCGCCTTCACGCTGCTGATGGCGGCTTGGGGGTACGCCCAGGGGCTGATCGTGGGAGCGCTGTCGCTGGCGGGCTTCGCGGGGGGCGCCTTCCTCGGTTCGCGGCTCGGCCCGCTCATGCTCGAGGAGGGCTCGCGCTCCCCGTATGCGCCGCTGATGGCCCTGCTCGCGGCGCTCCTGGTCGGTGCGCTGTTCGCCTCGGGATTCGAGCTGCTCGGGTTTCACCTGCGCCACCGCCTCGGCGAGCGCCTGGGTCTGCTCGACGGGCTCGGCGGCGCGCTGCTCGTGGGCTGCCTCGGGCTGTTCGCGGCCTGGGTCGGAGGCGCGGTGGCGCTCCACACGCCGGGCGCGCGCGAGTTGCGCGAGCCCATCCAGCGCTCCGCGATCCTCGCGCGGCTGAACGAGGCGCTGCCGCCCTCGGGCCCGCTGCTGCAGGCGCTCGCGCGCTTCGACCCGTTCCCGAGGATCGACGGCCCGCGGGCGGACGTGCGCGCACCCACCGCGAGGATCGCCCGCGACCGCGACGTGCGCCGGGCGGCGCGCAGCGTGGTCCGCGTGCTCGGCACGGCCTGCGGCCTCGGCGTTCAGGGGAGCGGCTGGGTGGCGGCGGGCGGGATCGTCGTCACCAACGCGCACGTGGTGGCGGGCCAGGACGACACGACGGTCCAGATCGGCGGCGAGGGCGAGCGGATCGACGCCGAGGCGATCTGGTTCGACTCCCGCAACGACCTTGCGCTGCTGCGCGCGCCCGGGCTGTCCGGCGTCCCGCCGCTGAGGTTGAACCCGGGCGCCGGCGAGGGCGCCTCCGGTGCGATCGTCGGCTTTCCCGGGAACGGTCCCCTCGACGTCCAGCCCGGCCGCCTCGGGGCGACCGCGAGGGTCGTGACCCAGGACGCCTACGGCCAGGGCCCGGTCGCGCGCCCGATCACCACGGTGCGCGGACTGGTGCGTTCGGGCAACTCGGGCGGACCGATGGTGGACGGCGCCGGGCGGGTGCTCACCACGATCTTCGCGGCATCGGTGTCGAACGACGGGCGCTCCGGGTTCGGGGTGCCGGACCCGATCGTTGGTCGTGCCCTCGACCGTGCCGGCGGCCCGGTGGACACGGGCCCGTGCGCATAGGCCGCTGGCGCCACGCGCGGCTTGAGAGGAGACGAGGCCCGAGCCGTCCCCCGCGTCGGCCGTGCGTGGTCGCCGGACAGCTCAGGTGAGCGCAGCCGCGATCGCGTCGAGCTCCGCGCTGCGCTCGCGGATCATGCCCTCCGCCAGCCGGCGCAGGCCGGCCAGGTTCTTCTCACTCGCGTCGTCGAGGGCGTCGCTCGCCCCCGTCAGCTCGGTCTGGAGGCGCCAGTAGCGCCCGTCGTCGAGCGCCTGGCGCAGCTGGAAGTCGACCGCGTCGGAGATGCCGTCGAACACCACGTCGAGGATCGGACGGGCCCACTCGGCGAGGCCCCAGTCCTTGACCTCGTCGAATCGCCGCTTGCGGGTGCGCTCGCCGGTGCCGAGCGACACCAGCAGGATCTCGGCCCGGGGGTGGAAGCGAAGCACCTCGGCGAAGGCCGACATCGCGGGGTTGACCGCGAACACGCCGCCGTCGACCAGCGAGCGCTCGCCCAGCTCGGTCGGCTCGAAGTAGGTCGGCGCCGCCGAAGTGGCGCGCGCCACCACCGACAGCGGGAAGTCGTCCTCCGCGCTCTCGCGCGCCTTGCGGCTCTTGAAGAAGTACGGCCCCGGCGCGGCCGTGTCGTAGGCCGGGACGATCAGGTCGGGCCTGCTCTCGCTGAGCCGCTTGTCGGCCAGGAAGCGCACCAGCGCGCGGTCGAGAGCGGCTGAGTCGTACTTCTCGTCGAGCAGGCCGTCGGCGCTGCGTATGCGCTGGAACAGCGAGCGGTCGAAGATCTCGGGACCCTCGTCCTCGTACAGGCGCACGAGCTGCTCGGCCGGCAGCGCCTCAGGTGCGCACACGGCGCAGGCGAGTATTCCTCCGGTCGATGTGCCCGCGATCAGGTCGAACAGCTGCCACACCTGCCGGCCCGTGCGGCGCTCGAGCTCGGCGAGTACGAGCGCCGGGATCAGGCCCCGGATGCCGCCGCCGTCGATCGCGAGCACGCGCACCTGCGGCACGCTAGTCGCTACAACTCAGCGGGGTGCGTGCCGTTCTCACAGCCATGCTCGCCGCTGCCGTGGCCCTCGCCGGCACGGTGGCCGCGGCCGAGCCTGCCCCCGGCGGCGACGGCCCGGTGGGCGCGCCTGCGCCCGGCGGCGCCCCGCCGCCGGCGCAGCTGGACGAGAACCCCTGCATCGGCGAGTTCGCGCACGAGCTGCTCTGCCCGGACCTCGTGATGCGGCGCCCCTACGGCCTCTACACGGACCGGCTCACGAAGGCCGGGCACACGGTGCTGCGGGCGGGCAACGTGATCGACAGCGTCGGGGCGGGCCCGGCCGAGCTGCACGGCACGCGCGACTCCGCTCGCTTCATGAACGCGCGCCAGCGCATCTACACGCGCTTCGGCGACCGCATCGCGGTGCGCACCGGCGCACGGCTCGAATTCAAGTTCGCGCACCTGCAGCGCTACTGGTGGAAGTTCCACGACGCCGCGCGCTTCGAGCTCTGGCGCGTTGACTCGCGTGGCAGGCGCGTGCGGCGCGTGCGGACCGGCCCGAAGGTCGCGTACTGCCTTCGCGACCTGACCCGGACGCGGCCGCAGCTCAGGGGCTCACCCCGCAGGCGCATCTACCCGGCGTGCAGCAATGACGCGAGTGCCGAGCGCGTGACACTCGGCACGTCCCCCGGCTGGGCGGACATATACCCGCCGGCGTATCCCGAGCAGTGGATCGACGTGACAGGCCTGCGCGGCTGCTTCGCTTACGTGCACATCGCCGACCCAGAGAACGGCATCTACGAGTCGAACGAGGACAACAACGAGGCGCAGGTGATCGTGCGCCTGCCCTTCGACCAGGATCGCCGCCGGACCGGATGTCGCGGGCGCGACGCCGGCCGGGGCTTCGACCCGCGCGAGTATTAGGTCGCGCGAGACCGGCTGCGGGCCGCGCCTGGCTCGGGCAGCGGGTAGCTCAGCGCGCCAGGTGGAGCCCGAACGCCCGTGGCGCGGCCCGGATCGCGCGGCTCAGCGGGTCCGCCCGCCGGCCTTGCTCGGCGGCCCGCTCCACGCGCACCAGGGCGGCCCTGACGGCGGCGCCTCCGAGCCACGCAAGCGGCTCCGGCGGCACCCAGGCGCCTGCGTCCGAGCCCACGATCGGCAGCCGGGTGTGCTCGTCGCGGCGCTCGAGCGCCAGTGAGGCGAGCGCGCCGGCCGCAAGCCGCGAGGGCCCCACGCCGTTGCCCGTGAAGCCGAACGCGAAGTGCACCGGCGCCCCCGGCAGCGTTCCCACCTGCGGGATGTGGCTTGGCGAGACGTCGATCGGCCCGCCCCAGGCGTGCTCGATGCGACGCCCGCGCACGCCGGGGAGGAGCCGCTCGAGGTCAGCCCGCGCCTGTGCGACCACGCCGCGGTCGACCTCTACGTGACCACGCAGCCGAGCGCCGCACGCGATCCGCCCGCCGCCCCAGCCGAGCGCGATCCGCCCGTCGCGCGTGGTCCGGAAGTAGTGCAGCAGCGTGCGCCCGTCGGTGATGCACTCGCCGCCCGTCCAGCCGATCTCCTCGAGCAGCTCCGGGACGGGCTCGGTCAGGACGATGTGAGAGGACGTCACGGTGAGCCGCGAGCGCAGCGGGGCGATCGAGCGCGCAACCGCGCCCACCCCGAGAACCGCGGCGCCGGCCCGCACGCTGCCGCCGGAGGTCTCGGCCACAACCGCTCGCCCGGAGCGGCCGGCGCGCCCCTCGCCGCGCAGTCGCCTGACTCGCGAGCCCTCGAACACGCGCACGCCGCGCTCGATCAGCCGCCGTCGCAGGCCTAGCGCGAGCCGGGCCGGCTGCACCGTGGCGAAGTCCGGCACCAGCACACCGCGCCGGAACAGCGGCGACGTGCAGCGCTCGCGCACCCGCTCGGGGCTCAGCTCCTGGACCGCCTCGGGGGCGCCGAGCGCGGCGGCGGCCTCCACAGCCGCGCGGCCCACGTCGTCGAAGCCCGCGCCGGTGGAGACGCACATGTAGCCCGACTGGTCGAACCACGCGTCCACGTCGTTGTCGCGACACCACGCGCCGATCTCCGCGACGGTCCGGCTGGAGGCGTCGAGCAGCCTGCGGGCCGGCTCGTCGCCGAAGCGCTCCCGCAGCGCGGCGGCGCTGAACCAGAGCGACTCGCAGAAGCCGCCGTTACGACCGCTCGGCCCGTGCCCGCAGACGCCTCCCTCGAGCAGGACGACCCGGGCCGAGGGCTCCGCGTCGAGCAGCCTCCAGGCGGTCCACATGCCGGTGTAGCCGCCGCCGACCACGACAACGTCTGCATCGAGCGAGCCGCTCAGCGGGGGAAGAGGATCGACCCGCCCGGCCTCCTCAAGCCACCAGCCCGTGGCGCTATGGCGCTCGATGTGCGTATCGTGAACCACTCGATGGGCAAGACCCTAGTCATCGCAGAGAAGCCGTCGGTGGCGCGCGACCTCGCCGCCGCGCTGCCCGGCTCCTATACGCAGTCGAAGGACAAGACCCACCTCGACGGCGAGGACTACGTGATCACGTGGGCCGTCGGCCACCTGGTCGGGCTCGCCGAGCCGGACGCCTACGACCCGAAGCTGAAGAAATGGCGCTACGCCGACCTGCCGATCATCCCCGAGGGCTTCGACTTCAAGCTGGTCCCGAACGACGAGCGCGCCGCCAAGCAGCTGAGGGCGATCCACCGCCTGATGGCCTCCGATGACGTCGAGGACGTGATCAACGCCTGCGACGCTGGGCGCGAGGGCGAGCTGATCTTCGCCTATCTCTATGACATCGCCCCCGTCCAGAAGCCCGTCCGTCGCCTCTGGCTCTCATCGATGACCAAGGGGGCGATCGCCGAGGCGTTCGAGCAGCTCCGCCCGGGCGAGGAGATGAAGTCGCTAGAGGACGCAGCCCGCGCGCGCTCGGAGGCCGACTGGGTGGTGGGGATGAACGCCACCCGCGCGGCCTCGATCAGGCTGCGCGCGGCCTTTGACGGCGCGGTCTCGCTGGGACGGGTGCAGACCCCCACGCTCGCGCTGATCGCCCGCCGCGAGGAGGCGATCCGCGCGTTCAAGCCCGAGCCCTACTGGCTCGTGGAGGCCCGCTTCGCGGCGAGCGGGGAGCGCACCTACAGCGGTCGCTACCTCGGCGGCAAGCGGCTGCCCTCGGAGGACGAGGCGAAGACGATCGTCGAGGCGGTCACGGGCAAGCGGGGCGAGATCACGAAGCTCGAGAAGAAGGAGGAGCGCGAGCGCCCGCAGCTGCTCTACGACCTCACCTCGCTGCAGCGCCACGCCAACACGCTCTACGGCTTCTCCGCCCGCCGCACGCTTGCTGCTGCCCAGCGCCTCTACGAGGAGCACAAGGCGCTCACCTATCCGCGCACCAACTCCCGCTTCCTGACGGGGGACATGATCGGCGAGATCAAGCCGATCGCTTCGCTCGTGGGCCACAACGGGGCCTACCGGCGCGCGGCCGAGTACGTGATATCGCTCGACAAGCTGCCGCTGGGGCGCGTGGTCAACGACAAGAAGGTCGCCGACCACCACGCGATCATCCCCACCCGCTCCGAGCACGACCTCGGTCGCATGGGCCAGGACGAGCTGAAGGTCTACGACCTCGTCGCCAAGCGCTTCCTGGCGATCTTCCATCCCGACGCCGAGTTCGAGCGCACGCGGGTCGAGACCTCCGTCGAGGAGCACGTCTTCCGCACCAGCGGCCGCCGGCTGGTGGCGCCGGGCTGGAAGGCCGTCTACGGCGAGCAGGCCGAGCCCGAGCACGCCGACGACGATTCCGGCGGGGACCAGCTGCTGCCGAAGCTCGACCAGGGCGAGGCGGTCGAGACCCGCTCGGTCGAGCTCATGCGCAAGGAGACACAGCCGCCACGCCGGTTCACGGACGCGTCGCTGCTCGCGGCGATGGAGACCGCGGGCAAGGAGGTCGAGGACGCCGAGCTGCGCGAGGCGATGAAGGACTCGGGGATCGGCACGCCGGCCACCCGCGCCGGGATCATCGAGCTGCTGATCAACCGCGAGTACGTGGAGCGCGAAGGTCGAGCGCTCGTGGCCACCGAGAAGGGGATCCAGGTGATTCGCCTGCTCGGCGCCCACCCACTCACCTCGCCGGAGCTGACCGGATCGTGGGAGCACCGGCTCGGGCTGATCGAGCAGGGCGCCGACACGCGCCCCGCGTTCATGAACGACATCGCGAAGTTCACGACGGAGACGGTGCAGGAGCTCGACAAGCTCAAGGGCGTGCAGATCGAGCGCGCCAAGCTCGGCCCCTGCCCGATCTGCGGACGCGAGATCTCCGAGAACCGGAAGGGCTTCTCGTGCTGGTCGCGCGAGGACCCGGGCTGCGGGTTCGTGATCTGGAAGAAGAAGGCCGGGAAGTCACTGCCGCTGGCGGTCGCGAAGGAGCTGATCGCCTCGCTGCGCGCCTCCCGCGAGGCGGGGGCCGACCCGGGCGTCGGCAAGACCGCGAAGGCCGTCGCCGGCTTCCGCGGCCGCTCCGGGCGCACGTTCCGCGCGAAGCTGCGCCTCGAGCAGGCCGAGGACGGCAAGTGGCGCGTGGAGTTCGACGAGGAGTGGGCCAAGGAGCCGTCCAAGGACGAGGCCGAGGAGGAGCAGGCCGAGCCCGAGGGCGCCGCGGCCTGAGGCCAGGCCGCTGCGGCAGCGCCGCGCGTGACTCAGCGGCCCCGGGCGCAACGCTGCTGTTGGGGCTCCACGCTACGCCGGGGGGCCGCTGGGCTTGCGTGCCCCCGAGTTGGGCCGCTACTGCTGCGTTCCACCGGGAGGCTCGTTGTTCAAGTGATCAGCTGAGCAAGGAATCTCGAGAAAGGAGTACCGAGCTTCCCGTCCGTCTGTGCGCCTGGGACCGGGGCGCCGGCGGCGCCTCGCCGGGTGGCGGCTGCGGGTCTGCCCGCCGGGGGCGCCCTGCGGGTCGGCGCGCCGCGAGGACGCAGCGCCTGGTGGCCGCTGCCGCCCCGGCGCTCTGTGGCCGCCGAGCAGCCCAGGCGGCCCACAGGCGACGCGCACCCCCGGCGCTGCCCGCAGCCCGCCGCCACCGCGCGAGCCCGGGCGCTGCCCGCGAACAGCGCCCCCCGCCGGCGCCCGCTCAGCCGAGCGCGGCCCGCATTCGCTCTCCGAGCAGGGCCAGCCGCTCGAGCGGCTCGGTGGAGAACACGATCCGCAGGTGACGAGCGGCTACGTCGCCTCCCCAGCCGTGCATCGGCGTCGCGGCCACGCGCTCGGCCAGCAGGCGGCTGGAGGCCTCGGCCGGGTCGATCCCGATCGCCTGCGTGTCCACGAGCAGCGACCAGCCGCCGTCGGCGCGCACCGCGGGGAAGGCGTCGAGCTGCTCGAGCACGGCGTCGCGGCGTCGTTGCCACTCCTCGACGCATCCGCGCAGCTCCTCCTCGGGCGTCTGCAGCGCGGCGAGGACACCGGCCTGCGCTACGCCGCCGGCCACCAGCCCGTTGTAGATGTGGACCTTCCCGAGCTGCTCGGCGATCTCGGCCGGCCCGGCCAGCCAGCCGATTCGCCAGCCGATCATGCGCCACTCGCACGACACCCCGCCGATCGTGATCGTCCGCCCCGCCATGCCGTCGAATCCGCCCGGCTGGACCGGCTCGGCGCCGTCGAACACGATCCCCTCCATCATCGACCAGTACAGGAGCCACAGGTCGTGCTCCCGGCAGAGCGCCGTGACAGCGTCCCACTCGGCGCTCGAGAGCCGCGCGCCGGTGGGGAACGACGGGTTCATCAGGAAGAGCGCGCGCGTGCGCGGCCCGGCGGCGGCCGCGAGCGCGTCGAGGTCGAGCCGCCAGCCGCCGTCCTCGACCTTCATGGGGACGAGCCGCGGGGCCACGCCGGCGAGCCGCACGCGGTTGATCATCCCGGCGTACACCGGATCGGTGACGATCACCTCGTCGCCGGGGTCGGCCACCGCCAGCACGGCGTCGAGCATGCTGTCGCCCTCGCCGCAGGTGATCACGACCTCGCCGCGCTCGTGCCTGGGACCGCCGCGCGCCGCGATCAGGTCGGCCACGGCCGCCCTGAGCTCCTGCTTGCCGGTGAAGGGCAGCCACGAGTTGGCATCGGCGCGGCCGACGGCGGCGCGCGTGGCGTCGAGCGCGGCGGCCGGCGGCGAGAGGTCGGTGTCCAGGTTCTCGAGCCGGAGGATGCCGGGGTCGTCGCCGGCCGCCGCGGCCACCTTGTCGATGCCGAAGCCTGGGATCTCGTCGAGCCTGCGCGCCAGTCGTGGGGTCATGGGCGCGAGTCTCTCCGGTCCCGGCTCAGCCCGCAAGGGCGGCCACCGCGGCCTCCGCGTCGTGCGCGTCGTTGTAGAGGTGAAAGCCGATCCGGGCGCCGTCGCCGCGCACGCTCGCGCGGATCCCCGCCTGCGACAGGCGCTCCGCCGCGCCGGGCGCTCGCACCGAGACGATCGCCGAGCCCGTGCGCTCCATCCCCAGGGCGTCGCGCACGCGCTCGGCGAGCCCGACCGTCCACTCGCGGATCGCGTCCGCCCCGATCCCGGCGAGCAGCTCGAGCGCCGGGGCGGTGCCCACGAACGACAGCCAGGCGGGGGAGAGGTCGAGCCTGCGCGCGTCGCCGGCCAGCCGGAGCGGCTCGCCGTACAGCGAGCTCCAGCGCTCCTCGCCCGCGTACCAGCCGGCGAGCTGGGGGGTGAGCCGCTCCAGTCGTTCCGGCCGGACGGCGAAGAAGCACGTCCCGCGCGGCGAGAGCAGCCACTTGTAGGCGCTGCAGGCGAGATAGTCGAAGCGCTCCGCCTCGAGCGGGAGCCAGCCACAGGCCTGGGTGGCGTCGAGGAAGGTGGCCGCGCCGCACTCGCCGGCCGCCCCGACGATGGCGTCGAGGTCGGCCACGCGCCCATCCGAGGACTGCACGGCGCTGAAGGCCACGAGGCTGGTACCCGGCCGCAGCTCGTCGGCCAGCCGCTCGAGCGGCACGACCCGCACACGGACCCCGCGCTCGCGCTGCACGAGGAACGGGAACAGGACGGAGGTGAAGTCGCCCTCGGCGCAGAGCACCTCCGCGCCGGCGGGCAGCGAGCCCGCGACGACTCCGGCGAACGACGAGACCTGGGCGCCCACCGCCACCCGGCTCGCGGGAGCGCCCACCAGGCGCGCGAACGCCGCGCGGCTGCGCTCCACCCAGCCGTCGTAGGCCGGCGCGGAGGCGCCGCCGCGGCGCCACTCCTCGAGCGCGGCCAGCAGCTCGTCCATCGCCGTCGCGGGCGGCAGCCCGATCGTCGCGCTGTCGAGATAGCCGCGTGCGGCCGGGAACAGCGAGCGTGCGCGCTCGAGCTCGACCGGCGCCGTCATGCCGCGAGCTCGAGGTCGCGCATCGCGTTCTCGATGCGTGGCGGGCCATGGTCGTCGACGCTGAGGACCGTGCCCGGCCAGTAGGGGCTGTCGCGGGAGCCGCGCGTGAGCACCGACTCGAGGAACCAGCTGCCGCTGTTCCAGAGCCGGGCGCCCCTGAGCGTGGTCCATTCGGGCTGCTCGTCCCCGGGCAGCGGGCCCGGGCGATGGGTGTGGCCGAAGATCACGTGCTCGGCGGCGGGCGCCAGGGTGTCGGCAACCCGGCCCATCGCGAGCAGCCCTGAGCGACGCAGCTCAACGGCGGTCAGTTCGGCGCTGAAGGGCCCCATGCCGATTCGGTTGAGCGCGAGCACGGCGGCCGGGATGGTGACGCTGCCGATCAGGAAGCGGCCGGCCGCCGCTCCCAGCCGCCCGTCGGCCGAGCCGTTGACCCGTTGCCAGACGTCCCGCGAGACGTGGCCGCCGCGAGCGAACATCCTGCGGGCGGAGCCCTGGGCGAGCTCCCCGTGGAAGGCATACATCGGACCGAGCACGGCCTCGTACTCGGCGGCCGAGGCGCAGCTTCGCCCGCGCCCGGTGAGCAGGCCCATGAAGGAGGCGGCGATCGACTCGAGCCGCGGCACTGTCAGGTGCACGTCGAGGTAGTGGCCGTGAGTGGCGTACACGCCCGGGCGCAGCCAGAGCCCGGGATAGGCCAGGCTGAGCTCCACCTCCGGCATCCATGAGGCGATCCGGCCCGCCGCCCCGTCCCCGGGCGCCACCGGCCACTCGCCCTGGGACTCGAGGGCTGCTCCGTCGAGGCGCAGGCGAGCCAGCCACGGGCCTCCCAGGCCGTGATCGTGATTCCCGGGCGCCAGCACGACGCGGCGGCCGGCGAGCGCCTCGCCGAGCGCCACGAAGAACGGCCTCACCCCCTCCAGCGCCTCGGCCAGCGGGCGCTCGCGCAGCTCGACGGTGTCGCCGAGGAGGACGACGCGCTCGGCGCCCTCGAGCGCGCCGAGCAGCCGGTCGCGCGGGGCCCCGCCGCGCGCCAGGTCGCGGCGCGAGCTCACCCCGAGGTGGAGGTCAGAGACGACCGCGGTGCGCATCGCGTTTGATGGTCGCAGGCGCCGCGCGCGGGGGACTACCCTGGGGATCCCCGGTGTCCGTGTTCTGCCGCCACAACCGCTTCATGGCCGACTGCCCGATCTGCGCCAAGGGCACCGTGCTCGACCCGGACCGAAGGCCCGAGCGCGCATCTCGCCCGAGCGCCGGGCGCGGCGCTCGCAACTCGGATGCACGACGGGCGGGCGCGGCGGGGGGCCGGGCGGGCGCGGCGCGCGTCTCACGCGGCGTGTTCGCGGCGGTGGGACCCTACGCCGGCGGCCGCGAGGTCCGCCTCGAGCGGGTGCCCGGCGGGCTCAGGCTGGCCGCCTGGCACGCCGGCCAGCTCGTGAGGGGGGCCCCCGAGATCGATCTCGCAGACCTCCCGGCGCTGATCGCGGGAGCGGTGGAGAAGGAGCTGCTAGAGAGCGAGCACGCGGCAGGGGCTCGGGCCGGGGGCGATGGCGAGGGCGAGGGCAAGGGCGAGTGCAGGGAGCCCGCCCCGCCGGGCGCGTTCGGCGCCAGCGCCGGTCGCACCGGTGAGCTGCGCGACGAGCTTCGCGTGGAGCGCCTCGAGGGCGAGCGCCTGCGCATCGCGCGCTGGATCCTGCGCCCGAACCGCGGCTGGGAGCTCCAGCAGGCGCCGGTGATGCTGCCGCCCGGCCGCTTCGCAGAGGCGCTCGCCGCCGCCTCCGCCAATGGCGTGCTCGTGTCAGGCAGTCCGACCCCGTAGCGACCATCCAGGGGTGCCTCTCACCCTCGTAACCGGGCCCGCCAACGCCGCCAAGGCCGGCGAGGTGCTCGGCGGGCTGCGCGCTCGCCTCGACGAGGAGCCGATCCTGGTGGTTCCGACCTTCGGCGACGTCGAGCACGCCCAGCGCGAGCTCGCCGGGCGCGGAGCGGTGTTCGGTGCGCGCGTCCTGCGCTTCGACTGGCTCTTCGCCGAGATCGCCAGGCGAGCCGGCTACACGGCGAAGGTCGCCTCGACGCTCGCCCGCGAGCTGATCCTGGAGGAGGCGCTGCGGCGAGCCGACCTTCGCGTGCTCGCCGAGTCCGCCGCCGGACCCGGCTTCGTGCGCGCCGCCGCCGACTTCATGGCCGAGCTCGGGCGCGCGATGGTGGAGCCCGCGCGCTTCACACTCGCGCTCCGGGCCTGGGCCGGCGAGGGCCCGCGGCGCGCCTACGCCGAGGAGGTGGCCGCGATCCTGCGCGGCTACCGCGACGGCCTCGACGCGGCCGGCCTCGTGGACCCCGAGCTGTTCGCCTGGGGCGCGCTCGACTCGCTGCGTCGCGACCCCGGAGCCTGGGGCTCGACGCCGTTGTTCGCATACGGGTTCGACGACTTCACGCCGCTCGAGCTCGACGCGCTCGAGACGATCGCCGGCCGCTGCGGAGCCGACGTGGCCGTCTCGCTCCCGTTCGAGCCGGGGCGGGTGGCGTTCAAGGGCGTGGCGAGCGTACGCCAGGAGCTCCTG
>DASQNF010000267.1:0-14005 GCA_035645115.1 Thermoleophilaceae bacterium | reverse complement strand
GGAATGGGCTACCAGCTCGAGGTCGAGATGATCGGCGCGGCCGCGTCGCTGGGGCTGCTCACGGCACCGTACGTCTTCGACCCGGACTCGGCCGAGGCGATGACGCGCGCGGGAGCCGACGTGCTCGTGCCGCACATGGGGCTGACCACGAAGGGGACGATCGGCGCTCAGACCGCGCTCACGCTCGACCGGTGCGTCGAGCTGATCCAGGCGATGCGGGACGCCGCGGTGGCCGTGAACCCCGAGGTGATCGTGCTCTGCCACGGCGGCCCGCTTGCGGAGCCCGAGGACGCGCAGTACGTCCTCGAGCGCACCGAGGGGGTGGTGGGGTTCTTCGGGGCCTCCAGCATGGAGCGCCTGCCCACCGAGATCGCGATGACCGAGAACATGCGCCGCTTCAAGGCGGTCGCCCACGGATGAGAGGAGCACCGAGGTGCCGTCCAAGCTGATCGACCCCGCGAGCCTGCCCACCATGAGCTTCGACTGGGGGCTGATCAAGCCCCTGGTGGCCACCGAGAACACCGACGCTCCGGCGATGAGCCTCATGCACGTGGTGCTGCTGCCGGGCGCGGGCCACGAGCGCCATAACCATCCCGACAGCGACGAGATCCTCTACATCCTGAGCGGCCGGGGCGAGCAGATGGTGGACGACGCGGACAGCTTCGAGGTGGGTCCCGGGCAAGCGGTGTTCATCCCGAAGGCGGCCTTCCACTCGACGCTGAACACCGGCTGGGAGCCGATGGTGCTGCTCGCCATCTACGCGCCCGCCGGCGCCGAGGAGGCTCTCAAGGGCCTGCCCGACCACCGCGAGGTCGCCCCCGGGGAGGTGCCGCGGCTCGCGCGGACCTGAGCGGCGTGAGCGCGCAGCTTCGCTCGGGCGAGCTCGAAGCCGAAGTGGTGCCCGAGGACGGGATGCTCGTAGCCGCGCTGCGCCACCGCGGTCTCGACTACCTTGCCGCGCGGGCCGACGCCTGGACCGGCAGCCCGCTGCTCCACCCGTGGGCGAACCGGTTGAGCGCCGAGCGATTCGACGTGCGCGGCCGCGCGGTCGACGCCACCGGGGCGCGCCGCGACGAGAACGGCGTGCCGCTGCACGGGCTGCCCGCCGCACGCCGCGGCTGGGTCCTGGAGCATGCCGACGACACGCGCATCCGCGCCCGCCGCGCCTGGCGCGACGACGCGTTCCCGTTCCCCCACGAGGTCGTGGTCGAGCACCGGCTGAGCGCGCGCGGCCTCGAGACCGTGACGGACGTGCGCGGCGACACGCCGGTGGCCTTCGGGTGGCACCCGTTCCTGCGCCTGCCCGGGGTGCCGCGCGAGCGCTGGCGCGTGACGCTCGGATCGCGGCGGCGGCTCGTGCTCGACGATCGCCTGCTTCCCACCGGCGCCAGCGAGCCGTGGGCGCCGGCGCCGTTCGCGCTCGCCGACGGGCACTACGACGAGGCGCTGGTCGAGCTGGACGGCGGCTTCGTGCTCGAGGGCGACGGCCGGCGCGTGGAGCTCGAGATCCTCGAGGGCGCCCCCTGCGCGCAGTTCTTCGCCCCCTTGACGGAGCCCGTGGCCTGCTTCGAGCCGATGGCCGCCCCCGTGGACGCGCTCGTGAGCGGCGAGCGCCTGGAGTGGGCGCCCTGGCGAATGCGCTTCGAGATCCGGATCGGCTGAGGTGAGCCTCCGTCGGGGAGTGCTCGCCGGCTGCGCGCTCGGGGCCACCAGCGGCTGGAACTTCGCCAACATCGGCGGCATCGCGTCGGAGCTCTCGAGCGCGTACGGCGTGGGGCTCGGAACGATCGGCCTGCTCACGACGGCGATGGTGGTCACGCACCTGGCCATCCAGATTCCGGGCGGCCGGGCCAGCGACCGGCTCGGGCCGGTGCGCACCGGCGCGGCGGCGCTGGTGGTGCTCTCGGCCGGCAACGCGATCGCGCTGGCGTGGCCCGAGGCGGGGCTCGCGATCCCGGCGCGGGCGCTCGTGGGGGTGGGAACCGGGCTCGCCTTCATCTCGGGCAGCGCGCTGGTGCGCGAGTCGGGCGGCTCGCCGCTCGCGCAGGGCGTCTTCGGCGGCGTCTCGCTCGCTCCCGGCGGCCTGGCCCTCGCCCTGGTCCCGCAGTTCGAGCAGGTGGTCGGCTGGCGGGCGCCGTACTGGACGGCGCTCGCGATCTCGCTGGCGGTGCTCGGCATCGTCGCGACCACCCACGTGGCCGGTGGGAGCCCGCGCCGCCCGGCCGCGAGGGACGAGCCGACGTCCGGGGTGGTCCGCGACCGGCGCCTCTATCGGCTGGCGATCCTCTACGCGGCGTCGTACGGGCTCGGCGTGGTGCTCGCGAACTGGGTGGTGGAGCTGCTGCAGCGCCACAGCTCCCTGAGCGACGGCGCCGCGGCCGCCGTGGGCGCCCTCACGCTGCTGCTCGTGGTGGTGTCGCGCCCATTCGGTGGCTGGATCCTGAGCAGGCACCCGGAGCGCGCGCGGCCGGCGGTGCTGGCCAGCATCCTCGCGGGCACGACGGGGACGCTCGCGCTCGTGGCGGCGGAGCCGGCGTG
The DNA here is from genome assembly GCA_035645115.1 of Thermoleophilaceae bacterium. Taxonomy (GTDB): domain Bacteria; phylum Actinomycetota; class Thermoleophilia; order Solirubrobacterales; family Thermoleophilaceae; genus JACVRW01. The sequence continues at coordinate 11,467 of DASQNF010000267.1, read as the reverse complement.
GGTGGCGGTCGGCGGCGCCCTCCTGGTGGGGATCGGCGCCGGCATCCCGTTCGCGCCCGCGTTCACGGGCGCCGCCGTGACGCGACCCGACGCCCCCGCCGCGGCGGTGGGCCTTGTGAACACCGCCGCGAACCTCGTGGTACTCGTGGGCACGCCGCTCGTGGGCCTCAGCTTCTCGCTGACCGGCGAGGGCCGGCTCGGCTTCCTCGCGCTCGCCGCACTCTGGCTCGCCGCGCTGCTCGTGCCGCCGAGCCGCCGCGCGCTCGGCGTGGAGGCGCTCAGTCCGGCGCGAACCGCAGCGTCGCCTTGACGCCCGTGTATGCGAAGGCGTCCTCGAAGCGGTCGACCGCCACCCGGAGCCCGACGAACTGCTCGAGCGCCTCACCCCAGCGGCGCCGGGCGCGGTCCAACCGCTCGACCGCCGCCTCCCAGTCACGCGCCCCCGCGTTCACGCTCCCGAGGAGCGCCCGGTTCTGGAGGATCGTGTCCACGCCGAGAACCCGCCCCTCGAGGCTCAGCCGGCGGCTTCGCCCGTCCACGCCGAGCAGGCAGGCCACGCCGCCCTGCCGGAGCAGGCCGAGCGTGTCGAGCATCACCTGCGCGTCGCCGGCGGCCTCGACCACGAGGTCGAAGCCGCCCACGTCCGCGGCGAGCTCCGGCAGGGGGGTCTCCGTCGAGCACACGTAGCGGGCGCCGCAAGCCTCGGCGAGCTCCGCCTTGGCGGTCGCGCCCGGCGAGCGCCCCGCCACCCACACCTCGAAGCCGTCCACTCGCAGGAAGTAGGTGGACAGCATCCCGATCGCGCCCGGCCCGATGACGAGCGCGCGCTCGCTGCGCCACGGCTGGCGCTCGGCCACGGCGCGCGCGTGGCGGATGGCCCGCGCGCATACCGAGGCCGGCTCGGCGAGCACGCCGAGCCGCCCCAACGCGGCCGGGACGCGGACGAGGTGCTCCGCACGCTCGGTGGTCAGCTCGCTCGCGAACCCGTCGAGACGCGTGATCCCGCGCTCGGCGTAGTCGCCGGTGTGGCACGCGTCCGGCGCTCCCTGCGAGCACGCTTCGCAGCGCCCGCACGAGCGCCGCACCGTCGCCGTCACGAGCTCGCCGCGCGCGAAGCCGTGCCCCTCGCGCTCGACGACGGCCAGGAGCTCGTGGCCGAGCAGCAGCCGCTCGCGCTGCTCGGGCGCCACGCCGAAGGCGCCCTCCGAGATCTCGCGGTCGGTGCCGCAGACGCCGACCTCGAGCGTGCGCAGCAGCAGCTCGCCCTCCGCCGGACGCGGCGGCGGCAGCTCCACGACGGCGGTGGAGTGAGCCTGGCCCGGTGTCGTGACGAGGCCGAGCATCGTCAGGCGGCGCTCAGGCCGCCGTCGATCACGAACGCGGTCCCGGTCACGAACGCTGCGTCGTCGGAGGCCAGGTACAGGACCGCGTCGGCGATCTCGTCCGGGCGTCCGAGGCGCCCAAGCGGCTGGCGCGCCCTCAGCGCGTCCAGGGACTCACCCACCTCCTCGACCAGGCGACGCACCCATGGGGAGTCCACCGTGCCCGGGCAGACCGCATTCACACGCACGCCTTCCGACACGTGGTCGACCGCGAGCGCCCGCGTCATCGCGATCACGGCGCCCTTCGACGCGCAGTAGGCGGCGCGGTTGCGAAGCCCCACGAGGCCCCCCACCGAGGCGATGTTCACGATCGACCCGCGGCCGCGCTCGACCATCCCTGGAATCGCGTGTTTGCAGCACAGGAATGTGCCGCGCGCGTTCACGGCAAAGACGTCCTCCCAGACGGCGAGCGGCGTGTCCGGTGCGGCGGTGGTGGACCCGATCCCGGCCACGTTCGCGAGCACGTCGAGCTCGCCGGCCACCGCCCGGACCTCCTCCTCCTCGCGCACGTCCAGCCGCACGGCCGTGGCGCGCTCCCCGAGCTCCCCCGCGATCGCCTCCACGGGCTCGCCGCGCACGTCCGCGAGCAGCACGCGAGCGCCCTCGCCGTGCAGCTTGCGCGCCACCGCTTCGCCGATGCCGGATCCGGCGCCGGTCACGAGCGCACGCCGCCCCTCGAAGCGCATCGCGTTGCGGCGCGGCTCCATGAGCTGGCAAGCTAGCAGCGTGCGGTCGCTCGGAATCGCCGAGCCCGTGGGCTCCGTCAGCGCGCGGCTCGGCGAGGGGCCGCGCTGGGACGCGGACGCCGAGCGGCTGCTCTGGGTGGACATCGAGGGCGGGCTGCTGCACGCCGGCGAGCGCTCGATCGACTGCGGCGCGAAGGTCTGCGCGGCTGCTCCATGGGAGCACGACACGGTGCTCGTCGCGCTCGCCGACGCGCTCGCGGAGGTCCGCCTGACGGACGCCTCGGTCACCCGCCTAGTGGACGTGCCGCACGGGCAGCCGCGGATGCGCTGCAACGACGGCGCCTGCGACGCCGCCGGGCGCTTCTGGATCGGGACGATGGCGGAGGACGAGACCCCTGGAGCCGGCGCGCTCTACCGCTATGAGCCAGACGGCGTGCTGCACACCGTCCTCACGGGAGTCACGCTGTCGAACGGGCTCGGCTGGGACGCCGACGCGCGGCTCATGTACTACGTCGACTCGCCGACGCAGCGGGTCGACGTGCTCGACTTCGACCTCACATCGGGCGCCGTCGCGGACCGGCGGCCGTTCGCCGCGATACCCGAGCCCGACGGGATCCCCGACGGCCTGGCGGTTGACGACGAGGGCGGCGTCTGGGTGGCTCTCTACGGAGGCGGGGAGGTGCGGCGCTTCGCGCCCGACGGCCGCCCCTCGGAGCGGGTGGAGGTGCCGGCCGCGCGGGTCACGGCGTGCTGCTTCGCCGGCAGCCGCCTGTTCGTGACCACCCGCGGTGGCCTGTTCGCCCTGGATGTCCCGTACTCCGGCCCGCCGGCCCAGCGGTTCGGGCGCGCGCGGCTCACGCCTTGAGCACCGCGCCCTCGGACGCGGAGCCCACGTTCGCGCGGTAGCGGGCGAACACACCGAAGTCATAGCGCGGCGCGGGCGGTGTGCAGGCGGCGAGCCGCTCGGCGATCTCGCGGTCGCTGAGCGCGGCATCGAGCGAGCCCGCGTCCACGTCCACCGTGAGCACGTCGCCGTCGCGGAGCGCCGCGAGCGGCCCGCCGCGCGCGGCCTCCGGCGCCACGTGCCCGACCATCAGCCCGCGGGTGGCGCCCGAGAAGCGGCCGTCGGTGACGAGCGCCACGGACTCGCCGAGGCCGGCCCCCACGATCGACGACGTGACGCTCAGCATCTCGCGCATGCCGGGCCCCCCGGCCGGGCCCTCATAGCGGATCACCAGCACGTCGCCCGGGCGCACGTGTCCCGATCGCACCGCCTCCGAGCACGCCTCCTCGCTGTCGAAAACGCGCGCCGGCCCGGTCTGGCGCCGACGCTCGGTGCCCGCCAGCTTGAGCACGCTGCCCTCGGGAGCGAGGTTGCCGCGCAGGGCGAACAGCCGGCCGCTCGGCTTGAACGGTCGCGCCGCCGTGAACAGCACCTCCCCGTCGGGGGCGGGCGCCGCGGCGCTGGCCTCGGCGAGCGTCCCGCCCTGGACGGCCGGCGCGCCTCCGTCAACGTGGCCGGCGCGGATCAGCTCGGCGAGCAGGGCCGCGGTGCCGCCCACTCGCTGCAGGTCCTCGGCGACCCAGGCGCCCGAGGGGGCGAGGCTCGCGATCACCGGCGTACGCCCGGCCACAGCGACCAGCTCGTCGAGCGTGAGCTCGACGCCCGCGTCGTGCGCGATGGCCAGCAGGTGCAGCAGGCCGTTGCTCGAGCCGCCGCTCGCCGTGATGCCGGCCATCGCGTTCAGGAGCGCGCGCCTGTCGAGGAATCTGCGCGCCGTGGGACCGTCGCTCGCCAGCGCCACCGCCAGCCGGCCGGCACGCTCGGCGGCCGCGGCCTTCTCGGCGCTCGCGCCCGCGGCGATCAAGCCATCCCCCACGACGGCGATTCCGAGGCAGTCGAGCGCCACCGCCATGGTGTTGGCCGTGAAGTGGCCGGCGCACGTTCCCGGCCCGGGGCAGGCCAGCCGCTCGAGCTCGTCGAGGTCCCGGCGCGGGGCCGCGCCGCGCTCCACCGCCCCCACCGCCTCCCAGACGTGCTGGATCGTCACGTCGGCGCCGCGCCAGCGGCCGGCCCGCATCGGGCCGCCGTAGAGGACCAGCGCCGGCTTGTCCACGCGCGCGAGCGCCATCACGGCGGCCGGCACGGTCTTGTCGCAGCCCACGAGGCAGACGAGCGCGTCGAAGTCGTGCGCGTGCACCATCAGCTCGATCGAGTCCGCGATCACCTCCCGCGAGATCAGCGAGGCGCGCATGCCGGGGGTGCCCTGCGACTGGTTGTCCGAGACCGCGATCGTGTTGAACGGCAGCGCCACGCCACCCGCCTCCTCGATCGCGCGCGCGGCGCTGTCGCTGAGCTCGCGCTGGTTCAGGTTGCAGGGCATCGTCCCGGTCCAGGTGGAGGCGATCCCCACGATCGGCCCGCCGAGCCGGGCCGGGTCGATCCCCATCGCGCGGAAGTGCGCCCTCGCCCCGGCGCGCTCCGGCCCGTCGCGGAGCGCCGCGCGGGCCTTCCTCCTCCCCTCGTCCTCCATCTTCTCTATCCCTCGTGTAGCGCCAGCGTGGCTTCGCGGGTCGCGCGGATGCGCTCGAGCGTGTCGAGGTCGCGCTTGGCGGGTGGGTCGAGGGTGGTCCCGCGGCGCGCGTCCCAGCCGCGCGCGACGAGCTCCGGGGCCTCCCCCGACAGGCAGGCGGCCGCCTGCGCCGCGGCGCCGAGCGCCACGAGCTCCTGCGCGTCGGGCGCCTGGACCGGCCTCCCGGAGAGCCGAGCCACCGTGCGCTGCCAGACGGCGCCGCGGGCGCCGCCGCCCACGAGCAGGATCGCCGCGGACGGGCTCAGTCCCGAGCCCACCTCCGCGAGCAGGTCGAGCGCCTCCACGAGCGAGGCCACCGCCCCCTCGTAGGCGGCGAGCAGGATCTCCTCGCGTTCGGTCGTGTGACGCAGCCCGGCGACCATGCCCGCGGCTTGCGGGAGGTTGGGTGTGCGCTCGCCGTCCAGATAGGGCAACACGACGACGTCGGTGCGCTCGGCCGCGGCTTCGCGGTCGAGACCCAGCCAACTCGCCACACGGTCGACCGCGAGCGTGGCGTTGAGAGTGGCCGTGAGCGGCAGGAAGCGGCCACCGGCGTCGGCAAATCCCGCCACGGTCCCGCTCGGGTCCACGGCGCGCTCGTCCATCACCGCGTAGGCGGTGCCGGACGTGCCGAGACTGACCACGGGCTCGCCCGCGGCCGCGCCGAGCCCGAGCGCGGCGCCCATGTTGTCGCCCGTGCCGGGGCCCACGAGCGCGCCCGCGGGCAGCCCGAGCGTGCGGGCGGCCGCCGGGCTGACCTCACCCGCCGGCTCTCTGGGGCCGAGCACGTCCGGGAGCAGCGCCGGGCCGAGGTCGATGAGCTCGAGCACCTCGTCGACGTAGCGCTCGTCGCGGGTGGACCACCAGGCCGTGCCGGAGGCGTCGCCGCGGTCGGTCACCCCCCGCTCGCAGAGGCGCTCTGTGATGAAGTCGTGCGGCAGGCGCACGGCCCGGGTGGCGGCGGCCCGCTCGGGGTCGTGGCGCCGAAGCCAGGCCCAGCGCGTGGCGGTGAAAGACGGCACCGGCACGACCCCGACCCGCTCGGCCCATGCCTCGGCCCCGAGTGCGTCGGCCAGCTCGCGCGCCTCGGCTCCCGAGCGCGTGTCGTTCCACAGGATCGCCGGTCCGAGCGGGCGCCCGTCCCCGTCCAGGGTCACGAGGCCGTGCTGCTGGGCGGCCACCGAGATCGCAGCCACCTCCCCGGCTCGCCCGCACTCGGCGAGCGCCAGGCCCAGCGCCCGCCACCAGACCTCGGGGTCGGTCTCGCGCGCCCCCCCGCTGCCGGTGACCTCGTGCGGCGCTCGCCCGGACGCCACCACCCGCCCGTCGGCGGGGTCGACGACCAGCACCTTGGTGGCCTGCGTGGAAACGTCGACGCCCGCAACCAGCACCGGCGGGATACTGACTGAGAGCGGCGGCCGGGGCGGCGGGGGCGCTTGCGATCATGCGGGCATGCCACCGCTCAGCGCCAGGGAGCGAGCGCAGCTCCCGGACAGCGCGTTCGCATATATCGATTCGCAGGGCAAGCGCCGGCTGCCGATCCACGATGCCGCGCACGTGCGCAACGCCCTCGCTCGGTTTGGCCAGGTGGCGTTCGAGGACGAGGCCGCACGCGACCGGGCGCGCAACCGGCTGCTGAGGGCTGCCAAGAAGCACGGGATCATGCCGATCGGCTTCATAAGCGCGCAGCTCCAGCCGGAGCGCAAGCTGCCGACAGGTCACGTCACCTTCCTGCTGACCGACATCGAGGGCTCGACCGGGCTGCTCGCGCGCCTCGAAGACGGCTACGCACCCCTCCTCGCCGACGTTCGCCGCCGGGTGCGAGCCGCTGTTCGCGATGCCGGCGGCCGCGAGGTGTCCGCTCGCGGCGACGACGTGTTCGCGGTGTTCGAGCGCGCCCCCTCGGCGCTCGAGGCCGCGCTAGCGATCCAGCGCGCGATGGATGCCGGCCCCTGGCCCCCCGGGGTCGAGGTGCGACTGCGGATCGGCCTGCATCGCGGGCGCCCGGCGCTCACCGACAGCGGCTACGTGGGCCTCTCGGTCCACGCCGCTGCGCGCATCTGCTTCGCGGCGCACGGCGGCCAGATCGTCATGTCCTCCGCGGTCCGCGCCGCGGTGGACGATTCGCTCCCCGAGGGGGTCGACCTGAGGAGCCTTGGGGCCTGGCGCTTTCGCGGGCTGCCCGAGCCGGTGGAGCTCTTCCAGGCGGAAGCGGCCGACCTGCCCGCCGACTTCCCGCCGCTCCGGTCGGCCGTCCCGGCGGGGTAGCCGCACGCGAGGGGCGCGCCAGCTGCGGCTCCGGGCCCGCGCTCCTCCGGAGCCACCCGTCACCTCCCCCGCGTGATCCTGTTCCGTCCGGCCATTGCACGAACATCTGTTCGTGTGTGAGCGCCCGAGCGACGATCCTCCATGCCGACCTCGACGCCTTCTACGCGTCGGTCGAGCAGCGCGACGATCCACGCCTGCGCGGGCGCCCGGTGATCGTAGGTGGCGGTGTGGTGCTCGCCGCCAGCTACGAGGCGAGGGCATGCGGCGTGCGCACCGCGATGGGCGGAGCCCGGGCGCGCCGGTTGTGCCCGCAGGCCGCGGTGGTCGATCCGCGCATGTCGGCCTACGCCGAGGCGAGCAGGGCGGTCTTCCGGGTCTTCGAGGACACGGCGCCGCTGGTCGAGGGGATCTCGATCGATGAGGCGTTCCTCGACGTCCGCGGCCTCGACCACATCTCCGGACGACCGCCGGACATCGCGGCTCGGCTGCGCCGGGAGGTACGCGAGCGGGTCGGCCTGCCGATCACGGTGGGCGTCGCGCGCACGAAGTTCCTGGCAAAGGTCGCCAGCGGGGTGGCCAAGCCGGACGGGCTGCTCCTCGTTCCGCCCGCGGCCGAGCTCGACTTCCTCCACCTGCTGCCGGTCGAGCGGCTCTGGGGGGTCGGGCCGGTCACCTCCATGAAGCTCCGCGAGCTCGGGCTCACGCGAGTGGGCCAGGTGGCGCGGCTCCCCGAGGACACGCTCGTGTCGATGCTCGGGCGGGCCGCGGGGCGACACCTGCACGCGCTCGCCCACAACCGCGATCCACGGCCCGTCCAGGCACGCCGGCGCCGGCGCTCGATCGGCGCGCAGCGAGCGCTCGGGCGCAAGTCGAGGTCGCTCGCGGAGCTCGACGCGGTGCTCGTCGGGCTCGTCGACCGCCTCGCCGCACGCTTGCGGGCGGCCCGTCGCGCGTGCCGGACGGTGGTGCTGAGGTTGCGGTTCTCCGACTTCGCGCGGGCCACCCGGTCACGCACGATCGCGCGCGCCACCTCCGAGACCGGAACGATCCTGGCCACCGCGCGGGCCCTCCTCGCCGAGGCCGCCCCGACCATCGAGAGCCGCGGGCTGACCCTCATCGGCGTCGCCCTCGGAAACCTCGAGGACGCCCGCACGCTCCAGCTCGAGCTGCCGGCCGGTGCGCGGGAGCCGGCGGCGCTCGACGCGACGATCGACGAGCTGCGCGAGCGATTCGGATCCGACGCGATCACCAGGGCGGTGCTGCTCGGCCACGACGGCGGCCCAACGGTCCCGTTGCTTCCGGACTGAGGTGCGCGGATCCTGCGCGGCCGTTTGCGGAGGCTCTACAACGAGACCGAAGTTGTCATTGATATGTGATGAGAACAATGGTCTGGTCGCCGGGTCGTGCTCGCGCGGCGCCACCTAGCCGCGGCCCCGCGACCGAGCCGGGACGGCGCCGCGGCGGCGAGCCGCGCCATGGAGGCGGGTATCGCCGTGGCCCTGGTCGCGTGGACCGGTTCGCGTTGCGCCACGGAGTCGCATCGCGCACCGAGCCGTGTCGCACCGCCGAGCCGGGGGGCCACCGACTCGCGGCCCCGGCAACCCTGGGTAGGCTCGCGCTGATGCGCGACCTCCTGCGCGACCTGATGGACTCTGCCTCCCTCCACGCCGACTACGCGGACGCGCGCTACGTGTCCACGCGGCACGAGCGGCTGGCCACCCGCAACGGGGCGCTGCACCAGCTCGACTCGCTCGAGAGCGAGGGGATCGGCGTGCGCGTACGACTGCGCGGGTCCTGGGGCTTCGCGGCCGCGCGGGGCGCCGGCAAGGCGAACGCGGAGGCCGCCCTCGAGCGCGCGCTCGCCGTGGCCGCTGCGCAGCCGGCGGCCGAGGGCGCGGCGCCGCTGGCGCCCGAGCCGCCCGCCGTGGGCACGTATGAGAGCCCGCTCGAGCGCGACCCGTTCGAGGTGCCCCTCGAGCGCAAGCTTGCGGTGCTGCTCGCCGCGGACGCCGGGCTGCGCAGCGAGCCGCGGGTGACGCTCGCGGTGGCCCGCTTCCAGGCCCTGCGCACCCGGCGCGTGCTCGCCTCCACGGAAGGCGCCCTCTGCGAGCAGACGCTGACCGAGTGCGGCGGGGGCATCGCGGCCGTGGCCGTGGACGGCGAGGAGAGCCAGATCCGCTCGCACCCGGCGTCGCACGGCGGGCATGTGGCGCAGGCAGGCTACGAGCACTTCATCGACCTCGGGCTGGGCGGCGAGGCGCCGCGCGTGGCCAGCGAGGCGGTGGCCCTACTCACGGCGCCGCCCTGCCCGCCCGGGCGCTCCACGCTGATCCTGGCCGGAGAGCAGCTGGGGCTGCAGGTGCACGAGTCGGTGGGCCACGCGGTAGAGCTCGACCGCGTGCTCGGTCGCGAGGCCTCCTACGCCGGCACGAGCTTCGTCGCCCCGGATGCGATCGGATCGCTTCGCTACGGCTCCGAGCATGTGAACGTGACCGCCGACGCCACCAGCCCAGGCGGGCTCGGCAGCTTCCGCTGGGACGATGAGGGCGTGGAGGGCCGGCCGCTGCCGATCGTCCGCGATGGCGTGCTCGCCGGGTTCCTGTCCTCGCGCGAGACCGCCTCGGAGATCGGGCTCGCACGCTCCGGCGGCTGCATGCGCGCCGACGGCTTCGAGCGACAGCCGATCGTCAGGATGACGAACGTCAACCTCGACCCGGGCGCGGCCGGCACGCTCGAGGAGCTGATCGCGGACACCGGCGAGGGGCTCCTGATCGAGACCAACCGCTCCTGGTCGATCGACAACCGCCGCCTGCAATTCCAGTTCGAGGGCGAGGCGGCATGGGAGATCCGCGGCGGCGAGCGCAGGCGGCTGCTGCGCAACCCGAGCTACGCCGGGGTCACCCCAGAGTTCTGGGGAAGCTGCGACGCCGTTTGCTCTCAGGCCGAGTGGCGCCTGATCTCGCTGCTCGACTGCGGCAAGGGCGAGCCCGGCCAGATCATGCGCGTCTCGCATGGCTCAGCGCCGGCGCGCTTCCGCGACGTGCAGGTCGGGGTGGCGTGAGCGCCGAGCCCCAGGACGCCGGCGAGGCCGCGCTCGAGCTCGCGCGGCGCGCCCGGCGGATCGCGGGCGACGACGCGCTCGCGCTGGTCACGCGGGAGCGCTCGCTGTTGCTGCGCTTCGCTGCCAACCGGCCCACCCAGGCCACGGCCATCGACGACACCAGCGTCGAGCTCGCCGTGGCGTGCCGGGGCTACGTGGGCAGGGCGTCCACCAACGCGCTGGACGATGCGAGCCTCGAGCGCTGTGCGCGCCGGGCGCACGGCGCGGCCGACGTGGCCGCCGCCACCGGCCGGGGCGGCTTCCCCGGGTTCGCGCCGGAGTCGCCGCCCGGATCCCACGCGCGCGGGCCACACGCACCGGCCGGCGCCTCGGCGCCCTCCCCGCCGGCCGGGTTCGACCCGGCGACCGCCCAGCTCGACCCGCGTGCCGGCGCTGCCGAGCTCGAGCGCGCATTCGCGGTGGCGCGAGCGAGCGGAGTCGAGGCCCACGGCATCTGGACGGCGGCCGAGCAGCGCCGGGCCTGGGCGGGCGCGGCGGGCGCGGCGCGCGAGCAGACGACGGACGCCTTCATGAAGGTGATCTGCATCGCGCCCGACGGTCGCAGCGGCTACGCCGCCGAGGCGGCGCGCGCGGCCCCGCAGCTGGACGGCGCGGCGCTCGCGGTCGAGGCGTCGGCGCGGACCGGCGCGGTCGCCGGCGCGGCGGAAGCACAGCCGGAGGCGGATGCGCCGTGGGCACTCACCGTGGCTCGAGCCGCGGCCGGCGGCGCGCCGGCCGAGCTCGCGCCCGGCGAGTACGACGTGGTCTTCGACGCGGACGCGGTGGGCTGCCTGCTCGACCTGCTCGCGGGTTCCGCTTTCGACGGCCTCGCGCACGTCGAAGGGCGCGGCGCGCTCAGCGAGCGGCTCGGGTCGCAGGTGGCGGCGCCCGCGATCAACCTCGCGGACACCCCCCGGCACCCGCTGACGCTGCCGCACTCGTTCGACGCGGAGGGCACCGCCAAGCGGCCGCTCCCGCTGATCGAGGACGGGGTGGCGCGCCGCGTGGCCCACGACCTGCGAAGTGCGGCACTGGCCGGCGAGCCCTCCACCGGCCACGCTCTCACGCCTGGCGGCGGGCCTCACGGCGCACTGCCCACGAACCTCGTGCTGGCCGGCGGCGGCGCGGCGGGGCTCGCCGAGCTCTGCGCTCCCGTGGACCGCGGGATCTACATCACCCGGCTCTGGTACGCGAACGTGATCCGACCAAAGGAGACCCTCGCCACGGCGGTCACCCGCGACGGCACGTTCCTGATCGTGGGCGGGAAGCTCACGCGCCCGCTGCGCGACCTGCGCCTGACCGACCGCGTGCTGGGCATCCTCGCGCGCGTACAGGCGCTCGGGCGCGAGCAGAAGCTCGCGAGCGACGGCGAGTTCTACGGCCGCCGCTTCGCCTACGGCGTGGTCTGCCCCGCCCTGCGCGCCGAGCGGGTCAGGTTCACGGGCGCGGCGGGCTGAG
>DASQNF010000266.1:0-33037 GCA_035645115.1 Thermoleophilaceae bacterium | reverse complement strand
CCCGCCCGGCGAGCCGCTTCGGCCCGGCGGCATCTACTCCCCCAACGCTCAAGCGCTGTCAGCTCAGGTGGCCGCGGCCGGCGGCGAACTCGTGCTGAACGAGACCGCGCGCGACACCCCGCAGAGCACCCGCGAGCTGCTCGCCCGTGCGCTCGAGGCAGCCGACGTGGTGCTCAGCTCGGGCGGGATCTCCGTGGGCTCCCACGACCACGTCAAGCCCGCGCTGGAGGCGCTCGGGGTGCGCGAGCGCTTCTGGGGCGTGAGCCTTCGCCCGGGCAAGCCGACCTGGTTCGGGACGCGCGACGGGGTGCTCGTGTTCGGCCTCCCCGGGAACCCCGTGTCGGCGATGGTCACCTTCGAGCTGTTCGTGCGCCCCGCGCTCAAGGCGCTGCAGGGGGCCAACGCCGAGGCCGTCACGGCACCGGCCACGCTCGCGGAGCCGGTGGCGCGCCATCCGCAGAGGGAGCAGGCGGTGAGGGTGCGCCTGCAGCACACCGACAACGGACTGAGCGCCGTGGCCACCGGCGCACAGGGCTCCCACATGCTCACCTCGATGCTCGGCGCGGACGGCCTCGCCAGGATCGCCGCGGGTCGGGGCGAGCTCGCGGCCGGCGCGCGCGTGGAGGTCGAGCTGCTCTGAGGCCGCGCGACCCCCGCCGCATGCTCGCGCGCCGGCGCCGTGCGCGCGCCCGCGTGAACATCCTGCCGGTACCGGCGTTCGACTACGCCCCCGACGGCGCGATTGGCTCCAGGCAGGTCGCGGAGGTGACCCTGCCGCGGGCGGAGCTCGACCGGCTCTGGAGCCCCGAGCACCTCGAGCGGCTCGCGCGCAGCTACTGGCACTTCATCAACCGGATCTCGCTGGGGCTCCTGCGCGTGCTCTATGGCCCCGACTCGCGCGAGGTCGTGCTGCTCGCCCGGCCGTTCGTGCTGCTCCGCTTCCGGCCCCCCGAGTACGAGACCGGACCGGAGCGCGGCAGCGTCGCCTGGCCGATCGAGCGGGGGCTGCTCGTGGCGCCCAACGGGCGCGGGCGCGGGTACCTGCGCCTGACCGTCGAGCGCAGGCCCGAGCGCGAGCGCGGCGCCGAGGTCACGGCGAGGGTGAGCTCCGAGGTCGTGAGCTTCTACCCGCGGATCGCCGGCTGGGGCTGGTTCGGTCGGATTGGCCGCTTGATCTACGACCAGACCCAGCTCCGCATCCACGTGCTCGTGACCAACGGTTTCCTGCGCTCGCTCGCCGACCTGGAGCTGCAGGAGTCGGTGGTGGGCAGCCTCAGCCGAGCCTCTGGCTCGTTATCTCCCGCAGCTTCGCCCGGTCATGACGAGCCGTGATGGTGCGAACGGTGCCCGACCGGGAGCGCATCGAGATCGACTCCGTCTCGGCGCCCTGCGGCCCGATGAAGCGGACCCCCTCGAGCATCTCGCCGTCGGTGACCCCGGTGGCGGCGAAGAACACGTCCTTTCCCGACACGAGCCGGTCCTTGTCGAGCACCTCGTCGAGGTCGTAGCCCGCTTCGAGCGCCGCGCTGCGCTCCTCGTCCGAGCGCGGCCACAGGCGTCCGAGGATCTGGCCCCCCGTGCACTGGATCGCGGCCGCGGCGAGCACGCCCTCGGGGGTGCCGCCGATCCCGTAGAGCAGGTCAACCGGCGAGCCCTGCGTGACCGCCACGAGCGCCGCCGAGACGTCGCCGTGCGGGATCAGCCGGATGCGCGCCCCGACCTCGCGGATCTCGGCCATGAAGTCGTCGTGGCGGGGGCGGTCGAGCATGATCACCACGAGGTCGCCCACCGGCACGCCCTTCTCCTTGGCCATCAGCTCGAGCATCTCGCCGAGCGGGCGGTCGGGATCGAGGAGGTGGGCCATGTCCCGCGAGGTGGCCATCTTCATCATGTAGACGCATGGGCCGGGGTCGAACATCGTTCCCCGCTCCGACAGCGCGATTGTGGCGATCGCGTTCGGCAGGCCCTTCGCGCACAGCTCGGTGCCCTCGAGGGGGTCCACCGCTATGTCCACCGCGGGCGGCGAGCCGTCGCCGATCTGCTCGCCGTTGTAGAGCATCGGCGCCTCGTCCTTCTCGCCCTCGCCGATCACCACCACTCCGTCCATCGAGACCGTGTCGAGCAGGAGGCGCATCGCGTCCACCGCGGCGGCGTCGGCGCCCTCCTTGTCGCCGCGGCCGATCCAGCGTGCGCAGGCGAGCGCGGCGTACTCGGTGGTGCGCACGAGCTCCATCGCCAGGTTGCGGTCGGGCGCGGGCGCGCCGCCTGCGTGCGGGGGCGACGCGGGCTGTGCCTGGGCGTCCACCTCTAGATCGTGCCCGGGGGCTTCTTGGCGCTCTCGTACAGCGCTTGGCGCAGGTAGCCCGCCACGAGCAGCCCGGCCGATGCCAGCAGCGCGACGAAGTAGCCCACCCCCAGTCCGATCTCCACGCTGTCGCCGGGGCGTCCCAGGACGATGCCGTTGCAGACGATCAGCACGAGCGCGGTGATGCCCACGATCATCGTGACCTCTCCCGGCTTCCAGGTGAGCTTGTGCCCACGCGCGAGGATCCAGCTGAGGATGAACGGCGCGCCGGCGGCCGCCACGAGCAGGAGGTCGAGCGTCGAGAACACCTGCCAGGCGCTCGCGCCGTCGCCCCCGCTGGCGCCGGCCAGCTCCGAGTTCGGGTTCGTCTCACTGGTGGTGAACCAGGGCAGCCACAGCGACCCGAGCAGGACCAGCGCGGCGCCCATTCCGAAGAACTCGCCCGGAGACAGGCGCGAGCTGTCGACGTAGCCGCTCGTGCCCGGAGCGTGCGATGCCTCCATCACCTCGGCACCCTACATCCGACGGCTGGAGGGGTGCGTCGATAGGCTGCCCGCGCCAACCACGAGAGGAGCGCAGCGTGGCAGTGACCAAGATCATCGAGGTCGTGGGCAGCTCGCCCGAGAGCTCGGACGGCGCGGTGAAGGCGGCGCTCGCCGACGCGCGGCAGTCGCTCCGCAACATCAAGGCCGTGGACGTGGTCTCGACCGGCCTGCGCGGCGAGAGCCTCGACGAATGGCGGGCGCTCGTGCGCATCTCCTTCCTCGTGGAGCGCGTCTCGGAGTAGCGGCGAGCCTCTCGACCGGCCGGCCGCCGCATGCAGCTGAACGGGATCGGCGCGCTCGTGGCGGGCGGCGCGAGCGGCCTCGGCGAGGCCACAGCGCAGGAGCTCGCGGCGCGCGGGGCGCGCGTGGCGATCGTGGACCTCGACGAGGAGCGCGGGGCGCGCGTGGCGGAGCAGCTCGGCGGCGTCTTCGCGCCCGCCGACGTTGCGGACGAGGAGCGCCTGCGCTCCGCCGTCGCGGACGCGGTGGAGGCGCTCGGCGAGCTTCGCCTCGCCGTCTCGTGCGCCGGGATCGGCTGGGCCGAGCGCACCGTGAAAAAGGACGGGCCCGCCGCGCTTTCCCCCTTCGAGAGCGTGGTGCGGGTGAACCTGATCGGCACCTTCAACGTGCTGCGCCTGGCGGCCGGCGCGATGTCGGGCAACGAGCCCGACGCCGAGGGCGAGCGCGGCGTCGTGGTCATGACGGCGTCGATCGCCGCGTTCGACGGCCAGATCGGCCAGACCGCCTACGCCGCCTCGAAGGGTGGCGTGGTAGGGCTGACGCTGCCCGCCGCGCGCGACCTCGCACGGCTCGGCATCCGCGTCTGCACGATCGCGCCGGGCCTCTTCGACACGCCGCTGCTGGCCGGGCTTCCCGAGGACGCACGCCGGGCGCTCGGCGCGCAGATCCCGTTCCCGTCACGCCTCGGGCGCCCCGAGGAGTACGCCGCGCTGGCCTGCCACATCGCCGAGAACGCAATGCTGAACGGCGAGACGCTGCGGTTGGACGGGGCCCTTCGGATGCCGCCCCGGTAGCCTGCACCTAGAAACCCGGCGGTTTCTCAGGTTCGCCGAGCGTTTCCGCCCACCCGATCCCAGGAGCCCAGCCCAGATGCCCGAAGCCGTGATCGTCGACGCAGTCCGCACCCCGATCGGCCGGGCCTTCAAGGGCTCGCTCGCGCAGCTGCGGCCGGACGAGATGGGGGCGTTCGTGGTCGACGCGATGATGGAGCGCAACCCCGACGTCGACCCGGGGCTGATCGAGGACGTGTACTGCGGCGTAGGCCTGCCCCAGGGCCTGCAGGGCTTCAACGTCGCGCGCATAGTCGTGCTGCTCTCCGAGAGGCTGCCGCAGGACGTGAACGGCGCCACGATCTCGCGCTACTGCGCCTCCTCGCTCGAATCGATCCGCCAGGCGGCCAACGCCGTCGTCGCCGGCCAGGGCCACGCCTACATCGCCGCCGGCGTCGAGTGGGTGTCGCGCTACAACGAGGCGGTGGAGGGCGCGCGGCCGCAGGACCAGAACGAGCGACTGCAGGGCGGGAACGGCGCCCCCGACGCCTACATCTCGATGGGCCTGACCGCGGAGAACGTGGCCGAGCGCTACGAGGTCAGCCGCGCCGACATGGACAAGTACGCGCAGCGCTCGCAGGAGCTGGCCGTGGCCTCGCAGGAGAACGGCTACTTCGACCGCGAGATCGTGCCCGTGACGCTGCCGGACGGGACGGTGGTGGCCAAGGACGACGGCCCGCGCGCGGGCTCCACGCTCGAGAAGCTCTCCCAGCTCGACCCGGTGTTCAAGGAGGACGGCAAGGTCACGGCGGGCAACTCCTGCCCGCTGAACGACGGCGCCGCCGCCGTACTCGTGATGTCGGAGACAAAGGCGAAGGAGCTCGGCCTCGAGCCGCGCGCACGTATCGTCAGCTCGGCCACCGCGGCGAACGAGCCGGAGTACATGGGCGTGGCGCCGATCGGAGCGATCAGGAAGGTGCTGGAGCGCGCCGGCATGTCGATGTCCGACGTGGACACGGTGGAACTGAACGAGGCGTTCGCCGCCCAGGTGATCCCGATCATGGCCGAGTGCGACATCCCGCTCGAGAAGCTGAACCCCCATGGCGGAGCGATCGCCCTCGGCCACCCCTTCGGGATGACCGGCGCGCGCATCATGACCACTCTCCTCAATGGCCTCGAGAGCGACGACAAGACGATCGGCCTCGAGACGATGTGCGTGGCAGGCGGCCAGGGCCAGGCGATGCTGGTGGAGCGCCTGGGCTGAGCTCCGGCTCAGCCGGCCGCCGCGCTCGGCTGGCGCGCGCGTGCCAACTCGCCCGCGAACCCGCCAATCAGCTCGCCAGGCGCTCGGGCTGTCCTCGGGGCTGAACGTGCGAGCCCCCCTCGATCCACTCGGGCCGCGCGCCCGGAGCAGCTTGGCGAGCCGCTCGGCGTGCTCGGGCGGGAAGAAGCGGTCGGCGGCGGACCAGGCGATCAGCACGGCGCCTACGGGAGCAGCACGATCTTGCCGAGCTTGCCGCCGGCGGCGAAGCGGTCATAGGCCTGCTCGACCTCCTCGAGCGGGAGGCTCGCGGCCACCGGCACCTCGAGCGCGCCGGACTCGAAGTGCGGCAGCACCTCCTTCTCCACGAGGCGCGCCGCCGCGGCCTTTTGCTCGAGCGGGCGGGCCCGCAGTGTCGAGCCGTGGATGCGGGCGCGCTTCCGCATCAGCGCCAGCAGGTTGATCTCCGCCGTGGGCCCCGTCCCGGCCACGCCGATCACGCAGATCCGGCCACCGAGCGCCAGCGAGGCCAGGTTCTCGGCCAGGTTCGTCGCCCCCACGAGCTCGAGGACCACGTCGTAGGGCCCGTGCTCGCCGAAGCCCTCGGGCGCGATCGCGCGCGCGCCGAGCCGCTCCACCGGCTCGCGGTGCTCTGACCGCCGCACCGTGGCGCTCACCCGCGCGCCGGCGATCCGCCCGAGCTGCACGGCCGCGCTGCCAACCCCGCCGGCGCCGCCGTGCACGAGCAGGTGCTCCCCCGGGCGCAGTCCCGCCTGGCTGAAGATCGCGTCGTGAGCGGTGGTGAACACCTCGGGCAGGCCGCCGGCCTGGGGCCAGTCGAGCCCCTCCGGCACCGGCATCGCGGCCCGCTCGTGCACCACCGCGAGCTCCGCCTGGCCGCCGCCGGCCACCACCGCCATCACCCGGTCGCCGGCGGCGAAGCGCGACGCCCCGGGACCGAGCGCGGCCACCTCGCCGGCCAGCTCGAGCCCCGGAACGTCCTTGGGAGCGCCGGGCGGCGCCGGGTAGGCGCCGCGGCGCTGGAGCATGTCGGCGCCGTTCACACCCGCGCCCCGCACCCGGACGAGCAGCTCGCCCGCCCCCGGCTCGGGGTCCGGCCGATCCTCGACCACGAGCCGCTCGTCCTTGATGGTTACGGCGCGCATCCGCGGGAATGTAACCCGCCACGGGGAACCGGCCGCGGGCGGGTTGACGGCGCAGGAACCGCGTCTCGGCCGCCGACTAGGGTTACGAGGCCCGATGAGAGGACGTGACCTCAGCTCGCGCAGTGAACGGCCGGCGAGCGCGGGCGGGACCTTGACGCAGCCGCCGCTCTGGCGGGAGGCGCGGATCGGGCTCGAGGCCGCCGCGCTGGTGCGCGACCCCGTCTTTCGCGGCGACGGCGTGGTCGACGGCGGCGGGCGCCCCGTGCTGCTGCTCCCCGGCTTCCTGGCGGGAGACGGCTCGCTGGCGCTGATGGCCGGCTGGCTCGCGCGCACCGGACATCGTCCGAGCCGCGCCGGGATGCGCGCCAACGTGAGCTGCTCCGGAGCCGTGTTGCCGCGGCTCGAGCAGCTCCTCGAGCGGCTCGTGGCCGAGCAGGGCCAGCGCGCGGCGATAGTCGGCCAGAGCCGCGGTGGCACCCTTGCCAAGGTGCTCGCCCGCCGGCGCCCCGAGCTCGTATGCGGGATCGTCACGCTCGGCTCGCCGCAGATCGACCCGCTCGCGATCCACACGCTCGTCCGACTGCAGGTCCGGGCGATCAGCCGGCTCGGCTCGCTCGGCGTGCCGGGCCTCTTCACCAGGGGGTGCATGGACGGGGACTGCTGCGCCTCGTTCTGGGAGGACCTCGCGGCGCCGCTGGCGCCGGACGTGGGCTTCGTCTCTGTCTACTCGAAGTCGGACGGCGTGGTGGACTGGCGCTCCTGCCTCGACCCCGCCGCCACCGAGCTCGTCGAGATCGGCGCGTCGCACTGCGGGATGGCGGTCTCGGCGCCGGCCTGGCGTGAAGTGGGCCGCGCGCTGAACGGATTCCGGGCCGCGGAAGCACGCCGGCGCCCGGCGAAGAAGGCTCCCGCGCGGCGCCTTCCGCGCGCGGCGTAGGGCGGCCGCCCTACTCGTCCGCCCGCCAGCTGAGTGCCCGCTCCACGTCGAGCCGCAGCAGCGGGCCGGGCGGCGGGCGCTCGCTGTACTGGGCGTACTTCTCGGCGAGCGCCGCCATGCCGGCCGGCCCCTCGCGCGCCGGCAGCACCGCCACTCGCCCCAGCAGCTGCACCCAGGCCAGCGTGCTCCAGTCGTCCCCGTAGCGGTCCACGCACAGCGCCGCCTCCGGCCGGCGTCGCAGCCAGCGCACGCGGGCCGGCTCGGGAGAGCGCTTCGGCTTCGCGTCGATCGCGCTCCAGACCGCGCCCTCGGCCAGCGCGTAGGTCACCGGCAGCACCCGCGGCATCCCCTCGGCGTCCCGGAACGCGAGCCTCGCCACGCGCTCGCTCGCGAGCAGGTCCCCCGCCCACGCGGGCAGTTCCTCTAGCTTCACGGCCCGAGCCTACGAAAGGAGGCCAGTGGAGATCGGAATCGGCCTGCCCAGCACCGTCCCGGGCGTGGAGGGCCACCAGGTGATCGAGTGGGCGAGGCGCGCGGAGAGCGCCGGGTTCTCGACGCTCGGGACGATCGACCGGATCGTCTACCCCAACTACGAGCCGCTCGTCACGCTCGGCGCGGCGGCCGCCGTGACCGAGCGGATCCGGCTGACCACGGCGATCGCGATCCTGCCCTACCGCGTGAACGCCGGCCTGGTGGCAAAGCAGGCGGCCACGATCCACCACCTCTCGGGCGGTCGTCTCGTGTTCGGGACGGCGATCGGGGCCCGCGGGGACGACTACGAGGGCACGGGCGTCTCCGCCGAGCGCCTCGGCGAGCGCTTCGAGGCGATGCTGCGCGAGATCAAGGAGGTCTGGGCGGGGGCAAAGCGCGGCTTCGCGGGCGCGATCGGTCCACCCGTGGACGCGAACCCGCCGTCCCTGATCATCGGCGGATCGGTGGACGCCGCCTTCAGGCGCGCGGCCGAGCTCGGCGACGGCTGGATGGCGGGGGGCGCCCCGCCCGAGCTCTACGCCGCGGCCAGGGAGAAGCTCGAGTCCGCCTTCCGCGAGGCCGGCCGGCAGGACACGCCGCGCGCCATGGCGCTCAACTACTTCGCGCTCGGCGACGACCCCGAGGGCGACACGAGGCGCTCGGTCTGGGACTACTACTCGTTCGCCGGCGACTACGCGGACGTGGCGGCGGCCGGCACCGCCAAGGGCGAGGACGAGGTGCGCGAGCGCGTGCGGGCCTTCGAGCAGGCCGGCTGCGACGAGCTCGTGTTGTTCCCGGCCTCCTCCAACCCCAAGCAGGTGGACCTGCTGGCGAGCGCCGTCCTGTAGGCGGACCGCGCGCCCCTGCACCGAGCGCCCGCGTTCCGTCCACCGCGCGCGGGAGCATCCCCGCATGGCCTCGGCAAGGCTCCTGCTGGGTGGCGCGGCCGCCGGCGCCGCCCTCGGCGTGCGCGTGTCCCGCTCGCTCTACGGGCGCTGGCGGATCCTGCCGGCGCCCGAGCGCGAGCGGATCGCCGGCCTCGCCGAACACGCCAAGCACACGGCTCTCGCTCTCCGCGGCGAGGCCGACCGCGCCGGCGCCGAGGCCGAGCTGCGAACCGCCAACGAGCTGCTCGCCGCGGCCCTGATCGAAACCGCCGAGGCTGACCCGCAGGTCTCGGCGGACGAGGTCGGCGAGCTGCGGGCCGACCTGCGCCGCGAGCTCGAGCGGATCGCAGGCGCCGACGTTAAGGCTTCGCGAATCCCGCGCGAGCCGGAACTGCCGCCCGGGTAGGATTCAGCGTCCGCCGCCCCTCGGGCAGCCCTCCTCGTGAAAGCACCAGATTCCGCCCAGCCTCCGGGGCCGTTGTCGCGCCCCGCCGCCGCGACGCTCGAGTTCCGGGAGGCGACCAAGCGCTACCCCGGCCAGGCCGAGCCCGCCGTGGAGAAGCTCTCGCTGACGGTGCCGGCCGGTGAGATCTGCGTGCTCGTGGGCCCTTCCGGCTGCGGCAAGACCACCGCCATGCGCATGGTCAACCGCATGATCGACATCACCGAGGGCGACATCCTGCTCGACGGCGAGAGCGTGCGCGAGCGCCGCCCGGCCGAGCTGCGCCGCCAGATCGGCTACGCGATCCAGCAAATCGGGCTCTTCCCGCACCTGAGCGTGGCCGCCAACATCGCGACGGTGCCGCGCCTGCTCGGCTGGGACAGGGAGCGCATCCGCGAGCGCGTGGACGAGCTGCTCGAGCTCGTCAGCCTCGACCCGCACGAGACCCGCGACCGCTACCCCGGGCAGCTCTCCGGCGGGCAGCGCCAGCGCGTCGGCGTGGCCCGCGCGCTCGCCGTTGACCCCCCGCTGATGCTGATGGACGAGCCCTTCGGGGCGATCGACCCGATCAACCGCGAGCGCCTCCAGAACGAGTTCCTTCGCCTGCAGCGGGAGATCCGCAAGACGGTCGTCTTCGTCACCCACGACATCGACGAGGCGATCAAGATGGGCGACCGCATCGCGGTGCTGGAACAGGGCGGCAAGCTCGCCCAGTACGCCCCCCCGGCCGAGCTCCTCATGTACCCGGCCGACCGCTTCGTCGAGGACTTCGTGGGCGCCGACCGTGCGCTCAAGCGGCTCGCACTCCAGCGCGTTCGCGACGTGGACCTCTGGAAGGCGCCGCTCGTGCGGATCGGCGAGTCGACCGCGGAGGCACGCGCCAAGCTGGCAGACTCCGAGGTCCCCTACCCGCTCGTGGTCGACGGCGACGGCAAGCCGCTCGGCTGGCTCTCGGAGCGCGGGCTCGCCGGCGAGCGGGTCGCGCACGAGCTGCGCTCGGACGCACGACCGCTGCTCGACATGGACGACATCCTGCGCGATGCGCTCTCCGACCTGCTCGCCGAGGAGGCGCAGTACGGCCCGGTGGTCGACGAGCACGGCCGCGTGACCGGGGTGCTCTCGATCGAGATCCTCGGCCACGCCCTGCGCACCGATCCGGAGGAAGTGCCGAGCGGAGCGGACGCGCTGTGACCGCACCGCTCGCTCAGGTGGAGATCCGCGACCGCGACGCGGGCACCTGCGTCGCGGACAACGGCTTCTGCCCGGACTGGATCGCGGACAACCTCGACCGCTACGTGGACCCGTTCCTCCAGCACGTGCTGCTCACCGTGGTCGCCGTGGCGATCGGGTTCGGGATCGCCTTCGGGCTGGCCCTGCTGGGCTACCGGCGCCGCTGGCTGATCGGCCCCGTGACCCAGGTCACGGGCATCCTCTACACGATCCCCAGCATCGCGGCCTTCTTCCTGCTGCTGCCGATCACCGGCCGCGGCTTCACCACCGCGGAGATCGCCCTCGTGGCCTACGTGCTGCTGATCATCTTCCGCAACGTGCTGGCGGGGCTCGACAACGTGCCGGCCGAGACGAAGGACGCCGGTCGCGGCATGGGGCTGACGGAGCGGCAGCTGCTCTGGCGCGTCGAGATCCCGCTGGCGCTGCCCGAGATCATGGCCGGGCTGCGGATCGCGGCCACCACCACGGTCGGGCTCGCCACGCTCGCGTTCTTCGCCGGCGCCGGGGGCCTCGGCGAGCAGATCTTCGCCGACATCACCTTCAAGTCGAACGTGGTGGTGGCGGGCGGGCTGGCCGTGCTGCTGGCGGGGCTGCTCGACGCTCTGATCCTGCTCGTGCAGCGCGCCGCGACGCCCTGGGAGAGCGCTCAGCGGCGCGCCCGGCCGGGCCGGCTGCTGGCGCGGCGGCGAGCGGTGGCGGCGCCATGAGCACGACGCTCGCATTCTTCGGCGAGTTCGCCGACGCCGTGGAGTTCATCTTCGACGAGCGCCCGTCCCCGGCCGGCGGTGCCGACGTCGGCGGGCTCGGCGAGATCTGGGAGCTCGCCCGTGAGCACCTCCAGCTCTCGCTCGCCGCGATGGCGGTGGCCTGCGCCGTCTCGATCCCGCTCGGCCTATGGCTCGGCCACATCGGCAAGGGCGGCTTCCTCGCTATCAACGCGTCCAACGTCGGCCGCGCCGTGCCGAGCCTGGCTCTGATCGCGTTCTTCGTGGCCTACCTCGGCGTGGGCTTCACGAACCTGACGCTGGCGCTCGTGCTGCTCGCGATCCCGCCGATCCTCACGAACGCCTACACCGGGGTCCGGCAGGTCGATCGCGACACCGTCGACGCCGCACGCGGGATGGGCATGACGGGCGCACAGATCGTCCGCCGGGTGGAGTGGCCCCTGGCGCTGCCGCTGATCTTCGGCGGCATCCGCATCTCGGCCGTGAACGTCGTGGCCACCGCCACGATCGCCCCGCTGGCCGGCGTGGTCACGCTCGGCGACCCGATCATCAACGTGAACACCTACGGCGACGAGGGGAGGCTCGCGGCGGCGATCGTCGTGGCCCTGCTCGCCGTGGCCACCGAGGTCCTGCTGGGAGCGGCGCAGCGCGCCGTGACCCCGCGCGGCCTGAAGCTCGAGGACGACGGCCGTGCGCCGCGCCTCGCGATCCCGATCAAGAGGAGGCAGGCGACCACATGAGAACCCAGCGCTGGCTGATCCTGCTCATGCTGCTCGTCACGGCGCTGGCCGTGGCCGGCTGCGGAGACGATGACGACGACGAGGGAGGCGGCGGAGGCGGATCCGACGCCCCGGCCGAGCAGAGCTCGGGGATCCAGAAGAACGACGCCAACGCGTCGACCACTCTCACGATCGGCTCGAAGAACTTCACCGAGCAGAAGATCCTCGGTGAGATCTACGCGCAGGCGCTCGAGGCGGCCGGCTACACCGTCGAGAAGCAGCTGAACCTGGGCGACGAGAAGACCGCGCTCAAGGCGCTCGAGGGCGGCGAGATCAGCGCCTACCCCGAGTACACCGGCACCGCGCTGCTGTCGTTCTTCGGGTTCGCCGCCGACGAGCTGCCGAGCGACGAGGCCGCGGCCTTCGAGGAGGCCAAGAAGGGCTTCGCGGAGAAGCAGCTCACGGCGCTCGAGCCCACGCCGTTCGTGAGCTCGAACGAGGTGGGCGTCACAAAGGAAACCGCGGACAGGCTCGGGCTCTCGAAGATCTCCGACCTGAAGGGCAAGTCGCAGAAGCTGACGCTCTACGGCACGCCCGAGTGCCGCCAGCGCCTCGACTGCCTGCTCGGGCTTCAGCAGGTGTACGGGCTCGAGTTCAAGAAGTTCGTGCCGGTGGACATCGCCCTGCGACACGAGGTGCTGACGAAGGGCCAGGCCGACGTGTCGATCGTGTTCACCACCGACCCGCAGAACAAGCGCGAGGGCTTCGTCCTGCTCGAGGACGACAAGGGGATGTTCCCGCCCTACAACTCGACGCTCGTGGTGCGCACCGACGTGATCGAGAAGGCGGGCGGCGATCTCGAGAAGGTCGTCTCGCAGGTCAACGAGGGGCTCACCGACGAGGTCATGCAGGAGCTGAACGCCCGCGTGGACCTCGACAAGGAGACGCCGGAGGCCGTGGCGGGCCAGTACCTCTCTGAGAGCGGGCTGGTCGAGGGCTAGTTGCAGCGCGCGGGGGTCGCGGCCGTGGGCCGCGGCCCCCAGCGCTCCGCCACCCAGCGGTCGAGGCGCTCGAGGTGCGCGCGGCCAAAGCTGAGCGAGTAGACGATCAGGCCGAGGATCACGAGCGTGTAGACGCTGAGGCGGCCCGTCTCGATGAAGTCCCACACACCCAGGCCCACCAGGCCTGCCGTGTCGAGCAGCACGCCGATAGCGAAGAGACGGGTCACGCTCTCGATGCCGTAGCGGTAGCGCAGCACGAGGAACGCCGCCAGCATGATCCAGAAGGCGGCCTCGAAGCCGACCGCGAGCATCCACTTGAGGTCCACGCGCTTATTATAACAAACGTTCGGTATAACATCCTCGAGAGGTGCCCAAACAGGTCGACCATGAGGCCCGACGCGCGCAGCTGGCCGCGGCGGTGTGGCAGCTCGCGGCGCGGGACGGCCTCGAAGCCGTGACGATGCGGAGGGTCGCGGCCGAGGCCGGCTGGTCCACGGGGGCGCTGGTTCACTACTTCGAGGACAAGGAGGAGCTGCTCGTCTTCGCCTTCAGGCTCGTGGCGGAGCGCGTGAGCCGGCGCCTCGAGGCCACGGCCGCGGGCGAGCCGGGGCCGCTCGAGCTCCTGCGCGCCATCCTCGTGGAGGGATTGCCGCTCGACAGCGAGCGTCGCGCCGAGGTACGCCTCTGGTTCGCCTTTCTCGGGCTCGCGCTGTCGCGCCCGGCGCTCGCGCGCGCCCAGCGGCTGGCCTATCGCGGCTGGCGCGAGCGGGTGGCACAGACGCTGCGCGCGGCGCAGGCCGCCGGCGAGGTCGACCCGGATCTCGACTCGGAGCGCGAGTCGGCGGCGCTGCTCGCGCTCGTGGACGGGCTCGCCGTGCAGGCCTTCTTCGAGCCGCGCCGCTTTCCCGCGGAGCGCCAGCTCGAGCTGGTGGACGAGCGGCTGGCGCGCCTCGAGCGATAGCTTCGTGCGGGTGGGCGAGACCTGCATCGAGCCGCTGCGCTTCGAGGGCGGCGCTCTCCATGTGCTCGACCAGCGCGGCCTGCCGGCCGAGGAGCGCTGGATCCGCTGCGAGACGCCCGAGCAGGTGGCCGACTGCATCCGCACGCTCGCGGTCCGCGGAGCCCCCGCGATCGGCATCGCCGCCGCCTACGGCATCGCGCTCGCCGCCGATCGCGACTCCGCCGCGGCCGTGCTTCGCTCCACCCGCCCCACCGCGATCAACCTGGGCTGGGCGCTCGACCGCTGCCTCGCTGCCGCCGACCCGCTGGCTGAGGCGCGCGCGATCCACCGCGAGCAGGACGCGGCCGACCGTCGCATAGCGGAGCTCGGCGCCGAGCGCTTCGCGGAGGGAGATCGCGCGCTCACCCACTGCAACTCGGGAGCGCTGGCCACTGCCGGCTACGGCACCGGGGGCGGAGTCCTGCGCGCGGCCTGGGAGTGCGGCCGGCTCGCGAGCGTGTGGGTGGGCGAGACGCGCCCCCTGCTCCAGGGCGCGCGGCTCACCGCCTGGGAGCTCGAACGTGCCGGCGTGCCCCACACGGTGGTGGCCGACTCGGGCGCCGGGTCGCTGCTCGCGCGCGGGCTGGTAGACCGCGTGGTGGTGGGCGCCGACCGGATCGCGGCAAACGGCGACGTGGCGAACAAGGTCGGGACCTATCCGCTGGCGGTGCTTGCGGCCCGGCACGGCGTGCCGTTCTACGTGGCGGCCCCGGTCTCCACCCTGGACCCCGCCACGCCGGACGGCCAGGCGATCCCGATCGAGGAGCGCGACCCCGCCGAGGTGAGCGACTGGACGAGCGCCTTCAATCCGGCCTTCGACGTCACACCGGCCGAGCTCGTGGACGCGATCTTCACCGAGCGCGGCACCCTCGAGCCGCCCTACGACGAGGCGATCCGCAGTGTCCTTGCGCACTGAGATCGTGGCCGCCGCGCACGAGATGCTCCGCCTCGGCCTCGTGGCGGGCAGCTCGGGCAACGTGAGCGCCCGCGAGGGCGACTCGATCGTGATCACGCCCACGGGGCTGCCCTACCGGGATCTGACCGAGGACGACCTCGTCACGCTCTCGGCCGACGGCGAGCTGCTGGAAGGCAGGCGCGAGCCGTCGAGCGAGCGGCGCGTCCACCTCGCCGTGTACGCCGCCCGCCCCGACGCGGGCGCGCTCGTCCACACCCACTCGGTGCACGCGACCGCCTGGAGCTTCCTCGGCGAGCCGCTCGACACCGGCACCGAGGAGCTGGCGCTCGCGGCAGGCGGCGCGGTGCGCACCGCGCGCTTTGCCGAGACCGCCACCGACGAGATCGCGCGCGCCTGTGTGGACGCGCTGGGCGAGAGCGGCGCGGTGCTGATGGCCAGGCACGGGGTTCTGGCGCTGGGCGGCTCCCCCGCGCGCGCTCTCGACGCGGCGACCGTCGTCGAGCGCCAAGCGCATATCGCCTGGCTGCTCAGGGGCGAGCGTGACCCACTTCACACAACCCCCTGGCACTGACCGCGACGATGGTTGCGTGCTCAAGCGCCTTCCAGACGGAGCCCCGATCCTGATCCGGCCGATCCGCGCGGACGACAAGCGCATGCTGGAGAACGGGCTGCGGCAGCTCTCCCCCCAGAGCGTGCAGCGGCGCTTCCTCACACCCAAGAGCAGCTTCAGCCGGGCGGAGCTGCGGTACCTGACCGAGGTGGACGGCCGCGATCATGTGGCGCTGGTCGTGGAGAACCCCAAGAATCCGGTTCGCCGCTTGATCGCGGTCGCTCGCTTCGTTCGCCTCGCCGACGACCCCGAGGCCGCCGAGGCGGCGATCGTGGTCGCCGACGACTGGCAGCGTCGCGGCCTCGGCTCGGAGCTCGCCGCGCAGCTGGCCGAGGAGGCCAGGACGAGCGGCATCCGGCGCTTCACCGCCACGATGGCCGCCGACAATCGCCCCGCCCAGCGCCTGATGCAGAGGCTCACGAGCCGGCTCGAAGAGCGCTACGCCGGGGGCGGCGTCTCGGAGCTCGTGCTCGACCTGGCCGCCTGAGCGGGCATCCGGATCTACGGGCGAGAGGCGTCGCGTCGTCCCCGTGAGAGAGGATTCCGGGCCATGGCGATCGTACGGTTGCGCGGCCCGCTCAAGCGGCTGGCGGGCGAGCGCTCGGAGCACGCTGTGGAGGGCGCGACGGTGATCGAGCTGATGAGGGCGCTCGAGAGCGAGCACCCGGCGGCCGACGGCTGGATCCTCGACGAGCGCGGGGCGATCCGGCGCCACATCAACGTGTTCGTGAACGGCGAGCTCGGCGGCGCGGACACGGCGGTGGCGGCCGACGACCGCGTGGACGTGCTGCCGGCGATCTCGGGAGGATGAGCGGGTGACGGAGCTGCTGCTGGGCACGCGCAAGGGCCTGTTCGTCCTCGAGGGCGAGCCGGGCGGCCCCTTCGAGGTGAGGGCTCGCGCGTTCGCGGGGGAGCCGGTCGAGTACGCGATGCGCGATCGGCGCTCGGGCCGGGTGCTCGCCTCCGTGACATCGCCGTTCTACGGGCCGAAGGTCTGGCACACGGACGATCCCGCCGGCGACTGGGAGCAGGCGAGCGGGATCGCCCTGCCAGAGGGCGGCGAGGCAGCGCTCGAGCGGATCTGGGTGCTGGCGGCAGGGGAGGCTGACGGGTCGATCTACGCCGGCGGCGACCCGGGCGTGCTGTTCGAGAGCCGCGACGGCGGCCACAGCTTCGAGCTCAACCGCGGGCTCTGGGAGCACCCCTCGCGACCGCGCTGGCAGCCCGGCGGCGGCGGGCTCTGCCTGCACTCGATCTCCACCTGGCCGGGCCACCCCGAGCGCCTGGCGGTGGCGATCTCCGCCGCCGGTGTTTGGCTGAGCGACGACGGCGGCGCGAGCTGGCGAAACGGCAACGAGGGCCTCGTGGCGCGCTACCTGCCCGATGACGCCCCGAGCGACCAGATCGCCCTATGCGTGCACCGGCTGCACCGCGCACCCACCCGGCCCGAGCGGATGTTCATGCAGTTCCACGGCGGCGTCTACCGCTCCGACGACGCCGGCAAGTCGTGGCAAAACATCGCCGAGGGCCTGCCGTCGGACTTCGGCTTCCCGCTGGCGATCGACCCGGCGGACCCCGACAGCGCCTATGTGATCCCGCTCACCGCCGACACCGACCGCGTGACCCCCGACTGCCGCGTGCGCGTGTACGAGACGCGCGACGCCGGCGCGAGCTGGAGCGCGCGCGGCGGCGGGCTGCCACAGGAGCACGCCTACCTCACGATCCTGCGGGAGGCGTTCGACTGGACCGGCGAGGGCGAGCGGCTCGGGCTCTACTTCGGCGCGACCTCGGGCGACGTGTTCGGCTCCGCCGACGCCGGCCGGAGCTGGTCGACGCTGGCCACGAGGCTGCCGCCGGTGCTGTCGGTCGCGGCGAGCTGACGCGCGGGCGTCGCCGTGCGCGCAGTGGCCACGATCGGGGTCTACGGCTTCAGCGCGCGCACGTTCCTCGACACGCTGCGCGGCGCCGGCGTGGGCCGCGTCGTGGACGTGCGCCAGCGCCGCGGGGTCCGCGGGAGCGAGTACGCCTGGGCCAACTCCGTGCGCCTGCAGGCGGCGCTGGCCGCGGCCCGGATCGGCTACGAGCACCGCAAGGAGCTCGCGCCCACCACCGAGCTGCGCCGGCTCCAGTACCGCGAGGACGCGCGCTTGGGCGTGGGCAAGCGCTCGCGCGACGAGCTCGCGACGGAATACGTGGAGCGCTACACGCGCGAGATCCTCGACGCGGTGGACCTCGGGGCGATCGTCACGGCGCTGCCCGCGGCGTCGGTGTCGGCGCTGCTCTGCGTGGAGCGCGACCCGCAGGCCTGCCACCGCTCGCTGGTGGCCGCCCGGATGGCGGAGCGCCACGGCGTGGCGGTCTCGCACCTGCGGCCGTAGGGGCGCGGAGCCGCTTGCCCAAAGCGCGGGTCCTGTCCACATCGAGTCTAAGCCCGCGCCGGCCCGAGCTCGCCCCTCAGGGCCTGACCAAGGCGCCGAGGATCGAGGCCTGGCCGATTTCGGTAGACGGCCCGCGGCAGCCCCGTCACACTTCCTCGCATGGCGCTTGACGCGCCCACCCCTGTGCCCTGGCGACCGTCCGAGCGCGACCGCGAGCTCGTGGTCGGCGCGCTGCGCGCCGGCACGGTCGACGGGCGCATCTCCCCGGAGACGTTCTCGCACCGGCTGGAGCGCGCCTACTCGGCACGCAGCCGTTCGGAGCTCGACGAGCTGCTGGCCGACCTGCCGCCGCGGGGCGTCCTCGAGCGGCTCGTGCTGGGCGCGGTCGCGCGCGTCGCCCGCGGCATGGCGAAGCTGCGGGCTGCATGGCACGAGCCGCTGGGCGACCGCCTCGCGCTGCCGCGAGCGGGCGCTGAGCTGCTGGTCGGGCGCTCGGCGAGCTGCGACTGCCGCGTCGGCGACCCGGACGTCTCGCGCCACCATGCCCGCATCCGTCACGACGGCGAGCGCTGGCTCGTCGCCGACCTCGGCTCGCTCAACGGCACGTGCCTGAACGGCTGGCGGATCACCGAGGAGACCGAGGTCAGGCCAGGCGACCGGCTCAGCCTCGCCGGAGCCCGCTTCCGGCTGACGGCGCCGCGCTGAGCCCTGGCCCTGGCGGCGCTACTCCACCGACCAGGTGTCGCCCGAGTGCAGCAGCGCGCGCAGCTCGTCCGGGCCCGCCTGCGCGTGCGCGTCCTCGAGCTCGCGCTGCAGCTCCTCGCCGTACACGGGACGCTCGACCGCGCGGAAGATCCCGATCGGGGTCGGGCCGGTCGGGCGTGCCGACAGGTGGGCCAGCTCGAAGGCGAGGCTGGGCTCGGCTCGGTGCGCGTCGTGCACGAGCAAAGCGTCCTCCCCGACCGTCGCGCTGTCCACGAGCTCGAGGCGCCCGTGGCCGCCGCGCACCACCCCGCGCTCGCCCTCCGGGCCGAAGCGGATCGGCCTGCCGTGCTCGAGCCGGATCTGGTTCAGCTCCTTTTGGCCCTTGGCGCGCACGGCGTCGAAGGCGCCGTCGTTGAAGACGTTGCAGTTCTGGTAGATCTCGACGAAAGCCGTGCCCCGGTGCGCCGCGGCGGCCCGCAGGGTGTCGGCCAGGTGCTGCTTGTCGGTGTCCACCGTGCGCGCCACGAAGGTCGCCTCCGCTCCGAGCGCCAGCGACACCGGGTTGAAGGGGTGATCTTGTGAGCCGAACGGCGTGGACTTCGTGACCTTGCCCTCCTCGCTCGTCGGCGAGTACTGGCCCTTGGTGAGCCCGTAGATCTGGTTGTTGAAGAGCAGGATCTTGAGCGGCACGTTGCGTCGCAGCGCGTGGATCAGGTGGTTGCCGCCGATCGACAGCGCGTCCCCGTCCCCGGACACGACCCACACCGACAGGTCCGGGCGCGAGGTGGCGACCCCGGTTGCCAGGGCGGGCGCGCGCCCGTGGATGCCGTGCATCCCGTAGGTGTCCATGTAGTAGACGAACCGCCCCGCGCAGCCGATCCCGGTGACGAACACGATCTTGTCCGGCGGCACGCCCAGCTCCGGCATGAAGCCCTGGACCGAGGCGAGGATCGCGTAGTCGCCGCAGCCGGGGCACCAGCGCGTCTCCTGGTCGGAGGAGAAGTCAGCCTTGGTGAGCAGGGGAAGGGCAGTGCCCGGCCCGCCGTTCTCGCTCATCCGATCCGCTCCCTCACCTGTTCCATCACGTCGCGCGTGAAGATCGGCAGGCCGTCTACCTTCGTGTAGCTCTCCACGTCGACGAGGAACTCGGCACGCAGCAGCCGCGAGAGCTGGCCCATGTTCATCTCCGGCAGGAGCACGCGCTCGTAGGAGCGCAGGAGCTCGCCGAGGTTCGCCGGCATCGGGTTGAGGTGCCGCAGGTGGGCGGTGGCCAGTTGCAGCCCCTCCTCGCGGCGCAGCCGCCGTGCCGCGCCCTGGATCGCGCCGTAGCTCGAGCCCCAGCCGAGCACGAGCAGGTCCGCCTCATCGTCCGGATCGTCCACCTCGAGCGGCGGGACCTCGACGCGCTCGATGCGCTCCGCCCGGAGGCGCGTCATGTACTCGTGGTTGGCGGGCGCGTAGGAGATGTTGCCGCTGCCGTCCTCCTTTTCGAGCCCGCCGATGCGGTGTCGCAGCCCGGGCGTGCCCGGTACGGCCCAGGGGCGTGCCAGCCTCTGGTCGCGGGCATAGGGGGCAAAGCCCGACGGGTCGGTGGCGAAGTCCGGGTCGATCGCCGGCAGCGCGCCCACGTCCGGCAGCTGCCAGGGCTCGGAGGAGTTGGCCAGGAACGTGTCCGCCAGCAGGATCACCGGGGTGCGGTGGACCACCGCGATGCGCGCCGCCTCGATCGCGGACGCGAAGCAGTCGGAGGGCGTGCAGGCGGCGATCACCGGCAGCGGCGACTCGCCGTGGCGCCCGTAGAGCGCCATCAGCAGGTCGGCCGCCTCGGTCTTGGTGGGCATGCCGGTGGACGGCCCGGCGCGCTGTATGTCCACGACCACGAGCGGCAGCTCCATCGCCACCGCGAGCCCGATCGTCTCCGCCTTGAGGTCCATCCCGGGCCCGCTCGTGGCGGTCACCGCAAGCCGGCCCGAGAAGGCGGCGCCGAGCGCCATGTTGGCGGCCGCGATCTCGTCCTCGGCCTGGATCGTGCGCACGCCGAAGCGCTGGTGGCGGGAGAGCGCGTGCAGCAGCTCCGACGCCGGCGTGATCGGATAGCTCGCGAGGAACAGCTGGAGTCCCGACTGCACGCTCGCCGCGATCAGGCCGTAGGCGAGCGCCTGCGTGCCGTTGACGTTGCGATAGGTCCCGGCAGGCGCCGGCGCCGGCTCGATCTCGTAGTGGACGGCGAGCAGCTCGGCGGTCTCGCCGAAGTTGTAGCCGGCCCGGAACGCCGCCAGGTTGGCCGCCATCAGCGCCGGCTTGTCCCGGAACTTCCTCTCGAGCCAGTCGACGGTCGGCTCGGTGGGGCGCCCGTACATCCAGGACACGAGCCCGAGCGCGAACAGGTTCTTGCAGCGGGCCGCGTCGCGCGAGCTGATGCCCTCGATCTCCTCGGTGGCGCGGACCGTCATCGAGGTCATCGGCACCCGGAAGAGCTGATACTCGTCGAGGCTGTCGTCCTCGAGCGGGTTCGCCATGTAGCCGGCCTTGCGCAGGTTCGCGGCGCTGAATCCGTCCTCGTTGACGATCACCACGCCGCCCTTCTCCACCGACCCGAGCTGGGTGATGAGCGCTGCGGGGTTCATCGCCACCAGCACGTTCGGGTGGTCCCCCGGAGTGAGGATGTCGCGCGAGGCGAAGTGGATCTGGAAGGCCGACACGCCGTGCGGGGTGCCTGCCGGCGCGCGGATCTCGGCCGGGAAGTCGGGGAGCGTGGCGAGGTCGTTGCCGACCATGGCGGTGGCGTCGGTGAAGCGGCTGCCCGTGAGCTGCATCCCATCGCCCGAGTCGCCCGCGAACCGGACGACGACGCGATCGAGCTTCTCGACTGTCTTCTCTGCCATGGGCCGGTCCGCGCCGAGCGCGGGCCGGACACCCAGTGTAGCCCCAGCCCCCGGCGGAGCAGCGCGATCGCGCCAGGGCGCGGCCCAGCCGCGCCCTTGCGTTAGAGTGCCGCGGCCCCGGCCGCGGGTCGGATCCATGAACGTCTCGGTACCCAAGGAAACGGCGGCGGGCGAGCGGCGGGTGGCGCTCGTCCCCGAGGTGGTCGAGCGGCTCGCCGGCAGCGGCCTAGGGGCCACGGTCGAGGCGGGCGCCGGCGCCTCCGCCCACCACCACGACGACGCCTACGTGGCTGCGGGCGCGAGCGTGGGCGACGGCTTCTCCGGCGACGTGGTGGCCAAGGTGGCGCCGCCGAGCACCGAGGAGGTAGGCCGGCTCGGGCAGGGCTCGGTGCTGATCGGGTTCCTGCAGCCGCTCACTGCGAGCGAGACCGTACGCGCGCTCGCCGACGCGGGCGTCACGAGCTTCGCGATGGAGGCGATCCCGCGGATAACGCGCGCGCAGTCGATGGACGCGCTCTCCTCGCAGGCCACCGTGGCCGGCTACCGCGCGGCGCTGATCGCCGCCCAGGAGCTGCCGCGCTTCTTCCCGATGCTCACCACCGCCGCGGGCACGGTCCGCCCCGCCAAGGTGCTCGTGCTCGGCGCCGGCGTGGCCGGGCTGCAGGCGATCGCCACCGCCCGTCGGCTCGGCGCGATCGTGCAGGCGTTCGACGTGCGCTCGGCGGTCAGGGAGCAGATCGAGTCGCTCGGGGCGCGCTTCCTCGAGCTCGACATGGGCCTGGAAGACGCGGAGGCCGCGGGCGGCTACGCGCGCCAGCTCACGGAGGACGAGCAGCAGCGCCAGCGCGAGCTGCTCGCGGAGGAGATCGGCAAGGTCGACGCCGTGATCTCCACCGCCGCGGTGCCCGGCAGGCGCGCGCCGCTGCTCGTGACCGAGCAGGCCGTGCGCAACATGAAGCCCGGTTCGGTGGTGGTCGACCTCGCCGCCGAGACCGGCGGCAACTGCGAGCTCACCGAGCCCGGCCAGAGCGTGGTCAAGGAGGGTGTGACGCTAGTCGGCCCGGTCAACCTTGCCGCCTCGATGCCCGACCACGCCTCCGCGCTCTACGCGCGCAACGTCCAGGCGCTGCTCGAGCTGATGGTGAAGGAGGGGGAGCTCACGCTCGACTTCGACGACGAGGTGATCGCCGGCGCCTGCATCACGCGCGACGGCCAGATCGTGCACGAGGGCGCGCGGGCGGCCGCAGAAGGCGCTGCGGCGGGGCCGGCCGGCTCGAGCGACGCCGCGGGCGCTGCGCCCGCCCGGGACGCGGGGCTCGACGCCCCGCGCAGGTGAGCCGGCAATGGACCTGCTGACCGAGCTCACGATCCTCGTGCTCGCCGCCTTCGTGGGCTTCGAGGTGATCTCGAAGGTGCCGAACACGCTGCACACGCCGCTGATGTCCGCCACCAACGCGATCCACGGCATCGTGCTGCTCGGCGGGCTGCTCCTGATCGGCGAGGCCGGCGGCTTCCTCAACGAGCTGCTGCTCGTGGTCGCGATCGCGTTCGGGACGATCAACGTGGTCGGCGGCTTCCTCGTGACCGACCGCATGCTCGAGATGTTCAAGCGCAAGCCCACCCCGCGCGAGCGGCCGGCCGACCCGGGCGCGGGCGCGAAGGAAGCCGCGTGAGCCTTCCGCTCGCGAGCTTCCTCCAGGACGAGGACTTCATCCGCGCGCTCTACATCGCGGCGTTCATCTGCTTCGTGCTCGGACTGCGGCTGCTCACACATCCGAGCTCGGCGCGGCGCGGCAACATGGTCGCCGGCGCGGGCATGGCCATCGCCGTGGTGGCCACGCTGCTGTGGGACTTCGTGGCCGACTACGGGCTGATCGCCCTGGGCGTGGCGGTGGGCACGGTGGTGGGCGTGCCGGCGGCCCGCAACGTGAAGATGACCGCGATGCCGCAGATGGTGGCGCTCTTCAACGGCGTCGGCGGCGGTGCGGTGGCTCTGATCGCTCTTGTCGAGTACCGCGAGGAGCTCGCCCTGACCGGCAGCAACCCGGAGCTCGAGACGCTGATCCCGATCCTGCTCGCGGCGCTCATCGGCTCGATCTCGTTCTGGGGCTCGAACATCGCCTTCGGGAAGCTGCAGGAGATCCTCCCCGGGCGACCGATCACCGTGCCCGCGCAGCAGCTCGTGAACGCAGCCCTGCTGGTAGTGGCGCTCGGCTGCGGCGTGGTGATCGCGGCCGGCACGGAGTCGGAGCTGCTGTTCATAGTGATACTGGTCGCGGCGGCGATCCTCGGCAACATGGTCGTGCTGCCGATCGGCGGGGCGGACATGCCGGTGGTGATCTCGCTCCTGAACGCGTTCACCGGGCTCTCGGCGGCGGCCGCGGGGCTCGCGCTCGACAACGTGGCGCTGATCGTGGCCGGCATGCTCGTGGGCGCATCGGGCTCGATCCTCACGATGCAGATGGCCGAGGCGATGAACCGCTCGATCGCGAACATCGTGGCGGGCGGCTTCGGCGGGGTGGCGCTGGCCTCGGGTGGCGGGGACGGCGACGCCGAGGCCAGGCCCGTGCGCTCCACCGACCCCTCGGACGTCGCGATCCAGCTCGCCTACGCCCAGCGCGTGGTGGTCGCGCCCGGCTACGGAATGGCGGTGGCGCAGGCCCAGCACACGGTGCGCGAGCTGGCGGACGAGCTCGAGAAGCGCGGCGTGCAGGTCCTGTACGCGATCCACCCGGTGGCGGGTCGGATGCCCGGGCACATGAACGTGCTGCTCGCCGAGGCGGACGTGCCCTACGACAACCTCAAGGAGATGGACGAGATCAATCCCGACTTCCCGCAGACCGACGTGGCGCTCGTGATCGGGGCCAACGACGTGACGAACCCCGCCGCGCGCGATCAGCAGGACTCGCCGATCTACGGGATGCCGATCCTCGACGTAGACAAGGCCGGCTCTGTGATCGTGCTGAAGCGTTCGATGAACACCGGCTTCGCGGGCATCGACAACCCGCTCTTCTACAAGGAGAACACCGCGCTGCTGTTCGGCGACGCCAAGGAGTCCGTGCAGAAGGTGCTCAAGGAGGTGGAGGGCCTCTAGAGCAGGCTCTCCTGGCCCGCCGGCACGCCGCGCGAGCGCCGCGGGATGCCGGCCGCCTCGGCCAGCGCCGATTCCGCGTCGGCCAGGATCGCCCGCTCCGAGCGCGAGGCCACGAGCGGCTCGGAGAGGCCGTCCACGTGCACATATGTGCGGCGCCCGTCGCGGCGCTCGGCGCGCTCGAGCGGCACGAGCGCGTAGATGCGGTCGGCCCGAACGTACTTGCCGTATCCCAGCGGGATCATGCGGGGATCGCGCTTCGGCATCTGCCGCTCACGATAGCCGCGGGGCCGGTCGCTCCCCGGCCGGGGGCGGAGCCTCAGCCGCTGGTGGCGGGCTCGTGCTCCTCGTTCTGCTCGCGAGCCGCGTCCTGCGCTCGTTCGCGATCACCGCCCGGCGCTCGTTCGCGCCCGGCGCCCTGCGCTCGTGCGCGATCGCCCCCCTGCCGCCGCTGCTCGCGGTCGCTGCGCTGCCCCTGCTCGCGATCGGCCGCTCCGCCCTTGCCCACCGGCGCCGAGGCGTCCTCCACCCCGCGGCGCTCGACGTCCGCCAAGAACATCGCGTCGGCCTCGGCGGCGCGGTCGAACGAGCTCCTGTCGAGCAACGGCGCGATCGCCGTGCGCAGTACGAGCAGCGCCCGCGCCCAGCCGGGCACCACGACCCAGCGCTTTCGGCCGTCGATCCCGTCGGCGATCGCCTGGCCCGCCTGCGAGAGCGGGTAGGTGCTCGAGAACGGCTTGGGTGCATCCAGGCGCAGGGTGCCGAGCGCCGGATGCGCGTCGGCGCCGCGCACCAGGTCGGTGTCGATGAAGTGGAAGTAGGCCACCCCGACATCCACCCCGAGCCGCTTCACCTCCACCCGCAGCGAGTCGGCAAAAGCCTCGGCGCCCGCCTTGCTGGCCGCGTAGGCGGCCATCCCAGGCGCGTGGACAGCCGCCGCGATAGACGCGTTCACGAGCACGTAGCCCCTGTTCTCGATCACCTGCGGCAGGCAGGCGCGCACCGTCCGCCAGACGCCGAGCAGGTTCGTCTCGATCGTACGCTCGAAGGCCGCCGGGTCGGTTGAGCGCACCATCCCGACCGTGCCGATGCCGGCGTTCGCCATCACCACGTCGATTCGCCCGAAGTGCTCGAGTGTCCCCTCCACTGCGCGCGCCAGGGCGTCCGTGTCGGTCACGTCGCACTCGAACCAGGCGGCGTTCGTGCCGCACTGCGCGGCCACTCGCTCGAGCTCCTCAGGCTCGAGCCCGACGAGCGCGACGTTCGCGCCCCGCGCCGCCACTCGACGGGCGGTCTCGGCCCCAAGGCCGCGCGCGGCGCCGGTGATGAACACGGTCTTCCCGCGCACGCTCCATTGCATGGCTGGAACCCTAACCGAGGGAGCCGGGGGCGCCGGCCGAGCGCGGAGTCGGCGCCGCTTCGGGATCGCCCGAAGGGCTAAGGTCGAGCGCATGAGCGATCTCTCTCCGAAGGCGGTTGCGGCGCTGCTTCGCGAGCGGGACGGCGTCCAGCTCGTGGACGTGCGCCGGCCCGACGAGCACTCGGCCGGCCGGATCGCGGGCTCGCGCCACATCGAGCTCGACCTGCTGCCGGAAGAGGCGGTCTCGCTCGACCGCGAGCGTCCGGTCGTGTTCTACTGCCGTTCGGGAGCCCGCTCGGCGCTGGCCACCCAGGCCTTCGGCGCGGCCGGGTTCGAGGCACACAACCTGGACGGCGGGCTGATCGCGTGGGTCGAGCAGGGGTTGCCGATCGAGCCAGAGGGCGGCCAGGTGGCCGGTCACTGAGCAGACGCGAGTAGGCGCAGCCGGCCGGTTACTGTGCGGACTCGCGTAGGCGCAGCTGGCGCTGGTAGGGGCCGCGGCCGGTCATGCAGGCCGCTCCGCAGCGCGCCGCCAGCTCGAGTGCGGCGGCCAGCGGCTTGCCGGCGCCGAGACCGAAGGTGAGGCCGGCGGCGAAGCTGTCGCCGCTGCCGTAGGCGTCGCTCACCGGGCCTGGCAGGGGGGTGGCCTGCCAGCGCCCGCTCGCGCCGTCCGCGTCGCTCCACTCGCCGCCCGCCGCGCCCGCGGTGCGCACCACCAGCCGCGGCGGCGGCTCGAGGTCGCCCTCGCGGTAGCGCTCGCCGGGGTCCTTGCGGCTCGACACGAGCGCGTCGAGCTCCACCGCCGCCTCGTTCAGCGTCTCGATGCCGCGCGCGGTTGCGACGAGCGTCCGGGCACGGCGTGCCTGGCAAGCCGCCTCGGGGTCGCCCGCCGTGAAGTAGACGGCGTCGGCGCCGTCGAGCTCGTCCCAGGGGAGCGGGTCGGCGCCGCGCGGTCCGAGTCGCGGGCCGAGGACGGTGATGGTGCGCTCGCCGGCCTCGTCCACGTGCACGAACCCGCGGCGTTGGGCCTCGTCCCGGAACACCGCGCGCAGGTCGAGGCCGAGCTCGCGCAGCCCACGCTCGGCGCGGTGGCCCGTCTCGTCGTCGCCGAACGCGGTGAACAGCGTGGCGGCGCCCGCGAGCTTGCAGAGCTGGACGGCCGACACGGCGCCGCCCCCTGCGGGCTCATGCCACGTCTCGCCGGCGTGGACGATCTCGCCGGGGTGCGGCACGCGGGCCACGCGCGCGAACTCGATCCATTCCACATGGCCGACCACCGCCGCGCGCATCGCGCGAGAGCTTCGCAGGAACCGCGTAACGCGGGGCGAACTGAGCGGTCAGAGCAGCGTGGCGCCGACGACGCAGACCATCCGCGACCAAGGCTTCCTCATCCTCGAGAGCGACGTCCCCGAGGGTCTCACTCTGCGCGAGTGGAACGCGCGTCGCCATCGAGGGCCCGCGGCGGCCGGCCGGCGCCGGCGGACGCTGCTCGGCCGACGCCGCTGAGCGGCTGGCCGGACAGGTACTCGCGACTGTGCTGCTCCCGCCGAGCCGGCTCGGGTATAGCGGCCGCCACGAGCCAGCCGCGTTGAGCCTGGCCCGGACAGGCCGCTCGCCGCGAGCCAGCTCTTTGAGCCGGCCGGATAGGCCGGCTCGCACGTCACCCCGCTGACCCGCGCGCGGAGGTCGCTCGCTGCGCGCCGCCCCCGCTGAGCGGCTCGACGGGCCGCTCGCCGGGAGCCCCCCGCTGGTGGCCCGGGTAGCGTGCGGGCGTGTGGAGGACCCGCTGTCGATTGGTCGCGGCGCTGCCGTGCCGCTGTCCGAGATCGAGCTGCGGGCGAGCCGCTCCTCGGGGCCGGGCGGACAGCACGCCAACGTCACGGCATCGCGGGTCGAGGCCGTGTTCGACGTGTGGGGGTCGAGCTCGCTCAGCCAGGAGCACAAGGAGCGAATCGCCGCGCGGCTCGGGCCGGTGGTGCGGGCGGTGGCGCAGGACACGCGCAGCCAGACCCGCAATCGCGAGCTCGCCCTGGCACGCCTGCGTGAGCGGCTCGCCTCGGCGCTCGTCGTGCAGCGCCCGCGCCGGCCAACTCGGCCGAGTCGGGCTGCCCGCACCAGGCGACTCGAGTTCAAACGCCGCCGCAGCGACCTCAAGCGCGCGCGGCGCCGCCCGGGCGGGGCGGACGAGGGGTGAGCCGGGGGCGCAGGGGCGCGAGGCGACAAGAGGGTGAGGCGGGACGCAGGTAGCGCCGAGCCGACAACAGGTGAGCCGGGACTCAGGTACCGCGCGAGGCGCGGATAGGTGAACCGGGACTCGGCCCGCGCAGCGCGACCAGAGGTCAGCCGGGGCTGAGATGCTGCGCGGACGAACGGTCATCCGGAGCGCCGGTGCAACCCATCGGCGAAACGAGTTGGTGGCCCTGGCGCGATGAAGTCGACGATCGCAGCGGGAGGCGATCGGTCGCCGGGCAGAGGGTGATCCTCAGTCGCCACCCGAGGGCGGCGCCACCGCGCCTCCGCCCTCTCCGCCCGCGGGTGGCGCGGGTGCGGGGTCGCCCCCGTCGGGCGTGACGGGTGTGGCGGTGCTCGGCGGCGTTGCCGGCGTGCCGCCGGTGGGCGGCGTGACCGGCGTGACCGGCGTGGGGTCGGGCGCCACCGCCGTGTCCGTCTCGGTGGTCTCGGTGTCGGTTGTGGTGGTGGGCTCGTCGCGGCTGGCCGGGGTGGTCGGCACGCCGAGATCGGCGGGAGCCGTGCTCGACTCGTCGGCGCCATCGCCGCCGGCGCTCGCGATCAGCACGATCAGCAGCACCAGTACGACCCCGCCCGCGCCGGCCGCGATCATGCGGCGGCGGCGGTAGACGGCCTCCTGCTCACGGCGCGGCGACCGCCCCGGGGGCCGCCGCCCGGTGTCCAGACGACGTGTGGGCTGGTCGTCCAAGGAGGGGCAAGGTAGCACCAGGCGAGAGCGCGCCGCCGGCGCCCGCAAGTGGGCCGTCCGGCCGCCCTCTCGAAGGTGCGGCGGAGGCTCGAGGCCCGCTCCATGGATCAGGCGTAGTCGAGCTCGTCCGCCTCGTCGCCGTCTACGGGCCGCTCGCAGGTGGGACACCACCAGCGCGCCTCGACCGGTGCTCCACAGACCTCATGGCGAGGTGGCTCCGCGCCCTCCCGGTGCCGCGCCCCCCAATCCCCGAGCAGCCGCAGCGCGCCGGCCAGCTCGTGACCGGACGATGTGAGCTCGTAGACGAACCGCTGAGGTCGCTCCGAGTACGGCTGCGCCACGACGAGCGCCTCGCCGGCAAGCCGGCGAAGCCGCTGCGCCAGCACGTTCGGTGCGATGCCCGGCAGGGCGTCCTGGAGGTCGCCGAAGCGGCGCGGGCCATCGAGCAGCGCGCCGACGATCAGGAGCGTCCAACGGTCGCCGACGCTGTCGAGCGCGGCCGCGAGCGGAGTCGAGGAAGGCACGCGTCCATGCTAGGCGGCAACCAGCCGCGGGCCTGCCGCGAGAGGCTCCTCGCTGTCCTGAGTTCAGCGGCTCCTGGCCACGAACCGAGAACAGCTGTCCCCGATCCTCCCAACCGTCCTGACCTTCTGGCTCCTGGCCGGGAAACCCAAAACAGGGCCACGCCGCCGCTGTTCTGACCGACGAACCCGATCCATAAGCCCATCGGGCTTTCCCGGCGCGCCCCCCTCTGTTACCTTACTTGCAGTTTGCAAGTAACTAAGAACCCCAAAGAACAGTGGAAGAAACGATGAACACAGTGCACACCGCCGCGACCACCATCGCCCGGATCGCCGCTGACGTCGGGCCCGCCGTGGTGGGCCTCGGCCGCGGCTGGGGGCTCGGCTCCGGCGTCGTGATCGCCCCGGGGCAGGTGCTCACCACCGCCCACAGCCTGCGTCGCGAGGACGTGACCGTGGCGTTCGCAGGTGGGCGCCGTGAGAGCGCCCAAGTCGCCGGCGTGGACCAGGACCTCGACCTCGCCGTGCTCTCGGTGGCCACGGCTGACGCGCCTGCGGTGGCGTGGGAGCCGGGCGACGAGCCGGGCATCGGCGTGCCCGTGGTAGCGCTCGCCAATCCGGGCGGACGTGGGCTGCGCGCCACCCTCGGATTCGTGTCGTCCGGACCGCGCAGCTTCCGTGGACCCCGGGGCAGGCGCGTGCGCGGCGCGATCGAGCACACGGCGCCGCTGCCGCGCGGCTCCTCGGGCGGCCCGCTCGTCGACCAAGAGGGAAACCTGCTCGGGGTGAACAGCCTGCGACTCGACGGAGGACTGATCCTGGCCGTGCCTGCGAACGCCACGGTGAAGGCGCGCGCGGAGCTACTCGCCCGGGGCGAGGCGCCGGCACCGCACCGGCTGGGCGTGGCGGTGGCGCCGCCGCGGGTGGCGCGCCGGCTGCGTCGCGCGGTCGGCCTCCCGGAGCTCGACGGGCTGCTGGTGCGGGCGGTGGAGGACGACGGCCCGGCCGCAGCGGCCGGAATCGAGCGCGGCGACCTGCTCGTGGCGGCGGCCGGTAAGGAGATAGCGGGAGTGGAGGCGCTCTATTCGGTCCTCGACGAGCTGCCCCGGTCCGGCGGAGAGCTCGAGCTCAGGCTGGTCCGTGGCACCGACGAGCGGACCGTGAAGGTCTCCTTCGCGGGCCGCGACGCGGCATGACCCAGGCGGCGGCGATCGACCCCGCCGAGGTCGAGGCGCTCGACGCGTACTCGCGGGCGGTCGTGTCCGTGGCCGAGCGCCTCGCGCCTTCGGTTGTCAGCCTCAGGGTGATGCGACGCTCGCGCGGCGGCCAGTTGCCGGCCGGCGCCGGCAGCGCGGTGGCGCTCACGCCGGACGGTTTCCTCGTGACCTCCGCGCACGTGGTCGGCCGTTCGGACTCGCGCGGTCGAGCCACCTTCGCCGACGGGCGCGAGGAGCGCTTCGAGGTCGTGGGGCGCGACCCGCTCTCGGACCTCGCGCTCCTGCGCACGTCCGGCGAGCCGCTCGTGCCCGCCGAGCTCGGCGAGGCGGAGCGCCTGCGCGTGGGCCAGCTCGTGATCGCGATCGGCAACCCGCATGGGCTCGGCGGGTCGGTGACGGCCGGGGTGGTCTCGGCGCTCGGCCGCTCGCTGCCCACCCGCTCGCGCCGGGCCGGCAGGATCATCGACAACGTGATCCAGACCGACGCCGCACTCAACCCGGGCAACTCGGGCGGCGCCCTGGCCGACAGCCGCGGCCGCGTGGTGGGCATCAACACCGCGGTGGCGGGGGTGGGCCTCGGGCTCGCCGTGCCGATGGGTGAGGCCACCCAGCGCGTGATCGCCGCCCTCATGAGCGAAGGTCGCGTGCGGCGCGCCTACCTCGGGATCGCGGGCGGCCCGCGGCCGCTGCCGCCGGCGGCCCGCGCCTCGGCCGGCGGGGCGAGCACTTGCATCGAGGTGGTCGACGTGGTGGAAGGCAGCCCGGCCGCCCGCGCCG
Source organism: Thermoleophilaceae bacterium (assembly GCA_035645115.1). Taxonomy (GTDB): domain Bacteria; phylum Actinomycetota; class Thermoleophilia; order Solirubrobacterales; family Thermoleophilaceae; genus JACVRW01. The sequence continues at coordinate 1,940 of DASQNF010000266.1, read as the reverse complement.
GCATCCGCCCCGAGGACCTGATCCTGGCCGTCGGCGACAGGCGTACGGCCCGGGTCGAGGACCTCCAGCGGCTGATGGTCGCCGAGCTGATCGGGGTCCCCGTGAGCGTCCGTGTGCTCCGTGCGGGCCGGCCGTTCGAGCTGGAGCTGACGCCGGCGGAGCTCGACTAGGGCGTACAGCTGAGTCGCATCGACGCCACGGGGCGAAGCGCTGCCGCACGAGCCCGGCTTGAGTCGCCCCGGCGAAGCGGGCGGGCCGCCGCCGTAGCGGTCCGCCTGATCCACCCGCTCCCAACAATCGGGCACGAGCCCGCGCGCCTAGAGCCCGGGGATGTGCCTCACCGCGAAGCCGTCCGTGGGGCGCGGCTCCTCCTGCCAGCGGGTGCCGGCGCGGCCCTGGCCGCTCGTGTCGAAGCGCAGCCCGGCCACGACCATGAAGATATGCCCCTGGTGGGTGTAGATCGTGATCCACCGACCCGGCCCGGGGGAGCCGTAGCCGAGGAAGCCGCCGGAGGTGAGCGGCGACTGAAGCAGGCCCGCGCCCGCCAGCGCGAACGACACGGAACCCGAGCAGTCATAGCCGTTGTCTCGCCAGGCGCCGTGGCCGCCGCCCCACTTGTACGGGAACTTCGCGATCTCGTTGGCCGCCATGATCACGCGCTTGACCACGTCGGGGGCGTTCTCGGGCGCCACCGCCGTGCCGTCGCCCAGCACGCGCGCGCTCCGGCCCGTGCGCAGGAATGCGGTCGTGTTGAGGTGCTGGCGGAAGCTCGAGAGCGCCGCGCGCGCCTCGCGCAGCTCGTCGCGCACCTCGGCGTCGGTGGGGGCGCCCGGACTGGGGGCATCTTCGGCGGGATCGCCCCCCGGCGCCTCCCGGCTGCCCGCTCCCTCGAGCTGGACGACCTGGGCTTTGGGCGCCGACTCGCGCGGCCGCGAGCGCAGTTGCGCGCGGCCCTCACGGGCGGCCTCGGGAGTGAGCACGACCTCCTCGCCCGCGCTCGCGCCGGCTGCGGGTCCGTTCTCGGCGCTCGCGGCGCGGCCACACCCGGCCGCGAGCAGACCGCCAGCGCAGAGGCCGAGCGCGAGCAGCGCTAGCGCGCCGCGGAGCTGCTCTGGTGCTTGGATTTCCACTCCTCGTAGGGCATTCCGTAGACGATCTCGCGCGCCCGGCCGTCCTCGATCTCGATGCCGCGCTCCGCGGCGGCCTCGCGATACCAGCGCGAGAGGCAGTTGCGGCAGAAGCCGGCCAGCTCCATCAGGTCGATGTTCTGGACATCGGTTCGCGCTCGCAGATGCTTGACCAGCGCGCGGAACGCCGCCGCCTCGAGCTCGGTACGAACGGCCTCGTCGTCGCTTCGGGTGTGCTCGTCCATGGATCTGGAACGATAGGGGCGATGACCGATACCGAACGCCACCCGCCGGAGGTCCCGCCCGACCCGAGCGGGATCGACGAGCCCCACGACGTGCTCGCCGCCGAGGAGTTCGGGATCGGCACGCGCGACGAGCGGCTGCCCGCCGACCCGACCGGGATCGCCGAGCCTCACGACGTGCTCGCCGCCGACGAGTTCCCGATGCCCGCCGGAGCGGAGCCTCACGGCGAACGTGGCGGCTTCGACCTGCGCAGCCTCGACCCGCGCACGCTCGTCCCGATCGCACTGCTGCTCACGGCGCTGGTTCTGGTGCTGCGGCGCAGCCGGGGCTGAGCACCCGAGCCCCGCGCCGCCGCGCATGCCGGAGCTATCGCCTCAGAACCGCATCGAGATCACGGTCGACCGCGCGCTCTGCATCGGCTCGGGCGACTGCGTCGACACCGCGCCCGACGTCTTCCAGCTCGACGACGAGGAGAAGGCCGTGGTCGTGGACCCCGACGGCGCTTCAACCGACGACGTGCTCGCGGCCGCCGGCAACTGCCCGGTGAGCGCGATCTTCGTGGTGGGCGAG
>DASQNF010000265.1:0-1848 GCA_035645115.1 Thermoleophilaceae bacterium | reverse complement strand
GGACCTCTCCCGCACGGATCCTGGCCAGGCTGGCGCTGCCGAGTCGGCCCCTCAGGCGGGCGGCGAGAGCCGCCGCTTCGTCGGCGCCGTCATTCCGTTGCCCGCCTCGCGTCTCGGCGCGCAGCTCGCCCAACGCGGTGGCGAGCCGCGAGGGGACTTCGGGAGAGCGATCGCCCGGCTCGCGGACGAGTGCGAGCGCTGAGCCGGGCCAGGCACTGCCGATGCGTAGCGCGCGTTACCGTCCGGCCGCATGCGGGCCGTCATGGGACTCCTCTTCTTCCCCCGCGGCGGGTCGGCGCAGGTGGCGCGCTACCTCGCGCGCTTCCTGCCGGGCGCCGGCTGGGAGGTGACCGTCGCCTGCGGCTCGCTCGGTGCCCCGGGCGAGCAGTCGCACGCCGGAACCTTCTACAGGGACGTGGACGTGCGCGCGCTCGACTACTCGGCCGCGGCGGCCGCCCCGGACCCGCTCGCGGCCGATCCCCCGTTCCAACCCTCCTTTGAGGATCGGCCCGGGGCGCCGGACCGCGTGTTCGCGGCGGTGGGCGACGCGGACTTCGAGCGGCTCGTGGCCGTCTGGGAGCGGCAGCTGGCCGAGGCGGGCGCCGGTGAGGCCGACGTGCTGCACCTCCATCACCTCACGCCCATCCACGAGGCGGCAGAGCGGAGCTTTCCGAAGGTGCCGCGCGTGGGCCACCTGCACGGCACCGAGCTGCTCATGCTGCGCCAGATCGACGAGGACCCACCCGCCGGGTGGCGCCACGCGGAGCGCTGGGCTGAGCGGATGCGCGGCTGGGCGCGCGGCTGCGAGCGGCTGCTCGTGCTCTCGCCCGACGCCGTGCGGCGCGTGCCCGATCTGCTCGAGGTCGAGCGCGAGCGCGTCGTGTGGGCACCGAACGGCTTCGATCCCGGAGGGTTCGATCGTCGCCCGGTGAGCGGCGCGACCCGGCTGGCGCACTGGCGTCGCTGGCTCGTTGAGGAGCCGCGGGGCTGGGACGAGTCGGGCCAGCCGGGCAGCGTTGCCTATCGCGAGGAGCAGCTCGAGTCGTTCCGATCGGGCGGGCCGGTGCTCCTGTACGTGGGTCGCTATACCGAGGTCAAGCGGGTGCCACTGCTGATCCACGCGCATGCGCGGGCCCGCGAGCGCTTCGCGAGGCCGGCCCCGCTCGTGCTGCTGGGCGGGTTCCCGGGGGAGTGGGAGGGCGAGCATCCGCTCGAAGCGGTGCGTGCGAGCGGCGATCCCGACGTGTTCCTGGCCGGCTGGCGCGGTCACGAGGACCTGCCCGAGGGGCTCAACGCGGCCGATCTGCTGGTGCTGCCCTCGGTGCGCGAGCAGTTCGGGGCCGTGATCGTCGAGGCGATGGCGTGTGGACTGCCGGCTCTCGCCGTGGACGCGCATGGCCCGGCCGAGATAGTCGACGCGGGCGAGACCGGGTGGCTCGTGGCGCCGGACGACGAGGAAGCGCTCGCCGACGCGCTGGTCGAGGCGGTGAACGGCGAAGGAGAGCTCCGCCGGCGCGGAGCGCGCGCCTATGAGACGGCGCGGGCGCGCTACTCGTGGCCCGCGCTGGCCCGGGGGCTGGCGCACGTGTACGACGAGGTAGCGGCGGGGGCGCCGCCAGCGGCGGGCGCACGCACCCTGATCGAGGCCGAGTGACCGCCGACGCGGGGTGCGGTCCACCCGCCTAGAGCTCCGGATCGCGCTCTCGCCGCGCCCGCTGCAGCAGCTCCGCGAGCGCAGCTACGAGCCGCTCGAAGAGCTCGGCGCCGCGCGCGGGTGTCGCGGCGCTGGGAGCGCCGACGACGCCGCTCCTGGTGACCGCCGGCATCGTGTACTGAAACACGCGCCCG
>DASQNF010000264.1:0-30359 GCA_035645115.1 Thermoleophilaceae bacterium | reverse complement strand
GCAGGTCGGCGCGCCTGATCTTTCCGCTCGCGGTCTTCGGCAGCGCCGCTGCGAACTCGACCACGCGCGGATACTTGTAGGGGGCGGTGCGCCGCTTGACGTGCTCCTGGAGCTCCCGCGCCAGCGCCTCGCCCGGAGCGTGGCCGTCGCGCAGCACGACCACGGCGCGGACGACCTGGCCGCGCAGCTCGTCCGGCGCCGCCACCGCGGCGGCCTCCGCCACGGCCGGGTGGGAGACGAGCGCCGACTCGACCTCGAACGGTCCGATCCGGTAGCCGGCCGAGATGATCACGTCGTCGGCGCGGCCCTCGAACCAGAGGTAGCCGTCCTCGTCCTCGCGCACCCGGTCGCCCGTGTGCCAGGGCCGGTCGCGGGGAGCATCGAGGCAGAAGGTCGGGACGCTGGCCGGGTCGACCACGAGCTCGCCGCGCTCGACCCAGGCTCGGAAGCCGGGCAGCGGGCGGCCCATCGAGCCGGGCCGCACCGGCGGGCCGATCGGCATCCCGGTCAGGTGGCCGGTCTCGGTCTGGCCGTAGCCGTCGTGGACAGCGACGCCCGTGGCCTCGCGCCAGGCGTGGATCACCTCCGGATTGAGCGGCTCACCGGCCGCGCAGGCGTGGCGCAGCGCGGGCAGCGCGCCGAGCTCGGCCCGCTTGGCGATCGCCCGGTACTCGGTGGGCGACATGCAGAGCACGTTCACGCGCTCGCGTGCGAGCAGCGCGAGCCGCTCCTCCGCGTCGAAGCGCGCGTCGTGGAGGAGCGCCGCCGCGCCGCGCAGCCAGGCGGCCAGGAAGGCGTTGCGCGCGGACAGCGACCAGCCGCTCGCCGCGGTGCACCAGCAGAGCTCGCCCGCGCGGGCGCCGTACCAGTGCTCGGCCTGGACGCGCTGCCCGGCGAGGTAGCGCTGCCCGTGGCGGATCGGCTTGGGCTCGCCCGAGCTGCCCGAGGTGAAGACGATCAGGGCCGGGTCGTCCGGTGCGAGCTCGGCGGCGGGCGCCGGCGCGCAGTCCGCCAGGGCGGGGTCCGGCACGGCGATCACGGGTCCCTGAAAACCGGCGGCCGCGACCAGGCCGAGGTCTCGCGTGTCCGCCACGAGGGCGCTTGGCGTCACGGCCTCGATGCGGGCGCGCAGGTCCGCCGGCCGCAGCTGCTCCGGGCACGGCTGCGCCACGGCGCCGATCCGCCAGCAGGCGAGCATGGCCTCGACCCAGCCGGGCGTGTTGCCGGCCACGGTCATGACCACCTCGCCGCGCCTCACCCCGCGGGCGACGAGCGCGCCCGCCAGCCTCCAGGAGCGCTCGGCCAGCTCGCCGAACGCGATCTCGCGGCGCTCGCCGTCGGGGCCGAGCGCCACGAGCGCAAGCCGGTGGGGGTCGGCTCGTTCGACGAGCTCGGACACGAAGTTCACGGGCGCCCGGAAAGGAGGTCGTCAGCCGGGACACCAGGGCACTTCACCGCGGGAGCATAGGCGCATGCAGAGCAGCAAGCGCGGCAGGAGCCGCAGTGTGCGGGGAGAACAAGTGCGGAACTGCACTTAGAGCCCCAGCAGGACGCCCGCCGACTTATCTGTTAGCTTCAGCACCACGCCGAATCCCCGGGGCCGCCGGGGAACGGGGGAACCAAGGTGGCCGATCGGCCACTGGGGCGAACCTCCTCGCCAGAGGAGGCGCGCAAGCTCTTTCAGCGCGAGCCCGTCAGCTAACCCCGTAGGCGTTCGAAAGAGATGCCTACCCCTTCACGGAAAAAGCTGCTGTGCGCCGTCCTTGCTTTCGCCTGCCTGACCGGCGCGAGCCTCGCGGCCACGCCGCTCGCCTCGGCCCAGACCTACGCCAGCGGCGGCGCGACCTTCCAGCTGCCCCCGCCCCCGCCGCCCCCGGCCGCGAAGGCCACGCTCGTGAACGGCCGCGTGATCGCGCCCGTCTCGGCGCCGCTGCGGGTGCGGCGCGTGATCGAGGCGGCCAACCGACTCGTCGAGAAGCCGTATCGCTACGGCGGCGGGCACCAGCCCTTCCGCAGGGGATGGCTGGACAGCGGCTACGACTGCTCGGGCGCCGTCTCCTACGCGCTCTACGGCGGGCGCTTCCTGCGCTCGCCGCTCCCGAGCGGCGCCCTGATGAGCTGGGGCCGGGAAGGCCCCGGCCGGTGGATCACCGTCTACGCCAACGGCGGGCACGCCTACCTCGTCGTCGCCGGGCTGCGCTTCGACACCTCGCTTCGCGACCCGGACGCCCCGGGTCCCGGAACCGGCCCGCGCTGGTCGAAGACGCTGCGCGATCCGGGGGCGTTCACCCCCCGCCACCCGCGCGGGTACTGACCGCGCGCGAGCGCGGGATCCGACGGCGCGCTCCGAGCGAGGGCGCCGCTGTATCCTCGATTGACTCGCGAGTCAATCACCCAGGAGCGTCTCTGAGCACATGGCGGTGGCAGCAAGCGCCTACAGCGAGAAGACCGACGAGCAAAAGGCCATCACCGAGATGGTGCGGCAGTTCGTGGACAACGAGGTCCTGCCGATCGCCGAGGAGCACGACCACGAGGACAAGTTCCCGGAGGCGGTGGTCGAGCAGATGAAGGAGCTCGGCCTGTTCGGCGTGACGATCCCCGAGGAGCACGGCGGGATGGGGCTCGACCTCACCACCTACGCGATGATCGTGGAGGAGCTGTCGCGGGGCTGGATCTCGATCTCCGGCATCGTCAACACCCACTTCATCGGGTCCTACCTGCTGATGAAGTTCGGCAGCGACGAGCAGAAGGAGCACTTCCTTCCGCGGATGGCCACCGGGGAGGTCCGCGCCGCCTTCTCGCTCTCCGAGCCTGAGTGCGGGTCCGACGTCCAGGGCATCAAGTCCACCGCCCGGAAGACCGAGAGCGGGGACTGGGAGTTGAACGGTCAGAAGATGTGGGTCACAAACGGGCTCGGCTCGGGCGTGGTCTTCGTGCTGATGAAGAACGACCCGAAGGCCGATCCGCCCTACAAGGGCATGACCTGCTTCATCACCGAGAAGACGCCCTGGCAGGAGCAGAGCGAGGGCCTCACCGTCCCGCCCAAGATCAAGAAGATGGGCTACAAGGGAGTGGAGTCCACGGAGCTCGTCTACGACGGCTTCAAGTGCCCGCCCGAGCGCATCCTCGGCGGCGAGGAGGCCGGGCTCGGCAAGGGCTTCGGCCAGATGATGGACGCGCTCGAGGTCGGGCGTGTGAACGTGGCCGCCCGCGGCGTGGGGATCGCCCAGCGCGCGCTCGAGCTGGCGCTGCGCTACTCGCAGGAGCGCAAGGCCTTCGGCCGGCCGATCGCCGGTCACCAGGCGATCCAGTTCAAGCTTGCCGACATGGCCACGAAGATCGAGGCCGCCCGCCTGCTCACCCTCAAGGCGGCCCGCCTCAAGGACGCCGGGCAGCGCTCGGACCTCGAGGCCGGGATGGCCAAGCTGTTCGCCTCCGAGACCGGCAAGGAGGTGGTGGAGGAGGCGTTCCGCATCCACGGCGGATACGGCTACTCGAAGGAGTACGAGATCGAGCGCCTGTACCGCGACGCCCCGCTGCTCCTGATCGGCGAGGGCACCTCCGAGATCCAGCGCATGGTGATCGGGAAGAAGCTGCTCGAGCGGAGCAAGCTTTAGCTCCGTCGGGCCCGCGCGGGCCCGGGCGACCGAGCAACCGGCTTGCCACGTCTCTCAGCCGGGTAGATGGGCTGCGTGGCGGTGACCGGGACGAAAGCGCTGATCGCGCAGGCGATCGAGACGCTCCAGGAGGAGGTGCCGGCGCTCAAGCAGCTGAAGCTGGTCGGCCGGCTCGAGCTGCGCGCCCGGGGTGGGGACGTGCCGATCTGGCGCGTGGAGATACCCGGCCCGAAGATCGACCGCGACCCCGCCGCCGACGCCCGCATAGACGTGTCGGTGTCGCGCTCGCACTTCAACGAGCTTGCCACCGACGGCCGCCTGCGGCACTGGGTCGAGGCCTACGAGCACGGTCACGTACGGGTCACCGGCGACGCGGCGGTGGTCAAGCTGCTCGGCAACGTGATCCAGCGCCAGCTGGCGCGGCGCTGAGCACCGACGAGGCGCTCAGCGTCCGTCAGACGGTCCGTTCGAGCTCGGCGCCGCCGTCGTAGAGCTTGACCACGCGCACGGCACCCGGTGGCGAGGCGTCGAGGCAGAGCCCGCACAGCACGCACTCGTCGAGGTTCTCCTCGACGATCCGCACGCCGCCGCTCGCGGCGCTGAAAATGTCCACCGGGCAGGCCTCCTCGAGCTTCCTCGCGAGCTCGCCGTCCGAGCGGGCGGTGTCGCTCAACTCGACCTGGATGAAGATCCCGTTCACCGGACCGTCGCCCCGATCCGCTCCCTGACGAGCGCCGGTATCTCTCCGATCTCCTCCGCCACCACGATCCCCGCGGACGCGAGACGCGCAATCTTCTCCGCAGCCGTGTCCTCTTTGCCCTCCACGATCGTGCCGGCGTGACCGAAGCTCATCCCCGGCATCTCGTCCATGAAGCGGCCGGCCATGAACGCCACTATCGGCAGCCTGCGCTCGCTCTCCTCGGTCACGTAGCGCGCCAGCTCGGCCTCCATGCGACCGCCCGGCTCGGTGTAGATCACGATCGCCTCGGTCTGGTCGTCGGCCTCGAACAGCGGCATCAGCTCGGCGTAGGAGGAGCCGATGATCGCGTCGCCGCCGATCGAGACGGCCGTGGTCTGGCCGAGCCCGGCCGCCGTCAGTGTCGAGGACATCTCGGTGGTCATGCCGCCCGAGCGCGAGATCACGCCCACCGGCCCGCTGCTGTACGCCTTCGCGGCGTCCCGGGCCGGGCCACCGATGCCGCCCATCTTGACCACGTCCGGCACCATCACCCCGAGGCAGTTCGGGCCGATGATGCGTGCCCCGCGCGCGCCGGCCAGCTCCACCATCTGAGCCACGTCACCGCGTGGGATGCGCTCGGTCACGATCACGATCAGCTCGATCCCGTTCTCGATCGCCTCGAACACGGCGTCCTTGGTGAACGCGGGGGGGACCGTTACGACCGCGCCGGCGATCGGGGCTCCGTGGTGCTCGACCGCCTGGGAGACGGTGTCGAACACGGGCACCCCGTGCACGTCGCGGCCGAGCCGCCCGGGTGTCACGCCGCCCACGATCTTCGCGCCCGCGCCGTAGTCGAGGCACTCGCGCGTGAGGTTCACGGCCTCACGGCCGGTGATCCCCTGGACGATGAAGGTGGTGTCCTCGTCGATCAGGATGCTCACGGCGCCGCGGCTCCGTGGATCTTCTCGACCGCCCGTCGCGCGGCCTCGTGCATCGAGACGCCGCGGTCGCAGTACTCCACGCCGTACTTCTCGAGGATCTTGAAGCCCTCGTCCTCCCAGGCGCCCGGGATGCGGAAGATGGCGATCTTCTCGGCCGGGTCGAAGCCGAGCTCCAGGCACGCCTTGACGACGCCGCGCGCCACGATGTCCACGCGCGTGTTGGAGACGATCGACATCATCACCGCGATCTTGTCCACGCCCGGCTTGCCCAGCACGAGCTTGGCGAGCTCGCAGGCCTTGCGCACGGAGGGGTTGCCGCCGATCTCGCAGTAGTTGGCGGGCCGCCCGCCGTGAGCGCGCACGGCGTCGAAGAGCGTGAGCGAGCCGCCGCCCGCTCCGATCACGAGACCGAGGTCGCCGTCGAACTCGGTCACGTTGCCGGCCACGCCGCGGTGGTCCAACGCGTCCACCGCCTCGCCGGCGAGCTCGAACTCGGTGGGCTCGCGCGCCTCACGGGTCTCCTCGTCGCCCACGCCGAGCTCGGCCAGGAGCGCCTGCTGGCGCGGCCGCGCCTCGTTCTCCATGTCCATGTGGGCGTCGAGCGCCACGAAGCTGCCGTCGTCGAGCTCCCCGAGCGGGTTGATCTCGGCGAGCGTCATGTCGTATTCCAGGAACAGTCGCGCGAGCTTCGAAAGGATCGGCGTGATCCGGTTGAGCCGCGAGCCGGTCACGCCCGTGCTCGCCACGACCTCCTTCGCCATGAAGTCGCTGAGCGGCATGATCGTGGAGAAGTGGCGGCGGCCGACCTTGTCGGGCTGCTCCTCGGCGACCTGCTCGATGTCGATGCCGCCAACCGGCGAGAAGATCATCACCGGGCGCTTGCGCAGGCCGTCCCAGACCACCCCCGCGTAATACTCCTGGCGCACGGCCGCCTTCGGGTCGACGAGCACCCCGCGCGGCATGTGCCCGCCGATCTCGAGGCCCAGGATCGACTCCGCGTGGGCGGCCGCCTCGTCGGGGCTGTCGGCGAACTTGACGCCGCCGGCCTTCATGCGCCCGCCGCTCAGCACCTGCGACTTGACCACCGTGGGGCCGCCGATCCGGTGGGCGATCTCGCGCGCCTGCTGCGCGCTCGTGGCGAAGCCGAAGTCGGTGACCGGGATGCCGGCCCGCCTGACGATCTCCCGGGCCTCGTACTCGAAGAACCTCATGGGGGGCGGCAACCCTAGCGCCAGCCGTGCGGGCGGGGCGGTGGATCGATCGCCCGAACCGCCGGCGCCTACGGCTAGGTGCCGCTCGGGCTCAGGCGCCCGGCGTCGGGCGCGGCGCCATTGGAGCCGAGCTCGTAGGCGGCGGCCAGCTCCGGGTCCTTGCGGGCCAGCATCTCGGCGAGGTCGACCATCACCTTGCACTGCTTCCAGGTGGCGTCGTCCTGCATCTTGCCGTCGATCATGTGCACCCCGCGGCCGTCCGGGATCGCCTCGATCACCCTCTTCGCGAAGCGGACCTCCTCGGGGTCGGGTGAGAAGACCCGCTTGGCGATCTCGATCTGCATGGGATGGAGCGACCAGGCGCCGACGCAGCCGAGCAGGAACGCCGCGCGGAACTGCGCCTCGCAGCCCTGCACGTCCCGGATGTCCCCGTAGGGGCCGTAGAACGGCAGGATCCCGGCGCCCGCGCAGGCGTCGACCATGCGGGCGATCGAGTAGTGCCAGGGATCCTGCTGCGCTGTGGCGCGCTGCGCCTCGGGGTCGGTGCCGTCCGGGTCCTCGATCACGCGGTAGCCCGGATGGCCGCCACCCACGCGAGTCGTCTTCATACGGCGGTTGGCGGCGAGGTCCGCGGGGCCGAAGCTCATCCCCTGCATGCGCGGGCTGGCCGTGGCGATCTCCTCGAGGTTGGTCACGCCCTGCGCGGTCTCGAGGATCGCGTGCACGAGGATCGGCCGCTCGAGGCCGGCCTTCGCCTCGAGCTGCGCGAGCAGGCGGTCGACGAAGTGGATGTCCCAGGGCCCCTCGACCTTCGGGACCATCACCACCTCGAGCCGGTGGCCGATCTCGGCCACGAGCTGCGTCATGTCGTCGAGCACCCAGGGGCTCTCGAGCGAGTTGACTCGCGTCCAGAGCGCCGTATCGCCGAGCTCCATTTCGCGGCCAACCCGGATCAGCCCGGCCCGGGCCGCCTCCTTGCGGTCCACGGGCACCGCGTCCTCGAGGTTGCCGAGCAGGACGTCCACCTTCGGCGCGAGCTCGGGCGCCTTGCCCACCATCTTCTCGTTCGAGAAGTCGAGGAAGTGGATCATCCGCGAGGGCTTGAAGGGGATCTCGCGGAGCGGCTCGGGCGCGCCGATGGCGAGCGGCTTGAGGAAGTCACGCGGGTTTCGCATCGGAACGGCCAAATCTACCGGCGGCTACCATTCCGCGGCCCATGACGGAGACCGGCACGCAGCCCTTCGAGACGAGCCAGGCCGCCCGCGAGGCCTCTGGAGCGCGCCGCTACGGGCGCTACCTGGAGGAGTTCGAGGTGGGCGCCGTGTACAAGCACTGGCCGGCGAAGACGGTCACCGAGGCGGACGACCACATGTTCTGCCTGCTGACGATGAACCACCACCCGCTGCACATAAACGACGTCTACGCGGCCGAGTCCCAGCAGGGCCGCAACGTGGTCGTGGGCCCCCTCGTGTACTCGCTCGCGCTGGGCATGTCGGTGGGTGACGTTTCCGGCAAAGCGATCGCGAACCTCGCCACCGAGGAGCTCTCGCACCCCGCGCCGGTCTTCCATGGCGACACGCTCTACTGCGAGTCGGAGGTGCTCGACGTGAGACCGTCGCAGTCGAAGGCCGACCGCGGCGTGGTCAAGGTGCACACGCGCGTGCACAAGCAGGACGGCACGCTCGTGGCCGAGTTCAAGCGCGCCGTGCTGGTGCCGCGCAAGCCGGGCTAGCTCTAGACCCTGGGGAGGCTGTTCATCCGGGCCTCCTTGGAGGCTGAGGGGATGTCCGAAGCGTCGAGGTCCTCGACGAGGAGCGCACCGCGACCGCGGTCGGGTTCCTCCGACGCGGGCTGCGGTTCGTCGGCGCCCACCGCATCAAGGTCGAGCCAGTGATGAACGACAACAGCACCCTCTACATCTCGCTTGCGCACGCCGTCGCCTGCCGCACGCTCGGCATCAAGCACCTGCGCACGCGGCCACGCCGGCCACAGGCCATCTCGCTCACGCACGCCGTTGCCTGCCGCACGCTCGGCATCAAGCACCTGCGCACCCGGCCACCCAGGCCACAGGCCGAACGCTTCATCCGCACCGTGCTCGACGGCTGGGCCTACGGATCCAGCCGCGAACGCCGCGACGCACTGACCGCCTGGCTCGACCTCTACGATCACCGACGACCACACGGCGCCCTCAGCCGCCACACACCGATCACCCGCGTGACCGGGAACAACCTCATCGGGTTCTACAGCTAGCCGGGCGCGGGCGCCCCGGGCGGCGCTTGAGCGCCGCATCGCAATGCCGGCGCCTAGCAGCAGCAGCCCGGCGCCGGCCACCCAAGCCGGCTCGGCGCCCGTGAACGGCAGCGTCTGCTCGCTGCCGTTTAGGGCCGTGACCTCGTCGTCGGTGGTCTGCGCCGAGGCGCCAGCCGCGCCCGCGAGGATGAGGGCGGCGGCGCCGAGCGCGGGTGTGAGTGCGCACTTGCGGGGATCCATGCCGGCATCATCGGGGTCGAGCCGGACGGCAGCCTCTGGCTGCGGGACGCCCGCTCTACGATGGCCGCGGCATGCTGCTGAAGCTCGTCTACTGGCTCGCCGTCCTGGCGGTCTCGATCGCGCTCGTGATCGGGCTGATCCTGTGGTTCGAGTCGCAGGACGAGTCGCGCATCGAGGGCTCGGGCCGGCCCCCGGCCGCGGCTACCTGACCCGAGCGGGCAGGCGGCGCACGTGCCGCGCGAACACGATCACCCGCTGCGCTGCGCTGTAGAGCGGATGGCACGCGCTCAGCATCAGGCGCTTGTAGCCCACCGGCTCCAGCACTGAGAGGTCGCTGTCGTCGACGATCTTCGTCGTCTCCACCCGGTAGACGAAACGGCCGTCGGGCATGTCCACCACGATCCGCCGGCCCGCCTTCAGCTGGTCGATCTTGCGGAACGGAGCGCCGTAGGTCGTGCGGTGCCCGGCGATCGCCGCCGTGCCGCGCTCGCCCGGCAGCGGGGTCTCCGGGTAGTGGCCGGGCCCCTTGCGCAGCGTCTCGAGATCGGTGCCCTCCACCACGTACTCCGACACGCCGATCGCGGGGATCTCGATCCGCGCGATCGCGTCGCCCTTCAGCGGCTCGCGGCGGACCACGCGCCGCGGGGGGTCGAAGAACGCGTCCTTCAGCTTGCCCTGCTGGCGCTCGGCCATGAGAGCGGACACGGGCTCCTGCCAGAGCAGGGTCACCGCGGCGTCGGCGATCAGGAGGGTCCCGCTCACGATCATCACCGAGGCCACGAAGCGCAGCACGGCCCGCATCGGACGAGTGTATGGCCGCCGTGGGATACGGTAACCGGCCCGGACGCGCGCAGAATTACCGAGGAGAGTCCCGAATCGTGAGCAAGGCAGCCACCGCTCCCACCACCAACGAGAAGCTCTTGGCCTGGGTCGAGCGAGCGGCCGAGCTCACCCAGCCGGACTCCGTCCACTGGTGCGACGGCTCGGCGGAGGAATACGACGCGCTGTGCCAGACGCTCGTCGAGGCGGGGACCTTCGAGCGCCTGGAGGAGGCCAAGCGCCCCGGCTCGTACCTCGCGCGCTCGGACCCCGGTGATGTCGCGCGCGTTGAGGACCGGACGTTCATCTGCTCGCAGCGGGAGCACGACGCCGGCCCCACCAACAACTGGCGCGAGCCCGGGGAGATGCGGGAGACGCTCAGTGAGCTGTTCCGCGGCAGCATGCGCGGGCGCACGATGTACGTGATCCCATTCTCGATGGGCCCGCTCGGCTCCCCGATCGCCCAGATCGGAGTGCAGCTCACCGACTCCGCGTACGTGGCCGTCTCGATGCGGATCATGACGCGCATGGGGAGCAGGGCGCTCGAGGTGCTCGGCGAGGACGGGGAGTTCGTGCCCTGCCTTCATTCTGTGGGGATGCCGCTCGAGCCCGGGGTCGAGGACGTGCCCTGGCCGTGCAACGCGGACAACAAGTACATCGTGCACTTCCCGGAGTCGCGTGAGATCTGGTCGTTCGGCTCGGGCTACGGCGGGAACGCGCTGCTCGGAAAGAAGTGCTTCGCGCTGCGGATCGCCTCGGTGATGGCGCGCGACGAGGGCTGGATGGCCGAGCACATGCTGATCCTCAAGCTGACCTCGCCCGAGGGCAAGGTCAAGCACGTGGGCGGCGCCTTCCCGTCGGCCTGCGGCAAGACCAATCTGGCGATGCTGGTCCCGACGCTGCCGGGCTGGAAGGTCGAGACGGTGGGGGACGACATCGCGTGGATGAAGTGGCGCCCGGACGGGCGTCTGCACGCGATCAACCCCGAGGCGGGCTTCTTCGGGGTGGCGCCCGGCACGAGCGAGAGGACCAACCCGAACGCGATGGCCACGGTGCGCTCGAACTCGATCTTCACCAACTGCGCGCGCACCGACGGCGGCGACGTCTGGTGGGAGGGCATGACACCCGACCCGCCCTCGCACGCGATCGACTGGCACGGCAACGACTGGACGCCCGAGTCCGGCGCGCGCGCCGCCCATCCCAACGCTCGCTTCACCACGCCCGCCGGCCAGTGCCCTTCGATCGCACCGAACTGGGAGGACCCCGAGGGAGTGCCGATCGACGCCTTCCTGTTCGGCGGACGCCGCGCGAAGGTGGTGCCGCTCGTGCACGAGGCGTTCGACTGGGAGCACGGCGTCTTCCTCGGCGCGGTGATGGGCTCCGAGAAGACCGCGGCCGCCGCCGGCACCGTCGGCGATCTGCGCTTCGACCCGATGGCGATGCTGCCGTTCTGCGGCTACAACATGGCCGACTACTTCGGCCACTGGCTCGCGATGGGCCGCCGCGAGGGTGCGGTGCTACCGCGCGTGTTCATGGTCAACTGGTTTCGCAAGGACGAGGACGGGCGCTTCCTCTGGCCCGGCTTCGGTGAGAACAGCCGCGTGCTCGAGTGGATCTTCCGTCGCTGCGACGACGAGGCGGACGCTGTCGAGACCCCGATCGGGCTGGTGCCGGCGCCCGGGGCGATCGACACTTCCGGGCTCGTCCTGCCGGACGGCGCGATGGAGGAGCTCCTGAGTGTCGACCCCGAGCAGTGGCGAGCCCAGCTGCCGCAGGTGCGCGAGCAGTTCGCGAAGTTCGGCGACTCGCTGCCGGCCGAGCTGCGCGACCAGCTCGGGGCGCTCGAAGGCCGGCTCAGCGCCTGAGCGCGGGCGGCGCCCACCGGCCCTGGAGATTGGTCGCGGCCGGCCGGCCGTTACGCTAGCCGGCATGAGCATCACGGAGACGAGGACAGTCGGCTCGATCGTCGGCGGCCAGGCCCGCACGGACGGTGAGCGAATGGAGTCACGCAACCCGGCGAACCTCGAGGACGTGGTCTGCGAGGCCGTGCTGGCGGACTCGGACACGTTCGTGGCCGCCTGCCGCGCCGCCCGCGAGGCCCAGCGCGAATGGCGCTCGGTGCCGGCGCCGGTGCGCGGCAAGGCGATCCAGCAGATCGGGCGGCTCGTGGAGGAGAACAAGGAGTCGCTCGCCCGGCTCGTCACGCGCGAGATCGGCAAGCCCTACCCGGAGTCGCTCGGCGAGGTCCAGGAGATCGTGGACACCTGCGACTTCTTCGTTGGCGAGGGCCGGCGCCTCTACGGCCAGACGGTGCCGAGCGAGATGCCCGACAAGCAGCTCTTCACGTTCCGCACGCCCGTCGGGGTGGCGGCGATCATCACGGCGGGCAACTTCCCGGTGGCGGTGCCGTCCTGGTACCTCGTGCCGGCGATCGTGTGCGGCAACGCCGTGGTCTGGAAGCCCGCCGAGTACGCACCCGCGCTCGGCGAGGCGCTTGCGCAGCTCTTCATCAACGGCGGCCTGCCCGAGGGCGTGCTGAACCTCGTGCAGTGCGACGGTCCCACGGCCTTCGAGGGGCTCGAGCGCGCGCTCGACGAGCGCCTGGTCGACAAGGTCGGCTTCACGGGCTCGTCAGCCGTCGGGTCGCGGATCGGCGAGCTCTGCGGCCGGCACCTGCAGTCGCCCTGCCTGGAGCTCGGCGGCAAGAACCCGCTCGTGGTCATGCCGGACGCGGAGCTCGACCTGGCCGCCGAGGGCGCCCTGTTCAGCGGCTTCGGCACGGCGGGCCAGCGCTGCACCTCACTCGGCACCGTGATCGTTCACGAGTCGGTGCACGACGAGTTCATCGAGCGCTTCACGGGCTTGGTCGAGGCGGCCCCGATCGGCGACCCCACCGAGGACGTGCTCTATGGGCCGATGATCCACGAGCGCTTCGCCGAGCGCTTCGAGGACTGGCTCGAGCTGATCCGCGACCACCATACGGTCTCCGGCTCGAGCGGCCGCGGGCGGATCGGCGCGGACAACCCAAGAGCCGGCTTCGTCGGCGACCCCGACGCCGGGATCTACTGCCACCCCACGATCGTGGACGGCGTGCGGGCCGGCGACGAGATCTACTCCACCGAGACCTTCGGCCCGATCGTGGGCGTGGCGAGCTTCTCGGACTTCGACGAAGCGATGGAGCTCGCCAACGGGCACGGCTACGGCCTCTCGTGCGCGATCTACACCACCAACCCGCGCCACGCGTTCCGCTTCCGCGAGCGCGTGAGCGCCGGCATGGTGTCGGTGAACAACTCCACGAGCGGCGCCGAGGCGCACCTGCCGTTCGGGGGCAACGGGAAGTCTGGCAACGGCAGCCGCCAGTCGGGCATCTGGGTGCTCGACCAGTTCACGCGCTGGCAGTCGATGAACTGGGACTACGCCGGCAAGCTGCAAAAGGCCCAGATGGAGGTGGCGGAGCTCACCGGCAATGCCGGCTTCCGGCTCGCCTGGGACTAGCCTCGGGGTCCCCGGAGCCGCCGCGCCCCGGCGCGCTCACGTCCGGTACCAGCGCGGCGAGACGTTGGGCGGCGGGTCGAGCGCCGCGCGCGCCACCAGGACCGTCGGCTCCCGCATCGCGACGTGCCCCCGGAGAGCAACGGCGAAGTGCTCGCCGAGCCCCTCCACGATGTCCGCCCGGACCCCGAACGCCGCGGCCAGCGCCACGAAGTCGGGGCTGTGCAGGTCCACCCCCTCGCGCGGGTGGCCGTGCAGGTCCTGGTCGAACCGGATCATCCCGTAGCCGCCGTCGTCGACGATCACGGCCGTCAGCGGGATGTCCTCCTGCTCGGCGGCGGCCAGCTCACCCGCCGCGTACAGGAAGCCTCCGTCGCCGGACACGCTCACCACCGGTCCCGCTCCGGCCAGCGCCGCCCCAAGCCCTTGGGGGAACGCGCAGCCGAGCGTGCCCCAGCCAAGCGGATAGGCAAACTTGCGCGGCGCCTTGACGCGGTGAAAGCCGCCTAGCCAGTAGCCCGGGATGCACATGTCGCTGACCACCACTGCGTCGTCCGGCAACGCGGCCTCGACAGCGTCGAGGAAGTCGCTCGCCTCGGGCTCGGCGCGTGCCAGCTCGGCGCGGATCTCCAGGTTCAGCGAGCGGATGCGCGTGGCGAGCGCGTCGTGGCCGCCGCGGGGGGAAAGCCGCTCGGCGAGCCGGTCGGCCGCCCGTGCGGCGTCTGCCTCCAACAGCACGTCCGGGCGATAGTTCTTGGAGGCATCGGCGGGGTCGACGTTGACCGCCACGAGATGCGGCGGCTGCGGCTGCCTCCAGCCCTGGGTCATCATCGCGTCGAAGTCGGTGCCGATCCCCACCACCAGGTCGGCGTCGTCCCAGAGGGCCCCCACCGCGGGAATGTGCGGCGGGCCCTCCACCAGGCACGGGTGCCCCGGGGGCAGTATCCCGCGCGCCGAGTAGGTGAGGATCACCGGCGCCACGAGCCGCTCGGCGAGCCGGCCCACGGCCTCGCCGGCGCCGGCCTGAAGCGCTCCGCCGCCGGCCCAGATCAGCGGGCTGCGTGAGCGCTCGAGCAGCTCGAGCGCCCGGACGAGCGGCTCCTCACGCGGGGCCGAGCGAGCGCCGGCCGCGCCGGGGGAACCGGCGCCCCGGGCCTGGCGCGATGGGGCGTCCGCCTCCGCCGCCAGCAGGTCGGTGGGGATCTCCACATACACCGGGCGCGAGGGCGCGGCGAGCGCGGTGCGCAGCGCCGCCGCCACCGTCGAGCCCACGTGGCCCGCGCTCGTCACGCGGTAGGCCTCCTTCACCACGGGCATGAACATCGCGGCTTGGTCGGTGGCCTCGTGCAGCACCCCGCGCCAGACCCCGGGACGCCGCGCGGTCGTGGGGATGTCGGTGGCGATCACGAGGATCGGCGAGCGCGAGGCCCACGCCTCACCCACCGCGCCGAGCGTGTTCGCCGCGCCCGGCCCTGTGGTGGTGATCGCCACTCCGATCCGCCCGCTCGCCCGCGCATAGCCGTCGGCCGCGTAGGCGGCGGTCTGCTCGTGGCGCACCCCCACGAGCCTGATCCCGGACTCGCCGAGCGCCCGCCAGAGCGCCAGGTTGTGCACGCCCGGCAGGCCAAAGGCCACCTCCACGCCCGCCTTTTCGAGGGCGGCCACCGCCAAGTCGGCGCCGGTGGACCCGGGGGTCATTCGATCGCGCGGAAGAGCCCGGCCAGCAGCGGCTCGAGGCCCTCGAGCAGGTCCACGTGCAGCTCGCTCTCGCCCAGCCGGATCCGGCGCCGCTCCTCCGAGCAGGGGCGCGCGAGGTACTCGAGAGCCGTGATCCTCCTGGTGGCCGGCACGGCGTGCATCGTAGTGCTCCCGCTGGTCGCCGCCCGTCTCAGTGAAGGCCCGGCGCTCGCGCGCGCGCCGCCCGCGCGTAGGCTCCGGGGCCGTGACGCTCCCGCTCGCAGGCATTCGCGTAGCCGACCTCTCGCGCGTGCTCGCCGGCCCCTACTGCACGATGGTCCTGGCCGACCTCGGCGCGGACGTGGTCAAGGTCGAGCGCCCCCAGGGCGGCGACGAGACGCGCGGCTGGGGCCCGCCGTTCGCCGGCGGCGAGGCGGCCTACTACCTGTCGGTGAACCGCGGCAAGCGCTCCTGCGCGCTCGACCTGTCGCAGCGGGAGGGGCGCGAGCTCGCGCTCGCGCTGTGCGCCCGGGCGGACGTGGTGATCGAGAACTTCAAGGTCGGCGGCGCCGCGCGCCTGGGAGTGGGGTACGAGCAGGTACGGGAGCGCAACCCGCGGGTCGTGTACTGCTCGATCACCGGCTTCGGCTCCGAGCGCGACCCGCCCGGGCGCCCCGGCTACGACTTCGTGGCCCAGGCGGAGACCGGGCTGATGTCGATCACGGGCCCCGAGGACGGGCAGCCCTACAAGGTCGGCGTGGCGCTCGTGGACGTGCTCGCCGGCCTGCACGCCGCCACGGCGGTACTGGCCGCGCTGAACGGAGGCGAGGGCGCGCGGATCGAGGTGCCTCTGCTCGACGCCGGGCTGGCCGGCCTCGTGAACGTGGCCCAGAACGCGCTCGTGACCGGGCGCGAGCCGGAGCGCCACGGCAACGCGCACCCCAACATCGTCCCCTACCAGGACTTCGAGACGGCCGGCTCCGGGCGGATCGCGGTGGCCGCCGCGAACGACGGGCTCTTCCGCGCCCTCTGTACGGCGATGGGACTCGAGGGCCTTCCGGCCGAGGAGCGCTTCGCCACCAACGCCGCGCGCGTGGAGAACCGCTCAGTGCTCGTGCCGCTGCTGGCGAGCCGCTTCCTCGAGCGCGCGGCCGAGGACTGGCTGGCGGCGCTCGCCGCCGCCGGCGTGCCGAGCGGGAAGGTCCGCGACGTGCCGGACGCCCTGGCCGCGGCCGCGGCGGCCGGCCGGCCCGCCACGCACACCGTCGAGCACCCCACCGCCGGTCCGCTCGAGCTGGTGGCATCGCCGCTCTGGGGAGTGACCGACCCGGCCGGCGCGGCGCCGCCCCCGCTGCTCGGCGAGCACACGGCCGAGGTCCTGGCCGAGCTCGGCCGGACGCGGGCGCAGGTCGCGGAGCTGACCGCGCGCGGGGTGGCGGGCGTCGGCGCCGCGCCGTCCTGACCGGCGCCCTAGTGCTGCTCCTCGCCTGAGGACGCCGGCGGCCGCGACTCCTCTGCGAGCGAGGTGATGGCGAGCGCGCCGCGCGCGGCTTCGCTCATCACCTCGGTGGCCTCGTCGGGCGAGCGCGCGTACAGCTCAACGAGCATGTGGATCACGATCTGGTCCTCCTCGTGCTTGTGGAAGCGCACGTGGGTGAAGAACTCGCGCGTGCCGTGATCGCCGAAGGCCGCGAAGGCCAGCGACTCGGCGGCCTCGGGCCCCGAGCAGGACTCGACCTGGTCGGCCTCGACCGTGACCGTGCAGGAGGCGACCCAGGGCGTGCCCGTGATCATGCGCTCCCAGCGGTCCTCCACCGGCTCGATCCGCGAGACACGCCGCCCCTCCTCCTCGTAGAAGGTCAGCGCGAGGTGGGGCTGGTCGTGCAGGCAGTCCATGCACTGCACCACGGCCTCCTGCACCTCCTCCACGGGCTCGACGGCTTCGCCGGTGTCGGCGTCGACCTTCAGTATGCCCTCGTAGTGAAGCTGGACCTCGAGCGTCTGCGACCAGCAGCGATAGCAGCGAAGCCAGCTGGACTGAGTCCCGAGCGATTCCGGCGCCGATCCCTCCATGCGTGCATTATGGCCGCCGCCCTCGTCCTCGCCCCCGCGGGCTGCTCGCTGGGAGGGGACGACGAGCCCGAGCCGGCCACCGGGCCCGCGCGCGAGGTGGCGGCCGTGGTCGACCAGCTCGAGCGCGCGACCCGCGACGGCGACTTCGCCGGGATCTGCCGAGACATCCTCACAGCGGCCGCCCGCGAGCGAGCCGGAGGAGCCGGGTGCGCGCGACAGGTCGGCTCAGCCTCGGAGGCCCTCGAACGCCCGACGATCGAGGTGACGAGCATCGACGTGAGGGCCGACAGGGCCGACGTGAGGGTGCGAACCAAGGCGGTCGGCCAGGCGCTCGTGAGCGACACGCTGAAGCTGCGCAACGAGGACGGCGAGTGGCGCGTGGAGGCGCTCGCGGAGTAGTCAGCGCGGGTGGCCCCGGCCGAGGCTCCGGGACGGGCGCCCGCTCAGGCAGCTTCGGCGCGGCTCGACTCGGCCTGCGCGAGCTCGCGGACGCGTGCCTTGAGGCGCCCGTGAATCTGGGAGATGCGGCTCTCCGAGACGTCCATCACCTCGCCGACCTCGCGCATCGTGAGCTCCTTGACGTAGAGCAGGATCGCGATCTCGCGCTCGCGCTCCGAGAGCTGTCCGAACCCTCGGCGGAACTGCTCCTTCGTCTCCTGTCGCGCGGCCATCTGCTCCGGGTCGGTGCGCTCGTCCTCGGCCTCGAGCGTGTCGACGAGCTCCATGGTCGGCTCGCCTTCGGTGAGCACCAGCGAGTTCAGAGAGGTGAGGCTCGAGTGCTCGATCTCGCGCTCCTTGTCGCGCACCTCGGTGGGCGTCATGCTCACCATTGCCGCCAGCTCGTCCAGCGTGGGCGAACGCCTGTGCAGGTCGTTGAAGGTCGTGCGCGCATCGGCGAGGTCGCGCTCCAGACGGCGCAGCGAGCGAGGCGCCCAGTCGCGCCGGCGCAGCTCGTCCAGAACCGAGCCGTGGATCCGGGTCCACAGGAACGGCTCGAGCGCGGCGCCCTTGCCGGGGTCGTAGCGGTCGAGGGCGGACATGAGGCTCAAAATCCCCGCCGAGATCAGGTCGTCCAGCTCGCAGCAGGCCGGAAGCTCGCGCAGCTTCTTGTAGGCGATGTGCTTGACCAGCGGCAGGTAGGTGAGCACCAGGCGGTTGCGCAGCCCCACATCTCCGCTCGCCTTGTAGCGATGCCAGACGGCGAGTGACTCGTCGGCGCCGGGACGGTCGCGCTTGTCACGGTCACGTTCGCGCACACGATGAGCATCGGCGCCAGGCTGCTCGGACAGCATCTTTGGGGGCGTTTGCTGGCCGCTGCGCGCGCCGGACCTCAAGATCGATTCCCCCAATCCGATTACCGCGGGGTAGCGAGGCCAAGCGAGAGAGGGAGCAATGGAGGCGAATGTTCCGCCGGTGGATCATCCGCCTGCCGGTTGCTGGGAGGAGGTCGACCGCGCCGCGCGGCTGGCCCGCGATTTCGAGCTCACCGGCATCGAGATTCACTTCGAGCGACCCGCGCCCGGCGAGCGGGTGTCGATAGCCATGCGCCGGCGCGGACGTGCCAATGGGCGCCGGCTGACCCCCTTCGAGGTGCTGGCCCTGGCCGTGGGGGACTCTTCTCAAGGGACCGGGCGCTCCACCCGAAGGCCCGCCTGAGCCGCGGCGCTGGGACGCCTCAGCGCCTCGCCAGCAGCCAGACCACCACGATCGCGAAGACGACCTGGCCGACGCCCAATGCCACCCCGAGGTTGGCCGCACCCAGGAGCTCGGCCACCACGGCGACCGTCGCGAACACCCCGACGAGCACGGCGAGCTGGACCCTAAGGCTCCAACCCGAGCGCTGTGGCGTCCTCGGTTTGGCCCGTGCAGGCGCCCTATCGGGCGCGCGCCCCGCTGGCCCGCCCGCGCGCCCAGCCCGTGGGTTCGCCGCCGGGCGGTCGGCCCGCGCGCGTGCGGCCGGCGGTTCCGCCCGCGAGCCCTCAGCCGGCTGCCGCGCCCCCCGGTCCCGGGGTCCCGGCCCCGCGGCGCGGCGCCTGCGCTTGCTCACGAGCGCGCCTGGAGCGCGT
Source organism: Thermoleophilaceae bacterium (assembly GCA_035645115.1). Lineage (GTDB taxonomy): Bacteria > Actinomycetota > Thermoleophilia > Solirubrobacterales > Thermoleophilaceae > JACVRW01. The sequence goes on along the minus strand of DASQNF010000264.1, from coordinate 11,294 downwards.
GGACCATCGCAACCACGCCCGCCGTGGGGTCCTCGTCGGCCAGCAGGCGCTCCGCCTCCCTGGGCCCGCCGAGCGCCCGCAGCGCGCGCTCGCCGCACTCGGCGGTGAACTCGCGCAGGGCGGAGGCTCGCCGGGCGCGCAGCCGGCGCTCGCCGAGGTCGATCCGCTCGCGGTGGCGCGCGAGGAGGTCCGCGAGATCCTCGATCCCGGAGGCGGGCGGGATCGAGGACACCGCCGTCACCGGCACGTCGGGCGAGCCCAGCGCAGCCAGCGCCCGCGCGAGCTCAGCGCTGGCCCGCCGCGCGGGCTCGCCGAGGTCGGCCTTCGTCACCACGAGCATGTCGGGCACCTCCATGATCCCGGCCTTCAGGAACTGCAGCACGTCGCCGGAGGCCGGCTGCACGACCACCGCCACCGTGTCGCACACGTCCGCGACGTCGGTCTCGGACTGGCCGACCCCTACCGTCTCGACCACCACCACGTCGAACGCGGCGGCGAGCGCCTCCGCCGCCTCGCGCGTGGCGGGCGCCAGGCCGCCGAGCCGCCCGGCGGCGGCCGTGGAGCGAATCAGCAGGCCGTCGTCGCGCGGGTCGAGCTCGATCCGAGCGCGGTCGGCGAGGAGCGACCCGCCCGAGCGCTTGGACGAGGGGTCCACCGCGAGCACCGCGACGGTCAGGCCGCGCCGGCGCCACTCGGCCGTCAGGGCGGAGAGCAGCGTCGACTTGCCCACGCCCGGCGGACCGGTCACTCCAACGAGGTGGGCGGGGGCCTCCCCGCCCAGCGCGGCGGGTGATACCTCCGCGAGCAGCGCGGCGGCGGCCTCACGGTCACCCCGGTTCTCGATCACGTTGAGCGCCGCGGGGGCGGCCGAGCGGTCGCGCTCGCGCAGCCGCCTGCCCAGCTCTTCGGGGTCGCCTTCCATCGAGGGCTAGGACACCGCTGTGACCTGGTGACGCTCGGCCACCAGCTCCACGATGTCGCCCATGATCCGGCTCACATCGAAGTCCTTGGGGGTGTACACGCGGGCGACGCCCGCCTCCAGCAGTGCCGCGGCGTCGCTCGCGGGGATGATCCCGCCCACCACCACCGGGATGTCCGCTCCCGCGTCCTCGAGCTCGCTCAGCACCGCCGGGATCAGCTGCGCGTGCGATCCCGAGAGGATCGACAGGCCCACCACGTGCACCCCCTCGTCCACCGCTGCGCGCGCGATCCGGGCCGGCGTCAGCCGGATGCCGTCGTAGACCACGTCCATGCCGGCGTCGCGCGCGCGCACCGCGATCTGCTCGGCGCCGTTCGAGTGGCCGTCGAGCCCCGGCTTGCCCACCAGCATCTTCAGCCGGCGACCGAGCGCCTCCGAGACGCGCTCCACCCGCTCGCGCAGCTCGATCAGGGCGCTGTCCTCGCGCGCCGGCGCGGCTTCGCCCACCCCCGTGGGCGCGCGGTACTCGCCGAAGCTCTCCCGCAGCGCGCCCGCCCACTCGCCGGTGGTGGCGCCGGCACGGGCCGCGGCCAGCGTGGCGGGCATCACGTTCAGCTCGGGATCGGCCGCGGCAGCTCGGAGCTCGTCGAGGGCGCGCGCCACCGCCGCCTCGTCACGGCTCGCCCGCCACGCCTCGAGCGCCGCGATCGCCCCCTGCTCGACCGCCGGGTCGACCTTCAGGATGCCGCCGTCCTCGCCCTCCTGGAGCGGCGAGGGCTCCGCCTCGGTGTAGACGTTCTGGCCGACCACGCACAGCTCCCCGGCCTCGATCCGGCGCACGCGCTCGCGGTGGGACTCCACGAGGCTCGTCTTCATGTAGGGCACCGCCGCCACCGCGCCGCCCTGCTCGGCCACCACGGCCATCTCCGCACGGGCGCCCCCGGCGAGCTCGTCCACAAGCCCGTCCATCACCTTCGAGCCCTCGAACAGGTCGGGGTACTCGAGCAGGTCGGTCTCGTAGGCGAGGATCTGCTGGATCCGCAGCGACCACTGCTGGTCCCATGGGCGCGGCAGCCCGAGCGCCTCGTTCCAGGCCGGGAGCTGCAGCGCGCGGGCGCGGGCGCCGCGGCCCAAGGTCACGCCGAGCGCCTCGAGCACGATCCGGATGATGTTGTTCTCGGGCTGCGCCTCGGTGAGGCCGAGCGAGTTCACCTGCACGCCGTAGCGGAAGCGCAGCAGCCGGTCGTCGTCCACTCCGTAACGCTCGCGGCCGAGCTCCTCCCAGATTCGGCCCATCGCGCGCAGCTTCGCGTGCTCCTCGACGAAGCGGATCCCGGCGTTGACGAAGAACGAGATGCGCCCGAACACCCGCGGGAAGGTCTCGTCGGGCACCCGGGAGCGGACGCGGTCGAGCACCGCCACGGCCGTGGACATCGAGTACGCGATCTCCTGGACGGGCGTCGCGCCCGCCTCCTGCAGGTGGTAGGAGCAGATGTTGACGGGGTTCCACCTCGGCACCTCGTCGATGGTGAAGGCGATCGTGTCGGCCACCAGGCGCATCGAGGGCTCGGGCGGGAACGCGTAGGTCCCGCGCGAGAGGAACTCCTTGATGATGTCGTTCTGGGTCGTGCCCTGGAGCGCGCCGCGCGCGATCCCGTTCTCCTCGGCCACGGTCATGTAGAGCGCGAGCAGCCATGCGGCCGTGGCGTTGATCGTCATCGACGTGTTCATCTCGTCGAGCGGGATGCCGTCGAGCAGCGCGTGCATGTCGCCCTTGTGCGCGATCGAGACGCCCACCTTGCCGACCTCGCCGCGCGACAGCTCGTGGTCGGGGTCGTAGCCGGTCTGCGTGGGCAGGTCGAACGCCACCGACAGTCCCGTCTGGCCCTTGGCGAGATTCGTCCGGTAGAGCGCGTTCGACTCCCGCGCCGTGGAGTGGCCCGCGTACGTGCGCATGACCCACGGCTGGTCGCGCTCGGGAAGACGGTGCATCGAATGGATTGTATGGTCGGGCCCTTGTGGTTCGAGCCATAGACGTGCTGCACCTGGGCCGCGACCGGGTCATCTGCGCCTTCGCCCTCGACGGAGTGATCGTCGATCCGGGACCGGCGTCGTGTCTCGACACGCTGATCGACCGGCTCGGCGGCGTCGAGCCGCGTGCCCTCTTGCTCACCCACATCCATCTCGATCACGCGGGCGCCGCGGGGGTCCTCTGCCGGCGCTTCCCGAAGCTCCGGGTCTACGTGCACGAGCGCGGCGCCCCGCACCTGGTCGACCCGGCGAAGCTGCTCGCTAGCGCGGAGCGCCTCTACGGCAACCACATGGAGGAGCTCTGGGGCGAGGTGGCCCCGGTGGCGCCGGAGCGGATCAGCTCGCTGGTCGGCGGGGAGATCGTTGAGGGCTTTCGGGTCGCGTACACGCCCGGCCACGCCTCACACCACGTCTGCTACCTCCACGAGGACTCCGGCGACGCATACGTGGGCGACGTGGCCGGCGTTCGCATCCCGCCCTACACCCAGACGCTCGCGCCCACGCCGCCGCCCGACATCGACCTCGAGGCGTGGCTCGACTCGCTGCACACGGTCGCAAGCTGGAACCCGCAGTCGCTCTGCCTCACCCACTTCGGCCAGGTCACCGACGTGGCCGAACAGCTGCACGCGATCCGCTGCGCGCTCACCGAGTCGGCGGACCGTGCCCGCTTGCACGGGGAGGAGCGCTTCATCGCCTGGATCGAGAGCCGCCTCAGCCACTCGACCGATCCCGCGACCGTCGAGTCCTTCGAGCAGGCGGCGCCGCCCGATCAGCTCTATGCGGGGCTCGAGCGCTACTGGCGAAAGCGGGCCGCGCCGTGACCCCCGTGACGGTGGAGCGGCCGCGTGTGGAGGGCCCCGGCAGCGGCCTCGCGGGCAACTGGCGCATCATCGTGCTGAACGACAACCACAACACCTTCGAGGGCGTGGCGTTTGCGCTCTCGAGCGTGCTGCCGGGCGTTGGCTACGACCAGGGGATGGCCTACGCGAACATCATCCACAACTCGGGCCAGGCGATCGTCTGGAGCGGTCCGAGGGAGACCGCGGAGCACTACTGGGAGCAGCTGAAGGGCGCCGGGCTCACGATGGCTCCGCTGGAAGAGAGCTGAGCGCCTCCCCGGCCCCGAGCACCTCCCAGTAGGTCGGCAGGACCGGGATCTGGTAGTAGCCCGAGAGCTCCACGCGCCGCTCGGCGATCCCCTCGGAGTACCAGTAGCGCTCGAAGTGCGCCTTCGACGGGAAGAGCCCCGTCTGCACGAAGTCGAGCCGCCCGTCGCGAGCCCGGCAGAAGGACCACTGGGTCGCGCCATAGTCGAGCATGGCCTCGGCCGCGGAGACCCAGCCCTCGCCGAACTTCTCGCCCCGGAACGGATTGGCGACCCAGCGGATCTCCACCAGGATCATGCGCCCACCTCCGCCCGGATCGCGCCGGGCCCGTCCGCCGTCTTGCCGGCGCCCTCCTCCTCGGCGCCCACCAGCACCGCGATCTTGCCGAGATGCTGGTTGTCGCGCATCAGCTGGTGGGCCTCGGGCACCCCCTCGAAGCCGAGCGTGCGCCACAGAACGGGGCGGATCCGGCCGGCGTCGATCAGCTCGTTGGCCTTGTTGCACTCATATGCGTTCGCGAAGTGGGAGCCGATGATCTGCTTCTGGCGCATCCACAGGTAGCGCACGTCGAAGTCGAGGTTGTAGCCGGTGGTGCCCGCGCAGATCACGACCTTGCCGAACGGCTTGACCGTGAACACCGAGGTCGGGAAGGTGGCCTTGCCCACGTGCTCGAAGACGATGTCGGGCTGGGCGCCGAGGATCTCCTTGACGCGCGTCGAGAACGCGCGGGAGACCGCGAAGCGCTCCTTCTCCTCCTCGGGCGACTCGCCGCCGCGGCGCATCATGCCCGCGAACTCGCCGCGGTCGATGTAGTCGACCGCCCCGAGCTGCTTCACGAGCTCGCCCTTGCCGGCGCTCGAGACCACCCCGACGGCGTGGGCGCCCGCCATCGCGCAGATCTGCGTGGCGAACACGCCGAGGCCCCCGGCGGCGCCCCAGATCAGGACGCGGTCCCCCGCCTGGATGTTGCAGCGGGTGATGAGCATCCGGTAGGCGGTGAAGTAGACGAGCCCGTAGGAGGCCGCCTCGTCCCAGCTCAGGCTCGCCGGCTTCGGCAGCAGCTGCTGCGCCTGGACCTTCGTGAACTGGGCGAACGAGCCCCAGGTGGTCTCGTAGCCCCAGATCATCTGGCTCGGTGCGGCCAGCGGGTCGAGGCCGTGCACCTCCGGGTCCTCGTAGGAGGCGATGTTGCAGTGGATCACCACCTCGTCGCCGGCCTTCCAGCGCGTGACCCCGGGGCCGACCTTCCATACCACCCCCGAGGCGTCCGAGCCTCCGATGTGGTGTCCGTGCTCGGGGTGGTCGCCGTAGCGCATCACCGACACCGGCTCGCCGAGCGCGGCCCATACGTTGTTGTAGTTCACCCCCGCCGCCATCACGCGCACGATCACCTCGAAGGCGTCCGGCTCCGGCACCTCGATCTGCTCGAGCTGGAAGGCGTCGCGGGGCTCGCCGAAGCGCTCCTCGCGGATCACCCAGGCGGCCATCGTCTCGGGCAGGGTGCCGGGCTCGACCTCCAGCTCGGTCACCTTGCTCACGTCAACGGCCATCGGGAATCGGGTCCTCCGCGGTCTCTTCCAAAGGGGGGCGCGGGAGGATACGCGCTCGCGGCGGGGCGCACGACGCCAGGCGCACCGCGCGACGGCGGCAGCCGGGCGGCGCCGATCGGCCGCCGTTCCGTCAGGTCGCGCCCCTACGGTGGGACTGGACGCTCGACATGGAAGCCGCGACACCGCTCAGACATCCACACGTCAGGACGATCGGCGACCGCTTGGCGGTCGACGGCCTCGTGGTGGAGGACGAGTGCGTCGTGCGGCTCGTGCGCGAGCGCGAGCAGAACGGCGAGGACCCCGTCCGGGTCGTGAAGGACGCCCTGGAGATCGGCGCGCGCGTGCTCGACCGTGAGCAGGCGGCCGCCAACGCCGAGTTCGTCAAGACCGAGTTCGAGCGGGCCTCGAAGGACGTCCAGCGCGAGTTCGCCGACAAGGCGCGCACGATCGCCGAGTACTTCGAGGAGCAGTTCGCGGCGGTCTTCGGCGAGGACGACGGCCGCCTGGCAAAGGAGCTCGAGCGGCGCTTCGGGGACGGCAGCGCGGTCTCTGTGCAGAACCGTGTCCGCGAGGCGATGACCGAGACGCTCGCCAAGTCGCGGGAGGACCTCGTGCGCCAGTTCTCCGCGTCCGACGGGCGCAACCCGCTGGCGGACTTCAAGGCGGAGGCGATCCGCTCGATCAACGCCGCGGCCAACCGCTCGGACGCCACGCAGCGCGCCCTGCTCGATCGGCTCGCCGAGCTCGAGAAACAGCTCCAGGGGCTGCGCCACGAGAAGGAGAAGCTCGAGGAGGTCGAGGCCGAGCGCGAGCGCGGCACCGCCAAGGGGCGCACCTTCGAGGAGGGGGTGGCCGATGCCCTCGACGCCATCGCGATCGCGCAGGGCGACGTCGCCGAGGCCGTGGGCGACGTCAAGGAGGCCACCGGCAAGGTAGGCGACGTGGTCGTCTCGCTCGACGCCGCCCGCGGCCCGGCGCGAGGCCGGGTGGTGTTCGAGGCCAAGGACCGGCGGCTCTCAAAGCCGGGCGCGCTGTCGGAGCTCGACTGTGCGATGGCCGAGCGAAGCGCGGACTTCGCGGTGCTGGTGGTGCCCACCGAGGCCGAGCTGCCGGCGGCGCTCCAGCCGTTGCGCGAGTACAACGGCGACAAGCTCGTGGTCGCGCTCGACCCCGAGGCGGGCACACTCCCGCTCGAGCTCGCCTACCGGCTGGCCCGTGCGCGCGTGCTCATGAAGCGCGACGACGGCGAGGGCATCGACGCCGGGGCCGTGCGCGACACGGTCGAGCGCGCACTGGCGGCGCTCGCCGAGGAGCGCAAGGTCAAGCAGCAGCTCACCGGCGCCACCACGAGCATCGGCAAGGCCTACGAGCTGGTCGAGGCGATGGCGGGCCGCGTGAGAGCGCACCTCGACGAGGTCGACGCCCTGGTGCGCTGCGGAGAGCCGTCCGCGGCGCCGACGGGCGGCCTGGCCACGGCGGCCGATGCGGCGGTGGCGGCGGCCCCGGCGGCTCGGGCCGATCCCGAAGCCGAGGCCGACCCGGAAGGCGGCTTGGACCAGCTGGCGCTCTGACTACGGCAGCAGCAGCTCGTCGTTCGAAGCCCTGCGCTGCCTGCCTATCGAAAGCACGGCCGGCTCGATCTCGCGCCGGACCGCCCGCGGGGAGCCGGCGCGCACCTCGTACTCGCCCGGCTCGAGCGTCTTCGTGATCGTCTCCGCCTCGAGCGGCCTCACGGGCCCCACCTGCTCCCTCACCTGACCGCCCTCGAGCGTGATCGTGCGCGCCCGCTCGGTCTGGTTCGAGATCGTGATCAGGATCGGCCCGGCGCCGACCTTGGCGGGCGAGACCGTGACCTTGTCCTCCTGGATCACCCCCGTGAGCTCCACACGCACCGGCGCGCGCGGCTCGTTCGCGAAGTCGTCCTCGCCACAACCGGCCACGAGCAGCGCCGCCACGGCCACGCCGGCAAGGCTGCGCACGCTCGTCCCCACGAGGTGGACGCTACCCGAACAGGACCGAGCCGCTCGATGCGTCGAGCCCGGGCTGAACGCGGCCGCACTGGCCGCACCCATCTGCCTCAGGCGCGCTCGAACGGAAGCTCCACCACCTCCGCCTCGGCGCCGCCCACCAGCACGCGCGTCCCCGGTGGCGCCTCGCGCCGCACCAGCGCGAGCGCGATCGGGCCGAGCGTGGGGGAGACGCAGGTGGAGCCGAGCCGCCCGACGGGCTTCTCACCGAGCAGGATCTCGGCCCCGCGCTTGGCGGGCTCCGCCAGCTGCAGCCCGCGCAGCTGCCTGTTCGGCTTGCCCTTGTAGAACAGGCGCGCCACGGTCTCCTGCCCGACGTAGCAGCCCTTGGTGAAGGACACCGCGCGCTCGTTGATGCCGGCCTCCTGGGGGATCGTGTCGGCGTCCATGTCGTAGCCGAGGCGCGGACGGCCCGCTTCGATCCGCAGGCACTCGGCCGCCTCCTCCGACACCGGCTCCACCCCGAGCTCCGTGCCCGGCTCGCAGATCACGTCGACGCCGAGGTCGGTGGCCACGTACATGCCGTGGCCGCCCTCGACCCACGAGTGCTCCTCCTCGGGCGGAGCGGCGTCGAGCCGTTCGCGCGCCGCGGGGCCCAGCAGCGACAGGATCGCGCGCTCCTCGGTCACGTCCTCGAACTGGACATCGCGGCCGAGCGAGTAGGTCTCGAGCAGGTGCCGCACCACGGCGTGCCCGATCGCCTCGGTGTCGAGCCAGAAGAATCCCTCGCCGCGCAGGATGCGCAGGTCGGTTCGCAGCTTGCCCTTGTGATTGAGCACCGTCGCGTAGCAGCCCGTCCCGGGGACGAGCGCCTCGACGTCGTTCGAGACCTGCCCCTGGAGGAAGTCCGCGCCCTCGCTTCCCCGGACGATGAACTTGGCGCGGGCGGAGCGGTCGACCAATCCGGCCGCTTCGCAGAGCAATTCGTATTCGCTGACCGCGATCACCGCTCCATGATACTTTTAGATGAGCCTAAACCTGAAACGACAACGCGCTTCACTTGGATTCCGACGAACACAAACTCTCCCGCCGCAGGCTGCTCGGCGGCGCGGCGGCCGCCGGGGCCGCACTGCCGGTGCTGCACGAGCTGGTCCCGAGCACCGCCGTGCACGGAGGAGCGGGCGCCGCGGCGGCGGCGGAGACCGTGGCCGACGACCTGCGCGCGCACCGCGCGGCGGCCCATCTCGGCGCCGTCGGATCGGTGGATCCGGCGGTCAATGGCTTCGACCCGCAGGAGATGCTGCGCGACTTCGACCACGGGCGCATGGTGGGGGGCGTGCGCGAGTGGGAGCTCGTGGCGGAGGACAAGGAGATCGAGGTGGCGCCCGGCGTCAAGTACCCGGCCTGGGTCTACAACGGGCGCGTGCCGGGCCCGACCCTGCGGGCGCGCGAGGGGGAGCGGCTGCGGATCCGCTTCGTGAACGGCTCCGAGCACCCGCACACGATCCACTTCCACGGCATCCATCGCGACCTCTCCGACGGCGTGCCGGGCCTGGGGGCCGGCAACGTCGCCCCCGGCAAGTCGACCGTCTACGAGTTCGACGCCACTCCCTTCGGGCTGCACCTTTACCACTGCCATTCCACCCCGCTGGCCGAGCACATCGCGAAGGGGCTCTACGGCGCCTTCGTGATCGACCCGAAGGACGGCCGCCCGCCCGCCGACGAGCTCGTGATGGTGATGAACGGGTTCGACACGAACTTCGACCGCGCGAACGAGGTCTACGCGGTCAACACGGTCGCGTTCGAGTACATGGCGCGACCGGTGAGGGTCAAGCGCGACGAGCTCGTGCGGATCTACCTGGTGAACGTGCTCGAGTTTGACCTCGTCAACTCGTTCCACGTGCACGCGAACTTCTTCGACTACTTCCCTACCGGCACCCGCCTCGAGCCGCGCGACTTCACCGACACCGTCGTCCAGGGCCAGGGCGAGCGCGGCGTGCTCGAGCTGCGCTTCCCGTATCCCGGCAAGTACATGTTCCACGCCCACGTGAGCGAGTTCGCGGAGCTGGGCTGGATGGGCTTCTTCGAGGTCGTCGAATGAGGCGGCTCCTCGACGCGAGCGGCTGATGGAGGCGGCCACCGCCGCCCGGCGGCGCACGCCCGGCTGGCTCGCCGGGCTCGTGCCGCTCGTCGTGCTTGCCCTGGCCGTGGGGCTGTTCGTGGCCCTCGACGCGCCCGGCCTCGACCGCATCGGCGTGCCGCAGGAGGAGCTGGCCGTGGAGCGCACGGTCCTCGAGCCGGGCCAGATCGAGCTGCACGTCCGCAACGACGGCGCCGACCCGGTCGAGGTCAGGCAAGTGATCGTGAACGACGGGTTCGCGTCGTTCACCCAGTCGGAGGACGAGGTCGGCCGGCTCGGCGGCTCGCGCATCGACGTGGCCTATCCCTGGATCGAGGGCCAGACGTACGAGCTCGTGCTGCTCACCGCTACGGGCGCCACCGTCGAGCACGCGATCGACGCCGCCGCGGAGACGCCCGACGCCGACGCCGGCTTCTACGGGCTGATGGCGCTGATCGGCCTCTACGTGGGCGTTATCCCGGTGGCGATCGGGATGCTCTGGCTGCCGTGGATCCGCGGCGTGGACGCCCGCTGGATGCGCTTCCTGCTCGCGTTCACGATCGGGCTGCTCGCCTTTCTCGGCATCGACGCCCTGCTCGAGGGAACCGAGCTCGCGGGCACGGGCCCGGAGGCGCTCGGCGGGGCCGGGCTCGTTTGGCTCGGTGCGGCTGCTGCCTATCTCGTGCTCTCCGCCGTCGAGAGCTGGCTCGGCGGGCGCCGCGAGCGCCTGGTGGGCGGCGCCCCCGCAACGGGCGCCGGCCTGGGCTATCACGCGGCGTTCCTCGTGGCGCTCGGTATCGGTCTCCACAACCTGGGTGAGGGCCTCGCGATCGGCTCCGCCTACGCGGTCGGCTCGCTCGCGCTCGGCGCCACGCTGGTGGTGGGCTTCGCCCTCCACAACACCACCGAGGGCCTCGCGATCGTCGCGCCGGTGGCGCGCGAGGGACGTGCGCGGCTCGGCCGCCTGGTGGGCCTCGGCGTTCTAGCCGGCGCGCCGGCAGTGTTGGGCGCCTGGATCGGCGCATCGGCGTTCCACCCGAGCCTGGCCGCGCTGATGTTCGGGATCGGTGCGGGGGCGATCGCGCAGGTCGTGGTCCAGATCGCCCCGCACGCACGTGACGACGCCGGGCGGCTGCTGCACCCGCTCGCCGTCGCCGGCGTGCTCGTCGGCCTCGCGGTGATGTACCTGACCGGTCTGGCGATCTCGATCTGATGGCCGCGCGCCCGGACAGCCTGCCCGAGGTGTCGATCGCGGTCCAGGACTACGCCAAGGCGATCTGGACGCTCGCCCAGCGCAGCCAGGCCCCGGTCTCGACCTCCGCGCTCGCGGAGCGGCTCGGGGTCTCCCCGGCGTCGGCGTCCGCGATGGTCAAGCGACTCGAGGCGATGGGCCTCGCCTCGCGCGAGCCCTACCACGGCGTCCGTCTCACTCGCGCCGGCGAGCGCGTGGCGCTCGAGGTGGTGCGCCACCACCGCCTGCTCGAGCTCTACCTGGCTGAGGCGCTCGGAATGCCGTGGGACCGGGTGCACGAGGAGGCCGAGGTGCTGGAGCACGCGATCTCACCGGAGCTCTCGGAGCTGATCTCGGCGAAGCTCGGCAAC
>DASQNF010000263.1:0-1916 GCA_035645115.1 Thermoleophilaceae bacterium | reverse complement strand
CGAATCCACGCGCGCAGACTCGCACGCCGTCCGGTTGTCGGACATCGCGGCCCGCCTACCATGCGCGCCATGGAGGGCGCGACCGAGCCGATCGCGGCGCCGCCGTCGGACCTGCCGCCGGAGCTGCGCGGGCCCCCGCCGCCGCTCCAGGGCGGGCTCCGGGCGCTGATCCGGTTCCTGCGCGCGCGCGGGATGCTGAACGCGAAGTACGGCCGGCTGCTGCTGCGGCTCGGCGCGTGGAAGCTGCGGCTCGGTAAGCGCCTTCGCCTGAACGGGCTCGCCTTTGTCGGCCCGGGCTGCGCGCTCCAGGCCGGCTCGGGTGCGACGATCGAGCTCGGGCGCTGGTCTTGGGTCGGCCGCGGCTGCAAGATCCGCAGCCACGAGGGCACGGTCTCGATCGGCGCGAAGACGGTGCTCGGCCAGGAATGCACGATCTCGTCGTTCGAGCACGTGTCGATCGGGCGCGAGTGCGTGGTCGCCGACCGCGTGATGCTGATCGACTTCGACCACGGCATCGTCGAGGTCGAGCGCCCGATCCGCCTCCAGGGGATCTACAAGCGCGCAGTACGCGTGGGCAGCAACGTCTGGATCGGCTACGGGGCCTGCATCCTGCGCGGCGTGACAGTGGGCGACAACGCCGTGATCGGCACCGGCGCGGTGGTCACAAAGGACGTGCCGGCGAACGCCGTAGTGGCCGGCGTACCCGCCCGGCTGGTCCGCATGCGCGAGGCGCCCAGCCGGCTGCGCTGGAGCTAGGCCGGCGGTGCCGTCTCGGCCCCGCCCGCTCAGCGGACGCCGACCGGCGCGGCGCTGAGCTCGCGGTAGACGCTCGCCACCTGGCGAGCGACGTCGGCCCAGTCGAAGCTGAGCACGTGCTCGGACGCCTCCGCCACGAGCCGCTCGCGCAGCGCGCTGTCGGTGAGCAGGCGCTCCGCCATCGTGGCCAGCGAGCGCGGGTCGCGCGAGCGGAAGCGCAGGCCCACGTCCTCGTTTGGCACCACCTCGCGCAGGCCACCGGTGTCCGCAACCAGGCAGGGGCAACCGGAGGCCATCGCCTCCAGCGCCACGAGCCCGAACGGCTCGTAGATCGAGGGCACCACGGTCAGGTCGGCGATCCGGTAGAGCGAGTGCAGCACGTCGTCGCCGATCCAGCCGAGGAAGGTGCCGTGCGCGTCCAGCCCGAGCTCGCTTGCCTGCTGCCTCAGCTCAAGCTCGGCCGTCCCCGAGCCGGCGACCAGGAAGCGCACCTTGCCCACCCGCTCGATCAGCCCGGGCAGCGCCTCGAGCGCGAGCTGGAAGCCCTTCTCGTACACGAGCCGGCCCACCAGCAGCACCAGCTTCTCGTCGGGCCGGGCGAAGCGGCCGCGCAGCGTGTCGAGGTCGTCCACAGGCACCAGCTCTGAGGGGTCGATCCCGTTCGGGATCACAGCCAGCCGAGCCTCCTCCAGGCCGTAGACGTCCGAGACGTGCTCGCGCATGTAGGACGAGCAGGTGATCACGCGCTCGGCGCGGTTCGCCATCCAGCGCTCGACGCCGTGGATGTAGGACTGCGGGTGCTTGTCGACCCAGCCCTGGTGGCGGCCGTACTCGGTGGCGTGGATCGTGACCACGAACGGCGCGCGAAAGCGCTTCGCGAGGTGGTCGCCGGCGCTCGCCACGAGCCAGTCGTGGCCGTGGACGACGTCGAAGTCGTAGCGGTCCCCCACCTCGACCCCCGCTGCGAGCATGTCCGAGTTCATGTGCTCTATCCACGCCACGAACTCGCCCAGGTCGCGGGGCCGCTCGGGCTCGAGCACGCGGTGGATCAGCACCCCGCCCGCGTCGTCCTCGGCCGGGTCCTCCTCGCGCCCGCGCGCGAGCACGTGCACGTCGAGGCCCTGCACCGCGAGGTTCTCGGCCAGCTTGCGCACGTGGCG
>DASQNF010000262.1:0-16680 GCA_035645115.1 Thermoleophilaceae bacterium | reverse complement strand
GCGGCGGCGGCGCCTCCACCCACGCCGGCGGCGCACCCGCGGCGTCCCGGTGCGGCGGCGCCTCCTCGCCCGCCGGCGGCTGTGGCGGCGGTGCGTCCCGCCGCGGCGGCGCCTTCGCCCCCGCCCGCTTCAACAGCGCCTTCGCGCCCGCTTCCTGGGGCGGCCTCTTGCCCGCGCGCGCCGCCCGGCGTGCCTCCCGCTCCAGGCGCGCGGCCTCCCTCTCCTCGGGTGTGCGTTCGCCCGGCACGGGCGGCGGTCCCTGGCTCACGGTCGCTGTCCGGCGAGATAGCTCTCGAGCAGATGCGCGGCGGCCCGCGAATCCGCATCCTCAGTTCCCCCGGTGCGCTCGGCGAGCCTCGTGGTGAGGCGCTCGTCGTGCAGATCCACCGGGACAGACACTCTCCGCTCGAGCGCCTCGGCAAACGCTCGGGCGCGGCCCGCCTGCTCGCCCTCCTCCCCGCGGAGCGTGAGCGGCAGCCCAACGACCACCCGCTCGGCCTCCTGCTCCTCCACGAGCCGCACAATCCGCAAGAGCCCCTTCTTCGTCTCCGGACGCTCCACCGCCGGCAGCGGCGTGGCGAGCGTGCCGCTCGGGTCGGAGACCGCGCAGCCGCAGCGCGCGGACCCGTGGTCGAGCGCCAGGATCCGTGGCATCAGCCGAGCGCGGCCTGGATCGCGGCCCGCGCGGCCGCGAGCGCCTCGGGCAGCTTCTCCGGATCGCGGGCGCCGGCCTGCGCCATCGTGTCCCGGCCGCCGCCTCCGCCGCCCGCCGCCTGCGCCGCCACCCGCACGACCTCACCGGCCTTCACTCCGCGCTCCACCGCGGCCGGAGCCACGTTCGCCACGAGCTGAACCCGGCCGCCGGACGCCGAGCCGAGCACCACCGCCGAGTCGCCCAGCCGCTGGCGCACGGCGTCGGACAGCGCGAGCATCTCCTTGGCGTCGGTGACCTCCACCGCATCGACCGCTACGCGGATCCCCGCCAGCTCCTCCGCGCCCGCCACGAGCGCCTCGGCCGCATCGCGGTCGGGGCCGCGCTTCGGCGTCCTCCCCAGCTCCTTGACGCGCGCGCCGAGCCGCTCCACCGCCCGCACCACCTCCTGCTCGGGCACCCGCAGGAGCGTGGCGATCTCGGCGAGCCGAGCGCTGCGCTCGCGGAACAGCTCCGCCGCGGCAGCTCCCGTGACCGCCTCGATCCTCCGCACGTTGGAGGCGCTGGAGGTCTCGGCCGTGATGTCGAGCAGGCCGATCTCCGCCGTGGCGCCCACGTGCGTCCCGCCGCAGAGCTCGCGCGACACGTCCTCGATCTCGACCATGCGCACCCAGTCGCCGTACTTCTCGCCGAACAGCGCGATCGCGCCGAGCGCCTCGGCCTCCGCGCGGGTCGTCTCGATCGCGTGCACCGGGCGGCTGGCGGCGAGCCAGCCGCCGATCGCCTCGTCCACGTCTCGCAGCTCCTCGTCGGAGAGCCGCTGGCCATGCGTGAAGTCGAAGCGCAGCTTGTCCGGCCCCACGTAGGAGCCGGCCTGGCGAACGTGGTCGCCCAGCCGCCGGCGCAGCGCCGCGTGGAGCAGGTGGGTGGCGGTGTGGTTTCGCATCGTCGCCAGCCGGCGCGCGCGCTCGACGGAGGCGGTCGCCCTCTCCCCCGCTCCGATCTCGCCCTCGAGGGGCTCGAGGGCGAGCGCCTGGTCGTCGCCGAGCCGGTACACGTCCACCACCCGGGCACGACCGGAGGGCGTCTCGACCACCCCCGAGTCCGAGACCTGGCCGCCCCCCTCGGGGTAGAAGGGCGACTCCTCCAGCTTTGCCAGCACCCAGCCGTCGGCGCGCTCGGCCACCCGCAGCACGGTCTGCGCCTCGATCGTCTCGTAGCCGACGAAGCGCGTGCGAAAGCCGGCCTCCTTTGCGAAGCGCATCACGTCCTCGTGGCCCACGTGCACGTCCGCACTCGCCTCCGCGCGGGAGCGGGTGCGAGACGACCCCTGCCGGGACGTCTCGCGGGCGCGCTCCATCAGCTCCTCGAAGCCCTGGTCGTCCACCGACAGGCCCTCCTCGGCGAGCAGCTCCTTGGTCATCTCGTAGGGGAAGCCGAAGGTGTCGTGCAGCTTGAAGGCCTCATCGGCCGGCACCCAGGAGGTGCCGGCCTCGCGTGCCCGCGCCGCGACCTCGGCGAGCAGCTTCTCGCCCTGCTCGAGCGTGCGGCCGAAGCTCTCCTCCTCCGCGTGGCCCCAGCGCTCGATCGTTGGCCAGCGGCGCTTCAGGTCCGGGTAGGCCTCCCCCATGACCTCGGTCACGCGCTCGCAGAGCCGGACCACGAACGGGTCGCCGATCTCGAGCACGTGTCCCTGCTGGATCGCGCGCCGAAGGATGCGCCGCAGGATGTAGCCGCGCTCCTCGTTCGACGGCACCACGCCGTCGGACATGAGGAAGGTGGCCGCGCGGCCGTGGTCGGCGAGGATGCGAAGCGCGCGGGTGGTGGCGAAGTCCTGCCCGTAGCGGCGCCCCGAGAGCTCCTCGCCGAGCTCGATCAGCGGCCCGAACAGGTCCGTCTCGTATACGGACTCGACGTCCTGGAGGACCGCGGCCATGCGATCGAGGCCCATGCCGGTGTCGATGTTCTGCGCGGGCAGCTCCGGGAGTGAGCCGTCCGGCTGCAGCTCGTACTGCATGAAGACGAGGTTCCAGAACTCGAGGTAGCGCTCGGTGTCGTCGCCCGGGCGATCGCTCTCGGGCCCGAAGGCGGGGCCCCTGTCGAGGTAGAGCTCGCTGCAGGGGCCGCAGGGCCCGGTGGGGCCGGACTGCCAGAAGTTGTCGTCGCGTCCGAGCTGCACGATCCGCTCCGCCGGCACCCCGACGGCGCGCCAGCACTCGATCGCTTGCTCGTCGGGGCCGAGGCCGAGCTCCTCGTCGCCCCCGAAGACCGAGATCCAGATGTCCTCGGAGTGGAACCCGAACCCCTGGGTCGAGAGCTCGAGCGCGAGCTCCACCGCGCCCTGCTTGAAGTAGTCCCCGATCGAGAAGTTGCCGAGCATCTCGAAGAACGTGAGGTGCCGATGGGTCAGGCCCACGTTCTCGATGTCGGTGGTGCGAAAGCACTTCTGGCACGAGGTCAGGCGCTTGGCGGGCGGCTCCTCCTCGCCGCGGAAGAACGGCTTGAAGGGCTGCATGCCGGCGGTGGTGAGCAGCACGGTGGGGTCGAACGAGGACGGCACGAGCGAGGCGGAGGGCATCCGCCGGTGCCCGCGGTCCTCGAAGAACGCCAGGAAGCGCTCGCGGATCTCGGCGGCCAGCATCGCACGGAGTCTAGGAGCCGCCCGCCCCGCGGCCGGGTGTGGGGTCGAGGGGGCCGGGCGGACGTCGTCGAGCAGCGCCGGGCTGGATGACGCGTCGTCGGCGCGCGAGTCGCCGGCCGGCCCTGCATCCGCTTTGCGTCGCCGTCACAGTGCAATTTCCGTCCGCTGCGCGACAAACCCTGCCGGAGGCCTGCAGCATTCGCCCGGTCAACCGATGCAATTTCAGCGCGGGGCCTCCGGAGCCCCCCCATGCGCGGACGATGGGGCCAGGTGATGCTGGCCGAGAAGTTGGTTGGGGAGGCCCGAGCGCGCAGAGCGAGGGCAATGGACGCCCGCGAGCGCATCGTCGTGGCGGCGTCAGCCGGCCTGTTCTGCCTGGTGGCCCTGGCGCTGGCGCTGTTCCTGCCCTCGGAGCGGGACTTCGATCTCGTGCTGGTGGCGGGGCTCACCGTCGGCCTTGCGGTGGTATCGCGGGTGCGGTTCGAGTTCGGCGGCGGCTACGTGGTCCCTGAGCAGCTCGTGATCGTGCCGATGCTGCTGCTGGCGCCGCTGTCGCTCGTGCCGCTGATGCTCGCAGTGGCGGGCCCGCTGTCGCTGATCGCCGACGTCCGGCGGGGAAGGTGGTCGAAGGACCGCTGGCTCGGGCCGGTGGCCGACTGCTGGCCCTGCGTGCCACCCGTCCTGATCCTGGCCACGCTCGCGCCCGGGCCGCCGGAGGCGGGGCTCGTCGCCATCTATGTGCTCGCGGTGGCCGCGCAGCTGGGCACGGACTTCCTGCAGACGCTCGTTCGCAACCGCTTCCTCGACGGCGTCCCCGTCGTCGACCTCGCCCGCGGCTTTGCCGGCGCCGCACGAGTGGACCTCATCCTCACCCCGCTGGCCCTGGTCGCGGCGCTCGCGGCGGCCGACAATCCGCTCGTCCTCGCCGCAGTGATCGGGCCACTGGTCTGGCTGCTCGACAACTTCGCCAAGGACCGCTGGGCCCGCTATGCCTCCGCGCTCGAGCTGAATCGCGCCTACCGCGGCACCGTGATGCTGCTCTCGGACGTGCTCGAGTTCGACGACCAGCTCACCGCGCAGCACTCGCGCTCGGTGGTCGATCTCGCCAACGCCGTGGCCGACGAGCTCGGCATCGACGTCGAGGAACGTCAGGAGATCGAGTTCGCGGCGATGCTCCACGACGTCGGGAAGATCTCGATCCCCAAGCAGATCCTGCACAAGACCACGGCGCTCACGCCGGCGGAGTACACGGTGATCAAGACGCACACGATCGAGGGGCAGCTCATGCTCGACCGCGTGGGCGGCCTGCTCGGGCGTGTCGGGGAGATCGTCCGCTCATGCCACGAGCGCTGGGACGGCAGCGGCTATCCGGACGGCCTGGCCGGAGACGAGATTCCGCTGGCCTCGCGGATGGTCTTCGTGTGCGACGCCTACAACGCGATAACCACCGACCGCCCCTACCGGGCGGCGATGTCGAGCGAGGCGGCGATCTCCGAGCTCGCCGGCAACTCCGGCACCCAGTTCGACCCGAAGATCGTCGAGGCGCTCATGCGTGTCATCGAGCACGGTGAGCCGGTGGCCAGCCCTATCGCGGATGAGGTTCGCGCTGTGCTTGCGAGCCGTAGCCTGCCCCAGCCGGTCCGAGTAGCCGGCTAGCGGCGACCGGTTGCTCGGCTGGTGGCGCCGAGTCATCGACGGACGCCACCGGGGTCTGGTCCGCCCACGCTCCCCGGAGCGCCAGAGCCGAGCCGACCGAGACCACGCCGCCGCCGATCCCGGCGGCGATCACCACCGCGCGTGCACCGAACGCCTCGACCAACCCCCCGGCGGCCACGAAGGCGACGGCGAACGCCCACGCCGTGAGACCGTCCTTGACGCCGAACGCGCGGCCCAACAGGCGGTCGGGAACGGTGGTTTGGATGAGCAGCCGCTCGTAGACGAGGATCAGCCCGTTCCCGGTCCCGGCGAGCGCGAAGCCGAGAGTGGCCACGACCACGCCGGGGGCGAGGCCGGCGCCGAGGAAGCCGCCGCTCACGAGGGCGAGTCCAAGGAGGAACCGGCGCTTCAGCTCGAGCGGTCGCCCGCCCCTGCCGCCCGACAGCGAGCCGCCCACGAAGCCGAGGCCGTAGATCGCCACCAGGATCGCGAACCCGGCGTCGTCGCCGCCGAGGTCGGCTCGAACGAACGGCAGCTCCGCCACGTTGAAGAGCCCGGCGAACAGCAGCATCGCGGCGGACCCGGCCACCACCGTCCGCACCCCCGACAGTCGCAGCATCACGCCCATGCCCTGTCTCGTCTCCCTGAGCAGGCTCGGCCGGTCGCCCGCCTCCGAGGTGGGAGCGGCGCCGAAGCGCAGGCGCAGCAGCACGATCCCCGAGATCACGAACGTGGCGGCGTTCGCGGCCAGCAGCGTCTCGGGCCCACCCGCGAGCAGCGCCGCGGCGGCGATCGCGGGGCCAAGGATGAAGCCGATGTCGGCTATCGCGCCGTAGACGGCCATGGCGGCGGCGGTCCGGGAGGGGGCCACGAGGCTCGGCACCGAGGCGAGCGCGGCTGGAGTGAACAGCCCGGTGCCGGTGCCTGCGACCACGGCGAGGGCCGCGGTTGCGGCAAAGCCGTCCACCAGCACGATGCCGCCAAAGGCGGCGGCGCGCAGGACGTCCGCCGCGACCATGCACTTCCGGCGCGACCAGCGATCGGCCGCGGCGCCGAACAGGGGCCCGAGCAGCATGGCGGGCACGAGGTCAGCCAGGAGCACCAGGCCGATCGCCCACGCCGAATCGAAGCGCTCGTAGGCGATTATCAGGAGGGCGACGTAGCCGGCGCCGTTGCCGAGCGCGGACTGAGCCAGCACGGCGAAGAAGACGCGCGCACGGCGCTCGTTCCGGAAGAGCTCGAGAGTCGCGCGCACGGGCTAATCAGAGCAGAAGGACTCGGGACCGCGCCGGTTGGCGCGGTCCCGAGATACTGTGCGGCTTAGCGGCGGTAGATCATCCGGTTGCCTCCCCCGGGGCCGGCATTCTCTTGCATGGGATTCTGCACGGAACTCGTGCGAACTCGGGGAGACTATGGCACTTTTATCCGACCTGTGTCGGCTTCTGCGTGAGAAGCCGTGCAAAAGGTTGGGCCGAGCGCGACTCGGCGCTGCCGGGCCGACGGCGCTCACCCCGGCGTGGCGGCCCCGCCGGCCGCGGCCGCCGAGGGCAGCTCGTCGCCCGCTGAGAGCGGGCTCGCGTCGTCCTTGACGGCGGCCCGGACCTCGTCCGCGGAGACGTTCAGCGGGTGGTGGCAGGCCGCAAGGTGGCCGTCCGCGTAGCGGGCGAGCGGCGGCTCGATCTCGCGGCAGACCTCGGTCGCCCGCGGGCAGCGCGGGTGGAACACGCAGCCGGACGGGGGATCGATCGGGTTGGGCGGCTCGCCCGAGACGACGATCCGCTCGCGCCGCCGGTTCTCGGCCGGGTCCGGGATCGGGATCGCCGCCAGGAGCGCGCTCGTGTAGGGGTGGATCGGCTTGGTGTAGAGCTCCTCCGAGCGCGAGACCTCCATCAGCTTGCCGAGGTACATCACGGCGATGCGGTCGGACACGTGCCTCACCACTGACAGGTCGTGGGCCACGAACAGGTAGGTCAGCCCGAAGGCGTCCTGGAGGTCGTCGAGCAGGTTGATGATCTGCGCCTGCACGGACACGTCGAGAGCCGACACCGGCTCGTCGAGGACGATCAGACGCGGCTCGAGCGCCAGCGCGCGGGCCACGCCGATCCGCTGGCGCTGGCCCCCCGAGAACTCGTGGGGATAGCGGTTGAGGTGCTCGCGCTGGAGGCCCACCAGGGTCAGGAGCTCCTCCACCCTGCCCGCGACCTGGTTGCGCGCCGTGCCGTGCAGGCGAAGCGGCTGGCCGATGATCTGCACCACCCGCTTGCGCGGGTTGAGCGAGGCGAACGGGTCCTGGAAGACCATCTGCATCTGGCGCCGCAGCGGCTGCATCTGCTTGCGCCCGGCGCTCGTGATGTCGTCGCCCCGGAACGAGATGCGCCCTTCGGTGGGATCGACGAGCCGCATGATCGCGCGCGAGATCGTGGTCTTGCCGCAGCCGGACTCCCCCACCAAGCCCATCGTCTCCCCCGGCCCGACCGCGAGCGTCACGTCGTTCACCGCGTGCACGCGGGACACCTCGCGGTCGATCACGAGCCCCTTCTTGATCGGGAAGAAGACCTTGAGGTGCTCGACATCGATCAGCGGGCCCGCGAGCGGCCCGCCTGGCGCGGGCGGAGGGGCACCACGCCCGGGCGCCGTCGCCTCCGCGCCGCTCTCGGGCGCGCGCGAGCGCTCGCCTTCAGGGGGGTGCGGCTCGGCGCTCACCCCGCTCCCGCCCCCGCCTTGTCCTCGAGGCCGATCTCGCCCGGCCGGACCTCGCGCAGCTCGCGCTTCTGCTCGCCCGTGAGCCAGCAGCGGTCGCGGTGCTCCGACCGTTCGTCCCCGCGGGACTCGAGCGGCGGGACCTGGGTGCACTGCGCGAACTCGTGCGGGCAGCGTGGTCGAAAGTGGCAACCCTCCGGGCGGTCGGCCAGCGACGGCGGCAGCCCGGCGATCGCCGGCAGGCGCTCCGGCCGCGGCCGGTCCACCCGGGTGATCGAGCCGAGCAGCCCCCAGGTGTACGGGTGCTTGGGGTCGTAGAAGATCTCGTCGAGCGTGCCCTCCTCCACGATGCGACCGGCGTACATGACGACGATGCGGTCGGCGATGTCCGCCACCACCCCGAGGTCGTGGGTGACCACGATCACCGCCGCCCCCGTCTCCCTGCGGAGCTCGCGGATGCGCTCGAGGATCTGTGCCTGGATCGTCACGTCGAGCGCCGTAGTGGGCTCGTCGGCGATCAGCACCGACGGGTCACACGAGAGCGCGAGCGCGATCATCACCCGCTGGCGCATGCCGCCCGAGAACTCGTAGGGGTAGTTGTCCACGCGCTCCCGCGCGCGCGGAATGCCGACCTTGTCGAGCAGCTCCACCACCCGCTCGCGCGCCTGCTGGTCCGGCAGCCCCTCGTGCTCCTGGATCTGCTCGATGATCTGGTCCCCGATCTTGTGGACCGGGTTCAGCGAGGTCATCGGGTCCTGGAAGATCATCGCGATCTCCGCGCCGCGCACGCGGCGCAGCTGCTCCTCGGACGCCTCGATCAGCTCCGTTCCCTTGTAGTGCGCCGCGCCCTCGAACTTCGCGTTGGAGGAGCGCGTGAGCCCGAGCAGCGTCATCGCGGTCACGGACTTGCCGGAGCCCGACTCGCCCACCACCGCCAGCACCTCCCCGGCGGCAAGGTCGAAGGAGACGCCGTCCACGGCCTTCACCACGCCCTCCTCGGTGGCGAACGATACGTGCAGGTCCTCGACGCGCAGCAGCGGCTCGCTGGTGGGCGGCGGCGTGCCCGGCCCCGGTCCGCTCACTGCAGGCGGATCCGCGGGTCGAGGACGGCGTAGAGGATGTCCACCACCGCGTTCAGGAACACGATGAAGAACGCGGCGAACATCGTGGTGGCTAGCACGGGCGGCACGTCGAGCTGTCCGATCGCCTCGGCGGCGTACTGGCCCACTCCCTGGAGGTCGAAGACCGTCTCAGTCAGGATCGCCGTGCCGCCCACGACAGCGCCGAAGTCGAGCCCCCAGAGGGTCACGATCGGGATCATCGAGTTGCGCAGCACGTGACGGACCATGATCTGACGCTCGCCGAGCCCCTTCGCGCGTGCGGTGCGCACGTAGTCCTCGTTGATCGTGTCGAGCACGTTCGAGCGCAGCACGCGCGAGTAGAAGCCGATGAACAGGATCGCGAGCGCGGTCCAGGGCAGGATCAGGTGATAGGCCCAGTCGATCGGGTCCTTGGTCAGCTCCACGTAGCCGCCATTCGGGAACCAGCCGAGCTTGAAGCCCAGGTAGTGGGTCATCAGCGCTCCGATCCAGAACACCGGCATGGAGATGCCGATCAGCGCGAGGATCGTCAGGAAGCGATCCGCGAGCTTGCCCGCCCTCACAGCGCTGTAGAGCCCGAAGCAGATCGCGACGAACATCCACAGGAGCGCCGCTCCGATCGCCAGCGAGAGCGTCCGCGGCAGGCCCTTCATGATCTCCTCGCCGACGGGCAGCTGCGTGAACTGCGACTGCAGGTCCCCGGTGAAGACCTTCTTCATCGTGGTCACGTACTGGGTCGGCAGGCTGTCGTCGAAGCCCCACTCCTTGCGGATCGCCTGGATCGTCGACTCGGACGCCTGGCGCCCGGCCATCCGCACGGCGGGGTCGCTGTTCGGGATGACGTTGAAGATGAGGAAGGTGAGCACCGAGACGGCGAACATCACCATCACCATCTGCAGCACCCGGCGAACGACGAAGCGCGCCACGGCTAGTGCTCCAGCCGAACCTTGGCGCGCGGGTCGAGCGCGTCACGCACCCCGTCCCCGAAGACGTTCAGCGAGAGCACCGTCAGCACCAGCATCAACCCCGGCACGATTGCGAGGTGTGGCGCCGTCGCGATCCGCTCGACTCCCTCGTTGATCATCGTTCCCCACGACGGGTTCGGAGGACGGACGCCGGCGCCTAGGAACGAGAGCGACGCCTCGAGCAGCACCGCGTTCGCGATCAGCAGGGTGAAGAACACGAGCAGCGTCGAGGCGAGGTTCGGCAGCACCTCGGTGAACATGATCCGCATCGGACCCGCGCCCTGCGCACGCGCCGCCTCCACGAACTCCTTTTCGCGCAGCGACAGCACCTGGCCGCGGATCGGCCGCGCCATGTACGGCACGTAGACGACGCCGATGATGAAGATCGGGATCAGCAGCGAGTCGCCGCTGATCGAGATCGGCCCGAGCTGGAGGCCGCCCAGCGCGAGCGCCACTCCCAGTGCGACGCCGAGGATCACGACCGGGAACGACCAGATCACGTCGAGGATCGACCTGATCGCGAGATCGAGCTTGCCGCGGAAGTAGCCGGCGAGCGTGCCGAGGAGTATCGAGAGAAGCGTGGTCATAAACGCCGCCGTCACCCCGATCAGGAGCGAGTTGCGCCCCCCGTAGAGCAGCCGGACCATCACGTCGCGCCCGTTTCGGTCGGCGCCCAGGAAGAACCTGCCGTCCGCCTTGAGCCACTGCGGCCCGATGGGAATACCGTCGAGCGCCACCACGTTCTTCGACTCGCCGTCGACCCGGATCGTGTCCGACAGGTGGTTCGTGTTCGGCCCCGTCTTCGCCACCCGGTCCGCCCACACCGGCGCTGCGATGCAGGCCGCCACGAGCAGCACGAAAAGGAGGCCGAACAGCAGCGCGATGCGGTTGCGCTTCAGGCGCCGGAGGCCCAGCTTCCAGGGGCCGAGGCCGGGAGCGCGCGCCCGCTCGGCCTCCTGCTCCCACGCCACCGCGGGCTGGAGTCCGGGTTGGTCTGTTGCCGGCTCGGTGGCCATCCGTGCGCTCGTCCCTCTCGCTGACCGAACCTCTCGCTGACCGAACCCTACTTCAGGGGAGGGCCGCCGAAGCGACCCTCCCCCACGGTCAGCACGATTGCGGAACTGCGCCCTTCGCGCCTACTTCAGGCACCAGCTCGAGTAGTCGTTGAAGTAGACCGGGTGGTACAGCGCGCAGTTCTCGAAGTCCATCCGCTCCGAGAAGAACGTGCTGAGCTTCCTGTGGCCGTAGGGCACGATGTACCCGCTCTCGACGAGCTTCCGGTTGAGCTCCGCCCAGCGCTCCGCCACCTCGTCGGTCAACTCCGGCTCCAGGTTCAGCTCGGCGATGCCCTTGGTGATCTCCGGGTCGTCGACGTTCCCGGGGTTCTGGCTGTTCGTCGGCTGGATCGACTTGCCGTCCACGAGGAAGAAGAAGTTCTTCGGGTGGGGGAAGTCCTGGAACCAGTTGAGGAAGCCCGTCTGGGCCTTTGTCTTGGCGCTGCCGATCGTCTGGAAGTAGACGCCGCCGTCGACGATCTTCGGCGTGGCCTTGAAGCCCATCTTGTTGAGCATGTCGGCGTACGCCTCGGTGACCTTGTCGGTCGGGTCGTCGTTGTTGCCGTAGACCGTGACCTCCGTGCCATCGACTCCGGCTTCCTTGATCAGCGCCCGCGCCTTCTCCAGGTCCGGCGGCTCGTTCGGGTTGCCCCACGGGCACTCCTCCACGTCGAGCGCCTCGTCGAAACCCGGCAGTCCGGGTGGCAGGAACGAGCAGCCCGGCTGGAGCGAGCCCGCGAAGATCCGGGCAAGCGCCGGCTTGTCGACGCCCCAGTTGACCGCCTCGCGCACCTTCGGGTCGTCGAACGGCGCTACGCGGGTGTTCATGAAGAAGTAGTACGTCGAGGCCGCCACCGGCTCCTTGTAGCGGTCCGAGTACTTAGCCTTGACCTCCGGCAGGATGTCGGCCGGGGGCTGGTCCTGCATGTAGTCGAGCTCGCCCGAGATCACGTCCTGCGCCTGGCGCGGGGCGGACTTGATGATCTTGGTCGTGATCTTGTCGATCTTCGCCGGGGGGATGTCCTCCCCGAGGTCCGGGAAATTCTCGTTCTTCTCGAGCACGAACTGCCGGTTCGGAACCGACTCCGTGACCTTGTATGCGCCCACACCCGGGGGCGGGTCCTTGGTGAGCTCCTCGCAGGGGGTGTCGCCCGGCACCAGCGCGCCGAACCACATCGAGAGCACGTGCGAGAACGAGCCATCCGGCTCGGACAGGTTGATCGTGATCTTCCCGGTCTTGTCGTCCGCGTCGATGCCGGAGATGTCGCCCTTGCACTTGCCGGCGTCGACGTACTCCTGCGCGCCCTCGATCACCAGGTAGAACGCGGAGCCTCCCGACTCGAGGTTCAGGACTCGCCTGATCGCGTGCTCGAAGTCGGAGGCCTTCACGGGCGAGCCGTCCGAGTACTTCAACCCCTTGCGCAGGGTCAGCTCGTAGGTCTTGCCGTCCTCCGAGATGGTCGGCATGTCCTCGGCGAGCCCCGGGATCAGCTCGGCGCCCTCCGGGCCCTCTTTGTGCGGGTACGTGAGGAGCGGCGTGTAGACGAGCCAGAGCGGCTCGATGCCGTTCACCGTGTAGGTGAGCGCCGGATCCAGGTGGTCCGGCTGCGAAGTCTGCGAGATGGTGATCGAGCCGCCGCTCTTGCCAGCGCCGCCGCCGCCCCCGCCGCCGTCTCCTCCCTCGTCGTCATCGCCGCCGCACGCGGCGATCACGAACATGGACAGCACGGCCGCCAGCAGCACGAATGCTCGTCTACCGAGCTTCCCCATCAGTATCCTCCACCGCTCGTTTCGGCGAGCCAAAGCGCCCCGCCGCGGGCCAAGATACTCCCTCGGGGTGCCGATCCCTACCGCCCGCGACGAACCAACACAAGCGCTTAATGCGGCGGAATCGCCGCTCAGCGCAGCAATTCCTCCCGCATCACCTGGAGCGACTTGCGGATCAGCCGCGAGACGTGCATCTGCGAGAGCCCGACCCGTTGCGCGATCTGTGTTTGGGGCAGCCCCTCCTCGAAGCGCATGCGGAGGATCTCGCGCTCGCGCGGGGCCAGGCGCTCCAGCGCGGGCTCGAGCGCGGCGCGCTGCTCGGAGCGCTCGTACTCCTCGTCCTCGTCGCCGATCGTCTCGAGCGGGTCGAGCTCCTCGTCCCCGCCCGGGCCCGTGGAGAGCGAGACCGTGGAATAGGCGGAGCCCACCTCCATCGCCTCGAGCACCTCCTCGGGCGTCGCCTTCAGCTCCTCCGCGATCTCGGCGATGCTCGGCGAGCGGCCGAGCCGCCCCGTGAGGCGCTCGATCGCGCCCGACATCGAAGCGTTCAGCTCCTGCAGCGCACGGGGCACGCGGATCGCCCAGCCCTTGTCGCGGAAGTGGCGCTTGATCTCGCCGACGATGTTCGGGGTGGCGTAGGTGGCGAGCGAGACCTCACGATCGAGGTCGAAGCGGTCGATCGCCTTGATGAGCCCGATGGCGCCCACCTGCTCGATGTCCTCGAGCGACTCGCCGCGGCCCGAGTAGCGGCGGGCCAGCGAGCGCACCAGCGGCAGGTGGCGCTGGATCAGCTCCTCGCGCGCGGAGGTCTCTCCGCCGTCGTGATAGCGCTGCAGCAGCTCGCGGTCCTCTCCGCGGGCCTGTTCGGAGCTCACGGCGGCGCGGCGCTCCGGGACGCTCACGGCATGCCCTTGAGCTTCTCCAGCCGTACGACGATGCAGCCGTCCTCGGCCTCCTCCACGCCGAACGAGTCCACCACCGTCTGCAGGATGCGCCGCAGGGTCAACTCGCCTGGGCGTAGATTGGCGTCGTGCAGGGCGTCGGCGAGCGCGCTCTCGGAGAGCGGCCCGACGCGCGTGCGGATGCGGTCCTCGCCCACCTCGAACGACAAGGACACGTTGCCCGACTGGCCCTGTTCGGCGAGCAGCCGCTCGACGGCGAGCTGGAGGTCGTCGATCTCCTCGAAGGCGAAGTCAACCCGCTCGGCGATGCCGCCGATGATCAGGCGTATGACCGCTTGGAAGGCGCCCGCGAGCGGCGCCTCGAGGTCGATGCGCTCGGCCCCGTCGATCAATGCGGCTCCCCGATCGTTCCCTCGCCCACCACGAGATCATCGCGCATCAGGCAGGCGAGCTGCCCGGGGGCGACGGCGCCGGCCGGTTCCTCGAGCTGAAGGCGCAGCCGCCCCTCGCCGGCCGCCCGCGCGCGGCAGGGCAGCGCGCGTGCGTGGTAGCGCAGCCGGACCGCCTCGACCTGCTCCGGCGGGCGGTGCAGGCGGGCGTCGTCGAGCGTCACGGTGCTCGTGGCCAGCGCCTGCCTCGGCCCGACGGTGACGCGGTTGGCCCGGGCGTCCTTTGCGATCACGTAGAGCGGGTCGGCGCCGCCCAGGCCGAGCCCGCGGCGCTGGCCGACGGTGTAGTTGTGCTGGCCCTCGTGGGCGCCGAGCACGCGTCCCTCGCGGTCCACGATCTCCCCCGCGCGGCGCAGCTGCGGGCCGCCATGGCGCCGCAGGAACCCGCGGCCGCCGAGCCCGGCCACGAAGCAGAGGTCCTGGCTCTCGCGCTTGTCCGCAACCGGCAGGCCGGCGTCGCGGGCGAGCGCGCGAACGCTGTCCTTGCCGAGAGCGCCGAGCGGGAAGCTGAGCCGCTCGAGCAGCGCGGGGTCGAGCTTGGCGAGCATGTAGCTCTGGTCCTTGCGCGCGTCGGCGGCCACCCGGATCAGCGGGCCCTGCTCGTCGCACGCGATGCGCGCGTAGTGGCCCGTGGCGAGCCTCGCGGCGCCGAGCCGCGCCGCGAGCTCGAGCATCGCGTCGAAGCGCACGAAGCCGTTGCAGCGCACGCACGGATTCGGCGTGCGGCCGGCCGCGTAGCCGTCGAGGAAGTCGTCCACCACCTCCGCGCGAAAGCGCTCGCGCAGGTCGAGCGTCAGGTGCGGGATGTCCATGCCGTGGGCCAGCGCCCGCGCGCCCGTGACCGCCTGGGGCGAGCAGCACGACCGCTCGCCGTCGGTCGCGGGGTCGGCCCAGAGCTCGAGCGTCACGGCCACCACCTCGTCGCCGGCATCGAGCGCGAGCTGCGCGGCGGCCGCGCTGTCAACCCCGCCGCTCATCGCCACGAGCGTCCGCCGCGGCGAGTGCGCCAGCCAAGCCGCACCGTCCCGCGCCGCCGCGCCGAGCGCCCTGTGGAGGGCGTCTGCGGCGAGCTCCGCGGCGTGGCGCTTGGGCGGGACGAGGCCGCCGAGAGCGCCCGCCACGCGGTCGGGCGTCACGCGCGCCGCGTCGAGCAGCGGGCGTCCCTCGACCAGCTCCACCAGCGCGCTCGCGGCAGCCGTGAGCGCGCCGCAGCCGCTGGCGTCGAAGCCGGCCTCCGCCACCCGGTCGCCGTCCACGCGGACGGCCACGCGGACGAGGTCGCCGCAGGCGGCGCCGCCGGCGGCGCCGGAGTGGGGCGAGTTCGCGAGTCCGCCCCTTCCCGCCGGCGCGCCCAGGTGCTCCTCGAACGAGCGCATGCGGCCTACGCTAGCGGTCGGGGTGCTAGCCTCGGCGCCGGCCCGAGCCTGTGCGTGAGCCGGCCGACACGTTGAGCCGAACATCTCCGGTTTGGGAGCTCCACTCGCGGTAGGGCCGTGGCCCGCCGCGGAGGGCACCCACCTGCTACGACAGCAGGCCCAACCACCGGCTCCGGCAGCGGCAGGCTGGGGCCAGCCACCGGCAACGCTGCGCCTGAGGGCGTCCTCGGTCGCGCACGGGCGGTCGCCCTGTCCGCCCCCTGCGTCCTAGCCAGGCTTGCCTTTCGCCGGCTGGCCTCCAGCCTTCGGCTGGGCCTCAGGCGGCGGCGCCTCCGAGCGCACCCCCAGCTCCCTCAGCTGGGCCGCGTCCACTGGGGCCGGCGCTCCCGTGAGCGGGTCGATCCCGCTTGCTGTCTTCGGGAAGGCGATCACGTCCCGGATCGAGCTTGCGCCCGCCAGGAGGGCCACCCAGCGGTCGATCCCGAAGGCAATGCCGCCGTGCGGGGGCGCGCCGTAGGTGAGCGCCTCGAGCAGGAAGCCGAAGCGCTCGCGCGCCTCCTCGGGATCGATGCCGAGCGCGTCGAAGACCTTCTGCTGCAACTCCGGCGTGTTGATCCGGATCGAGCCGCCGCCGAGCTCCCAGCCGTCGAACACCACGTCGTAGGCCCGGCTGCGCCAGCTGCCCGGGTCGGCATCGAGGTCCCCAGTCGGCGCCGTGAACGGGTGGTGCAGGGGGTCCCACCTGCCCGTCTCCACGTCGCGCCCGAACATCGGGAAGTCAACGACCCAGAACACGTCGTGGCCCTCGGACTCGCGCTCGGCAACGCGCGGGCGCAGCCCCCCGAGCACGCGGGCGGCGACCTGCGCGCTGTCGGCCACGATCAGGATCGCCTCGCCAGGGCTCGCGCCGAGCGCCTGGGTGGCCCCCCGGATCTCGTCCTCGGACAGGAACTTCGCGATCGGCGAGCGCCAGCCGCGCTCCTCGACCATCGCCCAGGCGAGACCCTTCGCGCCCAGCGCCTGCGCCTGCTCGGTCAGCGAGTCGAAGCGGCTGCGGGGCCACTCGCCCCCGGCCTTGAGCGCGCGCACCACGCCGCCGCTCTCGACCGCGCCCCTGAACACGTTGAACGCGCTCGCGCGAAACAGCTCCGAGAGGTCGTGGATCTCCACGCCGATCCGCCGGTCGGGACGGTCCGAGCCGTAGCGCAGCATCACCTCGTCGTAGCTCACACGCTCGAGCGGCGCCCTGACCTCCACGCCGCCCACGGCCAGCACCCGCTCGAGCAGCCGGTCGACCACGTCGAAGACGTCCTCCTCCTCGACGAACGCCATCTCCAGGTCGAGCTGGGTGAACTCGGGCTGGCGGTCCGCGCGGAAGTCCTCGTCGCGAAAGCAGCGCGCGATCTGGAAGTAGCGC
>DASQNF010000261.1:0-3871 GCA_035645115.1 Thermoleophilaceae bacterium | reverse complement strand
CCCGATGCCGGTGACCGCCACGGGGCGGCTGTGGGGCACGTCCGCCAAGAGCGCTCCGAGCGTGATCACCATCCGCACGTCGAGCTCGCGGACGACCTCGAGGACCGACTCGGTGAACCGGCGCCAGCGCAGCGAGGGCTCAACGCCCTCGAGCATCACGAGGTCGCCCTCGGCGCCCGGCACGGCGGCCACCGAGATCGTGTTCTGCGGCCAGTCGATCTCGCGGGTGCGGCCCTCGGTCAGCCGCACGGTGGGCCGGACCGCGGTGAAGTCGTAGTATTCCTCGGGGTCGATCTGCCCGGCCTCGCTGGCGTCGAACGAGCCGCGTATGAACGAGACCGCGGCCGAGGCCGCCTCGCCGGCGTCGTTCCAGCCCTTGAACGAGCACACCATCACGGGCCTGCGCAGCTCGGGCCGCTCGTGCCAGATCAGATCGGTCATCTCACCCACCGTACTCACTAACGAGCAGATCGGGCCGACCCGAGGTCCGACGCCGACGGCGTAGCTCACCGGCGCCTCGACGGACCACCCTGTGGGCGCGAGGAAGGGCCGTCCGGGCGGCCGATCACGATTGGCGGGCATGGCGATCGCGGAGCTGAGAGCCGGGGGCGAGATCGACGGCGTGTTCGCGTGCACGCGCAAGGACCGGCTGACGGCGAAGAACGGCTCGCCCTACCTGGCGGTGGAGCTTCGCGACCGTACCGGGGCCATCCCCGGGCGGGCTTTTCGCAACGCGGACTTCCTCGCCGGCCAGTTCGAGCGCGGCGACCTCGTCTCGGTGAGGGGCCGCGTCGAGCGCTTCAGGGAGGAGCTGCAGGTGGACCTCGAGGCCATCCGCCGCGCCGAGGCCGCCGCCGACCCGGCCCAGTTCCTGCCCGTGGCCTACCGCGACCTCGACGAGCTCGACGGCTTCCTCGAGCACCTTGCCCGCGAGGTCTACGACCCCCACCTGCGCGCGCTGCTCGACAGCCTGCTCGCGGACCCAGGCTTCCGCGCGGACTTTCGCCGCGCCCCCTGCACCCGCGCGGGCCACCACGCCTACCTCGGCGGGCTGCTCGAGCACACCGTGGCGGTGGGCACGCTCGCCTTCGAGACCTGCACGCTCCACCCGCGCCTCGACTCGGACCTGCTGCTCTGCGCCGCGCTCCTCCACGACGTGGGCAAGGTCCGCGAGTTCGAGCTCGGCGCGGAGATCGCGCTCAGCGAGGCCGGCGCGATGCTCGGCCACCTGACGCTCGGTCAGCAGCTCGTGGCGGAGCGCGCGCGGCGGATCGACGCGTTCCCCGAGGACAGGCTGCTGGCGCTCTCGCATTGCATCCTCGCCCACCACGGCGCGGACTCGCTGCCGGGCCGGCGCTTCCGCTCGGCCGAGGCGCTCGCCCTCTTCAGGCTCAACTCGCTCGACGCCGCGGTCAAGGGCGCTCTCGAGCAAGGCTTGGCGCCATAAGCGGACGCGCGGCTCGCGCCGCGGGGGTTGCGACCGCTCCCGGCCAAGGGTCGTCGAGCCTCGGCCCCCACTGGCCACGGCGTGGACGAATAGGCCATAGCTCGTCTGGCCGGTCGGGTCCCGGCCCCCGCCCGCCGACCGTCAATCAGAGTGTCCGAGAACGCCCCGATCGACACGATGGCCAACGTCGAGGCCGTGGAGGAGCTGCTCCGCCAGCTCGTGGACTCCCGCTTCGTGCTCACAGACCGAGAGGGCACCGTGACGCGCTGGAGCGAGCCCGCCGAGGAGCTGTTCGGCTGGCAGGGCGCCCACATGATCGGCCGTTCGCTCCACGAGACGCTCGACCTCGGCGGGGAGCTGCCGCCGCACGGCGGCCGAGTGCAGACCGTGGCCCAGCGCAAGGACGGCAACGAGCTCGCGCTGCTGCTCACTCTCGTCCCGGTGGGAATGCGCCAGAGCCTCGAGTTCAACGGCTTCCTGGAGGCGCTCGAGATCGCAGCCCCGCGCGGCAACGCGCTGGAGCAGCTCCAGCAGAGCCACCGGACGGTGGTGGACTGGGTCTACGCGGCGATCCGCGGCGAGGCGCGGCTCGAGGAGGACGAGCTGGCCGCCGGCACGATCTTCGCCTTCCGTGCGCTCGTCGAGCCGCCGCCTGTGGCCGCGGCCGCCGGCCAGGCCGCAGGCGACCAGGCCCAAAACGGAGCCGCGGCGGTCGCGGACAGCGGCGAGGCGCTGGTCCGATCGCAGCAGCTCGAGCGCGCGCTCGCGGGCGCCGCCGCCGATCTCGAGGAGGCGCGCGGGGACGCGGGGCTCGCCCGCGACCAGGCATCCGCGGCCGCGGCGCGCCTCGCCGAGCTCGAGCAGCGCGAGGGCCGGCTCGGCTCCGAGCTGCAGGACACCCGGCGGGAGCTCGCGGAGATGGGCGCGCAGGTCCACGGCCTGCGCGAGCAGCTTGACGTCTCGCTCGCGAGCGGCGAGCAGCAGACCCGCGAGGAGCGCGAACGCACGCGCCGCACGGTCGACGAAACACGTACGCTGGTCGAGGCCCTCCAGCGTGAGCTGGGCGGAACGCCACAGGCGCAGGAGCGCATGCGCGCCCAGCTCGAGGAGACGCGCGCCAGCGTGACCGAGCTCAAGGCCACGCGCGGACGGATCGAGGCGCTGGAGGCGGAGATCGAGAAGGGGCGCGGCGCCGGCGCCGAGCGCCGCCGGCTCGAGAGCGAGCTGCTCGAGACACGCGCGAAGGTCGACGCGCTCGAGGGCTCGGCGCAGGCGGCGAGCGAGCGTGCCGAGGAGGGACGGGCGCTGGCGGGCGGGCTCGAGGAGACGCGCGCCCGCGTGGAGGCGCTCGCCCGTGCGGTCTTGCAGGGCCCCGGGGAGCGCCTGTCGGGCGAGCTCGAGGAGATGCGCTCGCGGGTGGCCTCGGTGGAGGTCACCCTCCAGGGCGACGCTCCCGCCGAGCTGCGCGCCGAGCTAGAGCGCACGCATGCCCAGGTGGCACAGCTCGAGAGCGGGCTTTTGGAAGGCCGCGGCACGGGCGACGCCGAGCTGGAGCGCGGGCTCGAAGAGACGCGCGCGAGCGTGCACGAGCTCGCCCAGGCTCTGGCCCGGCAGGAGACCGGGCGCGAGGAGCGCCGGCGGGCGGCCGCCGAGCGCGACGAGGGCCTGCGGGCCGAGATCGCCGACACCCGCGCCGCGCTGGAGCTGCACGCGAGCCTGCGCGAGGAGCTCGACGCCACACGGGCCAGGCTCGAGTCCCTTGCCGGCGAGCGAATCGAGGAGGGACGGGCGCTCCACGGGGGCATTGCCGACACCCACGCCAAGCTCGAAGCGCTCGAGCGGGCGCAGGAGGACGAGCGCGAGCGCGCCGGCGAGGCACGCGAGCTGCTCGGCGACCTGCGCGTCGAGCTGGCCGAGGTCCACACCACGGCCGCCCGCGCCGAGGCGGAACGCCCCCGGCCCGCACCGGCCGGTACGACGTCTGATGAGGGCATGGATGCCGCGGCAGCGGCCCAGGAGGCGCTCACCGCGATCGAGCGGCTCACCGGGCGAGCCGAGCAGGCCGCCGACAGCGCCCGCAGCCACTCCTCGCGCGCCAACGACGCGTCGGGGGCCGCGGAGGCGCGAGCGAGCCGCGCCGAGGAGGCCGCCGGCGCCGCCGAGGCCCAGGCCGAGCGTGCCGCGGCGAGTATCGGGAGCGTGGAAGAGCGCGCCGGCCGCGCCGAGGAGGCGCTCGCCGAGGTTGAGGCCCAGGTCAAGGGCGCACGTGAGACGGCGGAGTCGGTCTCCACCCGCGCCGACCATGCACAGGAGGCGCTGGCCGCCGTCGAGACGCACGCCCAACGCGCTCGCGAGACCGTCGGGGCGGTGGAGGCGCACGCCAACCGCGCCGGCGAGGCCGTATCCGCCGCGGAGGCTCACGCC
>DASQNF010000260.1:0-2100 GCA_035645115.1 Thermoleophilaceae bacterium | reverse complement strand
GCCGCACGACCGCTGGCTGTGCCCGCTGCCGGTGTTCCACGTGGGCGGGATGTCGGTGCTCGTGCGCTGCGCGATCAACGCCACCACCGCTCTGCTGCACGAGCGCTTCGACCCCGAGCGCGTGAAGGCCGCTCTCGAGGCCGGCGAGGCTACGCTCGTCTCGCTGGTTCCGACGATGCTGGGGCGGCTGCGCGCCGCCGGCCTGTGCTCGGCGCCGGGACTGCGAGCGATCGTGCTCGGCGGAGGGCCGATCCCGCCCGGGCTGCTCGACTGGGCCGCCGAGGCCGGTCTCCCGGTCACGCCGGTGTACGGGATGACCGAGACCGCCTCCCAGATCGCCGCCGGGATCCCGGCGCGTCCGCTGCGGGGGGTGGAGCTCGAGATCGCTGCGGACGGCGAGATCCTCGTGCGCGGGCCGATGGTGGCCGCGGCCGAGCTCGACGCCGAAGGCTGGCTGCACACGGGCGACCGCGGCCGGCTCGACGCGAGCGGGCGCCTGCACGTGGAGGGCCGCATCAAGGAGATCATCGTCACAGGGGGGGAGAACGTCTCGCCGCTGGAGGTGGAGGAGGCGCTGTTGGCACATCCGGCCGTGGCCGACGCCGCCGTGGCGGCGCGCCCGGACCCCGAGTGGGGGGAGACGGTGACGGCGTTCGTGGTCGCGCGCGGCCCGTCCCCGGACGAGCTGCGCGACTGGTGCCGCGGACGGCTCGCACGCCACAAGGTCCCGAAGCGGATCGAGATCGTGGACGCATTGCCGCGCAACTCGGCGGGCAAGCTCGTCCGCGGGCGGCTCCCGGCGTAGGCGCGCCGCCGGGCGCGGCTAGTGTTCCCGCCCCGATGACCTGCGGCCCGCAGCGATGATCTACGACAAGGACGCCGACCTTTCGAGGCTCGACGGGAAGACCGTCGCGATCCTCGGCTACGGCTCGCAGGGGCACGCCCACGCCCTCAACCTGCGCGACTCCGGGGTGGACGTCGTGGTCGGCCTGCGCTCGGGCTCGTCCTCGGCGGCCAAGGCGAGGGACCACGGCCTGCGCGTTGAGGCGATCGCCGACGCAGCCAGCGAGGGCGATCTGGTGATGATGCTGCTGCCCGACGAGAAGCAGGCGGAAGTCTGGGAGAGCGAGATCGTCGATGGGGTCGCGCCCGGGAACCTGCTCATGTTCGCCCACGGATTCTCGATCCACTTCGACCAGATCGATCCCGGCCCGGAGGTCGACGTGGGCATGGCCGCTCCGAAGGGGCCGGGCCACTTGGTGAGGCGCCAGTACGAGGAGGGCAAGGGCGTGCCCGGCCTGATCGCGGTGCACCAGGACGCGAGCGGAACGGCGCGGGAGCTCGTGCTCGCGTATGCGCGCGGCATCGGCTGCACGCGCGCCGGGGTGATCGAGACAACCTTCAAGGACGAGACCGAGACCGACCTCTTCGGCGAGCAGGCCGTGCTCTGCGGCGGCGTGACCGAGCTCGTGCGCGCCGGCTACGAGACGCTGGTCGGGGCGGGCTACGACCCTCGGCTTGCCTACTTCGAGTGCCTTCACGAGCTCAAGCTGATCGTCGACCTGATGTACGAGAAGGGCGTCAGCGGCATGCGCTACTCGATCTCGAACACCGCCGAGTACGGGGACCTCACGCGCGGCAGGCGCGTGATCGGCGAGCCCACGCGGGCGGCCATGCAGGAGATCCTCGGCGAGATCCAGTCGGGTGAGTTCGCACGCGAGTGGATCGCAGAGAACAAGGCCGGCCAGGAGAGCTTCCAGCGCATGCGCGCGGAGGGCATGGACCACCAGATCGAGCGCGAGGGCAAGGAGCTGCGCTCGATGATGGACTGGATCGATCAGGAGTTCTGAGGTGGAGGGGAGCGGGTTCCTCCCGCCTGAGCCGCCAGGGCCGGAGCCCGAGCTGGGCGGAAAGCCGTCCGCGCCGCGGCCCGAGCCGCCCGGGCCAGCGGCTCCTGGGGGCGGGCTGCCCGCCCCGGGGGAGGGCCAGCCGCCGGGCGCCGGCTGGCAGCCGCCCGGCCAGGGCCACCCTTCGCCGCCGGGCCAGGGCCACCCTTCGCCGCCGGGCCAGGCCTACCCGCCGCCGGGCCTCGGCGCTAGA
>DASQNF010000259.1:0-9467 GCA_035645115.1 Thermoleophilaceae bacterium | reverse complement strand
GGCGTTGGCGATCAGCGCGTCGCGGAGGTCTGCGGGTAGAACGTGCACCACCCCACCGGGCACTTGCTGGCTGCTCACAGTTGCAAACGGTAGCGAGGCCGCACGCGAGCCGCTCAGCATCCCCTCTTGCGCCCGCATCGGGCTGCCAGGCACGCGCCCGATTCGACGCGCTGGACCTGGCAGCCCTCTGCATGACGCGGCGGTGACTCAGACCTCGCAGTCGGCGGGCGCGTCCGCCGGGATCAGAAGCGGCGTGGGCGGCGCGGGGGCCTCGAAGAACGTGGCCACGAAGACCGTCGGCGCGCCAGTGGGGTTGTAGGCCGTGTGCACGTGCCCATGGCCCGGGTCGACGAACGCCGTGCCGGCCGGATACGAGCGCTCCACGCAGCCCTCGGCGGCCACGTAGACGAGCTCGCCCTGGGTGACGTTCACGATCACCGGCCCCGGGTGGGTGTGCCACGGGAACTGCGCGCCCGGCTGCACCGTGAACCGCGCCACGAACGTGCGTGACGGGTCCTTGGAGTTCACCACCACGCGCTCCTCGCCGTCGATCTTCACCTTGAGCTTCAGGTCGACGTCGTCGGGGAACACCGCGCGCCCTGTCAGGGGCTCACTGGCAATCGGCTGAGGCGCCTGCTGCGCCGCCGACGGCAGCACGTTCGCCCCGATCACGACGACAGCCAACAGCGCCGCACCCAGTACGGCTCCACGAATCCTGGTCATGTCGAACTCCTTTCCTCATTGCAGGTGGCTCGGGGCTTAGGTCCCGAGCCCTGGCGTCGCGCGGGGCCGGCCGAGCCAGGTCGTCGCGGCCCCCAGTCGCCCGATCACGGGCAGGGGAAGCGCTCCTTGGCGAATATGGAGACGGTGGTGCGCCCAAACGGGCTGCTGGCTTGCGCCTCTGCACTGATGCCCGGACCGAACCCGGGCCCCGCCACGTTGCTTGCGAACAGCCCCACGCAGGAAGCGCTTGTCTCGGACTGGCCACCACCACCGCTTTGTGCTCCTGCAGGCGCAGCCGTTGTCGCGAGCGCGCAGCTCACGAGAACGGGGACGACGGCCTTTGCATTCATTGGACTCCCCTCCGTTCGGTGCTTGCGTCATCACCGTCCCAGAGGCCGGTATAGGCCTGGTCTACACGCGGTATAGCCGCGGTTTGACCGCCTACGGCGCGGGGTTTAGGCTCGTCCGAGGTTCTCGATGGAGATACGTCTGCTTGGTCCGGTCGAGCTCGAGCTCGGCGACCGCCCGGTCACACTCGGAGGACCGAAGCAGCGAGCTGTCCTCTCCCTGCTCGCCCTGAACGCCAACACCACGCTCTCGGTGGATCGCCTGATCGAGGGGCTCTGGGGCGAGGAGCCTCCGGCGAGTGCGACGAAGATGGTGCAGCTCTACGTCTCGCAGCTGCGCAGGCTGTTGGCGGGCGCTGCCGACGCGGAGATCGTGACGCACGGTCGCGGATACGAGCTGCGGCTCGACCCCGACGCGGTGGACGCGGTTCGGTGCGAGCGGCTCCTCGCCGAGGCCTCGCGAGGCCAGTACAACGGCGGCGCCGGTGAGGCCGCGCACCGGGCGCTCGCGCTCTGGCGCGGACCGCCGCTTGCCGACCTCATGGGCGAGCCGTTCGCCATGGCCGAGGCGCGGCGGCTCGAGGAGCTTCGGCTCGCGGCGCTCGAGCTCGCGATCGAGGGCGATCTCGAAGCGGGCCGCCACCGGGAGGCGCTCGGCCGGCTCGAGTCGCTCGTGGCTGAGCATCCACTGCGCGAGCGGCTCCACTGCCTGCGGATGCTCGCCCTGTACCGGGCGGGCCGCCAGGCTGAGGCGCTCGAGGCCTACCGTGCCGCCCGCGCCGCGCTCGTGGAGGCGGTGGGCGCCGAGCCGGGAGCCGAGCTGCGGCGCCTCCACGAGGCGGTACTGCGCCAGGACCCCGCGCTCGGCCTCGCCGCCCACGAGCCGCCTCCCGAGCTGACGCCGGAGCCACCCGTGCTGGGCGGACGCGCCGCGGAGCTCGAGCGGCTGCAGGCGGCCTGGCGCGCGGCGCGCGCAGGTGCCGGGCGCGTCGTGCTCCTGCACGGGCCCAGCGGAGTCGGAAAGACGCGCCTGGTGGCCGAGCTGGCGCGTGAGCTTCACTCACATCGCGCCCGGGTGTTCTACGTGGGCGGTGCGGGTCCCGAGGCCGGGACGAAGCTCCAGGAGGCTCGGCGCACTGTCGGTCCCGCGCTGATCTTCGTCGACGACCTCGACCGGGCGCCTGCGGAGATCGTGAAAGACGCCGGCGAGGTGGCGGAGGCCGCCCGGTCCTCGCTGCTGATCGTGCTCGCCTACTGTGACGACCCGCCGCCGGCGGCGGTGACTCAGCTGGCGCGCGAGCTCGAGGCGCGCGGCGCCGAGCGCGTCGCCCTCGGCCCCATGGGGACGGACGGCGTGCGTGAGATCGTCGCAATGTACGCCGGAGAGAGGACCGGCTCCGCTCCTCTCGAGCGGCTGGCGGAGGCCAGCGAGGGGCTCCCGCGGCGGGTCCACGAGGTGGTTGCCGAGTGGGCCGACCGGGAGGCCGTCCAGCGCGTGGGGGCGCAGGCCGGGCGCGCCGCGGCCCGGCGCGGTGAGCTGCGTGACCTCGAGGCAGAGCTCGCATCGAACGTCGTCGACCTCCACACCGTCCGTGAGAAGTCCGAGCGCTTCTCGCGAGCACGGCGGCCGCGGCCGGACGGCGTGGACGACGGCGGCGTGCCACTTTGCCCGTTCAAGGGCCTGGCCTCCTACGACGTCTCCGACGCGGAGTACTTCTACGGCCGCGACAAGCTCATCGCGGAGATGGTGGCCCGGCTGGCGGGCGCCGGCATGCTCGGCGTGGTAGGCCCCTCGGGCAGCGGCAAGTCGTCCGCCGTCCGCGCGGGCCTGCTGCCGGCGCTCGCCGACGGGGTGCTGCCCGGCAGCGAGGGCTGGGAGCTAGCGCTTCTGCGCCCGGGAGAGCATCCGCTGCGGGCGCTCGAGCACGCGACCGCCGAGGCGACGCCGAAGGGCCGGCTGGTCATCGCGGTCGATCAATTCGAGGAGGTCTTCACCGCGTGCGACGAGGAGTCGGAGCGCGCGGCGTTCGTCGACTCGCTGGTCGCCTGGGCCAGTGGACCGCGCCGCCGGGCTGTGGTGCTCGTGGCTGTGCGAGCGGACTTCTACGGGCGCTGCGCCGCCTATCCGGAGCTGTCGCGCCTGCTCGGCGCCAACCACGTGCTGGTCGGGCCGATGCGCCGCGACGAGTTGCGCCGCGCGATCGAGCTGCCCGCGCGCCGCGCCGGCCTACGCGTGGAGCCCGAGCTCGTGGAGGCGCTGATCGAAGACGTCGAGGGCGCGCCCGGCGCGCTGCCGCTGCTGTCCACGTCCCTGCTCGAGCTGTGGCAGCATCGCGACGGCCGGCGCCTGCACATGCGCGCGTACCGGCGAGTCGGAGGCGTGCACGGCGCGGTCGCGCGGTTGGCCGAGGGCGCCTACGAGCGGCTCGACCCGGAGCGCCGCGAGGTCGCGCGACGAATCATGTTGCGGCTGGCCGGCGAGGGCGAGGGCGACGCGGTGGTGCGCCGACGCGTGCCCTTGGCCGAGCTCGAGGCCGACCGCGACGAGGGCGTCGCGGAGGTGCTCGCCGTGCTGGCCGCCGACCGCCTGGTCACGGTCGGCGAGGGTGAGGTCGAGGTGGCGCACGAGGCGCTGCTGCGTGAGTGGCCGAGGCTGCGCGCCTGGTTGGAGGAGGATGCCGAGGGCCGGCGTCTTCACCGGCACCTGATCCACGCCGCGGGCGAGTGGCAGGGATCGGGGCACGACCCGGCGGAGCTCTACCGCGGCGCACGGCTCGCCTCGTCGCTCGATTGGGCCGCGAGCCACCACTCGGAGCTGAACGACCTCGAGCGTCGGTTCCTCGACGAGAGCCGGTCGGTGAGCGAGCGCGAGGCGGAGCGTCAGCGCCGGACGAATCGCCGCTTGAGGGCGCTGCTCGCCGGCGTCGGCGTCCTGCTCACGGCTGCCGTGGTGGCCGGGGCGATCGCGATCTCGGAGCGCCAGAGCGCGCGCGACGCGGCCAC
The DNA here is from genome assembly GCA_035645115.1 of Thermoleophilaceae bacterium. Lineage (GTDB taxonomy): Bacteria > Actinomycetota > Thermoleophilia > Solirubrobacterales > Thermoleophilaceae > JACVRW01. The sequence goes on along the minus strand of DASQNF010000259.1, from coordinate 5,394 downwards.
GGTGGCCGATGCCGAGCGCCTCGGTGCCGAGGCGCTCAACGAGGAGCGCCTCGACCGGGCGCTTCGTCTCGCCACTGCGGGCGTGGCCCTCCATGACTCGGTCGCCACACGCTCCAACCTCCTGTCGACGCTCCTACGCAGCCCCGCGGCGATAGGGGTCCTGAGCGGCGACGGCGATCCGATCAGATCGGGCGCGCTCAGCCCGGACGGAGGCACGCTCGCGATCGGTGACGACGACGGCACCGTGACCCTCTTCGATACCGAGACGCGACAGGCGATCGGCGACCATCAGGCGCCGGGAGTCGTATGGAGCCTCGACTTCTATCCGAGGACCGGCTCGCTCGCGATCGCCGGGAGCGCCAGCCCCGACCTCCTGTCCGGATACGTGGAGATCCTCGACGCTGAGACGGCGAGGGTGCGCAACTCGATCTCGCTCGGCCGCCATCCGGCCGGGGCCGGGCTGGGCTTCTTCGAGACCGCGAACTACAGCCCAGACGGGCGGAGCCTGATCGTCACCTACTCCGGCGGCGACATGGACCGCACCACGGGCACGTTCATGCGTCGTTTCGACGCCCGCGAGGCCACGCCGCGGGGAAGAGCCGTCCGCGTGGCACCGCGCTCCACCAGCACCGCGCCGATGCGGAGCCCGGACGGGCGCCTGCTCTTCTCCAGCGACCGGGCGACCTACGCCGTGGACGCCGAGACGCTGCGGGTCGAGCGCCGCTATCCCGTCGGCGCCCTGACGGCAGGGATCAGCGCCGACGGCAGGACGCTCGCTGTCGAGGACGTGGACGGGAGCCTTCGCCTTATCGACCTCGCCTCGGGCCGGCTGCGGACGCTTGCGGGGGCGGCGGCCGGGGTCAGGCGGTCGCGGTTGATCGGTGAGGACGCGAGCTTCGGCATCGGGGCCTTCAGCCCGGATGGACGCACGCTCGCGACATGGGACGACAGCGAGAATGTGATCGTCTGGGACATCAGAGAGGGCCTCCCGACCGAGACGTTCGAGGGCCACACCAGAGAGGCGTGGACACAGGTCTTCAGCCCTGACGGACGCACCCTGTACACCGCCGGCGACGATTCCAAGGTGATCACCTGGGACGTGGCCGGGGATCGCAGGCTCGGACGGCCGTTCCAGACGGAATTCGTCTACGAGAGCGGTGAGCTCTTCCCGCCCCCCTTTGCGATCAGCCCCAACGGGCGGACGGTCGCCGTCGCGAGGCTCGACGGCAGTGTGGACCTGGTCGACGCCGAGACGCTCCGGCGGACCGGTGGCTTCGAAGCGTTCGCCGCCAGGCCGGCGACTGCGATCGAGTACGCCCCGGACGGTCGCACGCTCGCGGTCGCGGGAGCAGGAGGCGGGGTCGGGGTCTGGGACGCGGCGTCTGGAAGGCGCGCCGGCCCGCTCCTGCGCGCCCCCCGCGGCCCTGTGGCGAACAACCCGCACAACGTCCAGGGGATGGCCTTCGGCCCGCGCGGTCTGCTCGCCGCGGCGGAGGTGGGGGGCACCGTGCGTACCTGGGACCTCGATCGGCGCGAGCCCGCAGGCCCGACACTACGCGTGGCTCCGCTCGCGCTCGGCCTCGCCTTCAGCCCGGACGGATCCCGGCTGGCGATCCCGTTCGGCGCGCTGTCGGCGGAGGGTGGCGACGGCGTTGAAGTTCGCGACGTGCGAACCGGCGAGCGGCTCGCCCGGCTGCCCGCCGACAGGGAGGTTCGTGCGGTCGCCTTCTCCCCTGACGGGCGGCTGCTCGCCGGCGGTCAGGTCGACGGCGCCGCCCGGCTCTGGGCGGCCGACGGCTGGCGTCGGGTCGGAGCTTCGCTGGCTCTGCGAGAGGCGTCCGCGCTCGCGGTCGAGTTCTCCCCCGACGGCCGAACGCTGGCCACCTCACACGCCGACGGCGCGTCCGTCCTCTGGGACGTCGGCTCGCGGCAGCCGATCGGCTCGCCGCTGGAGCTTCCCGGCTCGCCCCGCGAGGTGTACACCACGGCGCTCTTCACCCCCGACGGGAACCGCCTGTTCGCCGTCCACGAAGACGGGCGCGCGTTCCGCTGGGAGCTCGATCCGGATGCCTGGATGAGGCACGCTTGCGCGGTCGCGGGCGACCTCACCCCCGAGCAATGGTCGGAGGTTGTACCGAAGCAGGACTACGTCTCGGCCTGCCCCTCCGGATGACGACGCGAGACCGCATTGCCCCGGATCTCGAAGATCAGTTCCGGGACCGACGACACGTGCCTCGCAACTCGTCTCTCTCGCGCGCGCGCGCGAAGTAGCTTGCCCGCCACGCGTTCCGTTCGGCGCGTGGGCGGGCAGCACCTGCTTCGCGGTCGTGCTCATCGGGGCGCATGCCGACGATGTCGAGCCCTTGGATCAGTGCCATGCGCGACAGTCTGTCGGATGACGAGCTACGCATTCGCACGACTGGAAGAGATCGAAGAGCTGACCGACGGGCGCGAGCCGTTTCGACCTGTTAGGCACCACTTCGGCATCAGGTCATTTGGTGTCAACGCATGGACCGCCCCTCGAGCGGGAGACCGGATCATCAACGAGCACGACGAGTCCGACCCCGATTCCGACGAGGAGCTGTACCTCGTCCTGCGAGGTCGAGCGACGTTCGAGCTCGACGGCGAGCGGGTGGCTGCGCCCACGGGGACCTTTGTCTTTGCGCCTCCGGGCGTGAAGCGGGCGGCGTTCGCCGAGGAGCCCGAGACGACCGTCATCGCACTCGGCGGCACGCCGGGAAAGGCGTACGAGCCCGACGGCTGGGAGCTCTGGGCCCCGCTGACCCCGCTCTACGAGGCAGGTGAGTACGCGGAGGCCGCCGATCGCGGACGGCAGCTGGTGGAGGCCCATCCCCAGTACGCCGGGCTGCCATACAACCTCGCCTGTTGCGAGAGCCTCGCGGGCCGGACCGGTGAAGCGGTCGATCACCTCCGACTCGCGATCGACCGCTCGGAGCGGTGTCGCTCGTACGCACAGGACGATTCGGACTTCGATCCAATGCGCGATGAGCCTGCGTTCAAGGAGTTGATCGAGCGCGAGCCATAGGAGACCATCGGCCCAGTGAGGGACTTGCCCGCGGCGATCGGCCTCGGATACGGTCGCCGTGCCTACTCGCGACAGAGGCGCTAGACAGCATGCACGCAATCGTCGTAAAGGCAAAGATCACGCCGGCGATCATGGTGCTCGACGGCACGCCGGCGACAGGGCACGCCGCCACACCGAGCCATCCGGGCGGACTTTCTCCGCGTCGAGCCGCGCGGCGCCTCGGGGCACCAGGCGGGTGGGGACCTGAGTAGCGCGGCACCGTATCCGCCGAGCCCGGGCCCGCCGAAGCTGCGCACGCGCATGGCGGTGATCGTCACCGCGGCGGCTGCCGCATCGGTCACGGCGACCGTCGCCGCGGTGCCAAGCCTGCACTTCGCGTATCGCAGTCCCGACCTGCATATCGCGCTGCTTACGGCCGAGGCACTGATCGCGCTGCTCTCGGCTTACCTGTTGCTTGGGCGGCTGCGTCGACGCGGCGCGCTGGAAGATCTCCTCCTGTGCGCCGCCTTGGCGGTGCTGGCCGTGTCCAACCTCGTGTTCGCGGCGGTTCCGGCCGTCTTCTCGAGCGACACCTCCGCGTTTTCCACGTGGTCGTCGCTGCTGGGGCGTCTCCTCGGCGCGATGCTGTTTGCCGCCGCTGCGATCGTCCCCTCACGGCGCAGGCGCCTGTCGAACCGGCAGTTGGCGGCCGTCTGGGGGGCCGTAGCGGCCACGCTCGGGATCATCGCGTTGACCGTCGGATTGTTCGAACCGCGGCTTCCGAGCGGCGTGAACGTTGCACCGGCCGAGACGTCAAGCCGACCGCGCCTCGAGAGCACGCCCGTCGTGCTTGCGGCGCAGCTTGCTGGGTTCGGGCTGTTCGCCGCCGCGGCCGTCGGCCTCACGACACGCGCCGAACGCACGGGCGACGCACTGCTGCATTGGCTGGCCATCGGGGCCGTCCTGAGCGCCGCGGCTCGCGCCAACTATTTCCTCTACCCATCGCTGTTCACGGATTTCGTCTACGTCGGTGATGGATTCCGGCTGTTGTTCTACGTGGTCGTCTTGCTGGCCGCGCTGTCGGAGATCCGGTCGTACTGGCGAAGCCTGGCGGGGGCAGCGACGCTCACCGAGCGACACCGCATCGCCCGTGAGCTCCACGACGGGCTCGCTCAAGAGCTCGCGGGCATCCGGCGCAACCTGCACTGGCTCGATGAAGACAACCGTTTCGCGGATCGAGCGCGCGCAAGCACCGAGCGCGCGATCGCCGAATCGCGGCGGGTCCTGGCGGCGCTTGCGGACTCACACGTCGGATCGCTCGACGTTGCGCTGGCGGCGGCCGGGCGGGAGATCGGGGAACGCGAGGGCTCGCAGGTCATAGTCAGCGTCGATCACGCCGTTCGGCTCCCGGTGGCGCAACGAGAGGCGCTCGTGAAGATCGCGTCGGAGGCGATCACGAACGCCGCTCGCCACGGCGAGGCCGACGTCATCCATGTAGAGGTGACCGGGGGCGGCCGGACGCGGCTGCGGATCGAAGACTCCGGACGCGGCTTCGATCCCGCCGCGCCGCAACCGCCCGGGCACTACGGGTTGCGGACGATGCGAGAACGTGCGGAGCAGATCGGCGCAGACCTGCGGTTGGACTCGCAGGCCGGAAAAGGCACCCGGATAGAGGTCCTTTTGTGACGACATCCCAACCCAGCCGAGTGCTGATCGCCGACGATCACGAGCCGACGCGCGAGGATGTGCGCTTCGCGCTCGACCAGGACGAGCATTTCGAGGTGTGCGCCGAGGCGGTTGACGCGCCCGGCGCGATCGAGGCCGCCCTCCGCGAGCGTCCAGACATCTGCCTGCTCGACGTAAACATGCCGGGGTGGGGCGTGTCTGCGGCATGGGAGATCCACGCCCGACTCCCCCAGACCCTGGTGGTCATGCTCACCGTCTCGCGCGACGACCGCGACCTGTTCGCGGCACTCCGCGCCGGCGCCGCCGGCTACCTGCTCAAGGACATGGACCCGCGTCGCCTGCCGCGAGCGCTTGAAAGCGTGCTCGAGGGCGAGGTCGCGATCCCGCGCGAGCTCGTCGGCCAAGTGGTGGAGGAGTTCCGAGACCGCAACTCGCGACGACGGGAGCTCGCCTCAGATGGGCCGGAAGCCAAGCTCACAAGCCGCGAGTGGGAGGTGCTCGAGCTGCTGCGCCAGGAACTGACGACCTCGCAGATCGCCCGGCGGCTGGTGCTCTCTCCGGTGACGGTGCGAACGCACGTCAACGCGATCCTGAGGAAGCTCGAGCTCCGCGACCGCGAAGAGCTCGTGCGCCGTTTCCCCCCAAAGGGTTGAGCGATCTCATCGCCGACTGGTGACTAGGTC
>DASQNF010000258.1:0-8702 GCA_035645115.1 Thermoleophilaceae bacterium | reverse complement strand
CGGGCTCGACCGTCGAAGCCGGCTCAGGCACGGCAACGGTCGGGATCGACTCGGACTCGAACACGGTCGGGGCCGGCTCAGGCTCGGCCACCGGCTCGGGCACGGCCACAGGCTGGTACACGATCACCGGCTCGGGCTCGGCCACCGGCCCGGGCTCGGCAACCGTCTCGGGCTCGGCAATCGTCTCGGGCTCAGCCACTGGTGCGGCTTGCGCCGGCGCGGGCTCGACCACCGTCGGGGCAGGCGCCGGCACGGGCGCCGCCGGCGCGGGCTGCCCGGGAAGGGTGATATTCGCGCTCGCCGCCTCGGGCGCGGTCACGTCGAGGTCCGACCCCGCCGCCTCGGGCGCGGTTCGGGTCGCCGCCGACGCGTCGGCCACGATCGTTCCGGCGGCCAGGTCGCCAAGCCGCCCCCGGCGCTCCCCCGTCACGAGCATCACGATCAGCCCGACGACGTAAAGTCCGATGCCGTCGACAACGCGCAGCACGGTCCGCAGCGCCACCTCGCGCATTCCCGCCGGCCGGCCGTCGAGGCCCAGCACGCGCAGGCTCAGCAGCTTCTTGCCGGCGGTCTGGCCACCGCTCGCCTCACATGCGAAGTAGTAGTAGAGCGCCCATCCGAGGATGACGACCGTGAGGGCGGACGAACGCTCGCCCGCGCCGAGCGCGCCCGCGGCGGCCAGGATCACGGCCGCGCCGGCGCCGACGATCACCAGGTCGACGAGAGCGGCGAGCACGCGCCGCTTGTCGAGCTTCGGTCCTGAGAGCGGGAGGGTGGATGCCTGGGCGTTCGCGGTCATCACCACAGGGATCGGCATCGCGGCGCGCGACATTTAGGGCTCGAGGGCGTCGACGGACGCCGCGTCCCGCGCCCGCACCAGGGAACATCCCGCTTATGGAGCGGGTGGCGGTGGTGGATCTGGGCTCGAACTCGTGGCGCCTCGTGGTCTACGGCTTCGAGCGGGGGACGCCGTGGTGGAGCCTCGTGGACGAGATCCGCGAGGCGGTTCGCGTGGGCGCGGGCATGGGCGAGGAGCGCCTGCTGCGGCCCGAGCGAGTCGATCGAGCTCTCCACACGGCGGCCGTGTTCAGCTCGTTCTGCAACGCACGCGGGATCGAGCACATCGAAGCCGTGGCCACCAGCGCGATCCGCGACGCGGTGAACGGCGCCGCCCTGCTCGAGGAGATCACGCGCCGCACCGTGCTCGAGCCGCGCGTGATATCGGGCCGCGAGGAGGCGCGCTACGGCGCCCTCGCCATCGCCAACTCCACGACGCTCGAGGACGGGTTCGGGCTCGACATCGGCGGCGGAAGCATCCAGGGCCTGAGGATCGAGGCCAGGGCGATGGTCGAGTCCGAGTCGCTGCCGCTCGGCTCGGTGCGCGTGAGCGAGGAGTTCCTGCCGGGCGAGAAGGCCACCGCGAAGCGGATGAAGGCGCTGCGCGGGCGCGTTCGCGGTGAGCTCGAAGCGCTCGGCTGGTGGGGCGGCGACGGGCGCCTGGTGGGCATAGGCGGCACGATCCGCAACCTCGCCGCGGCGGCGATGAAACGGCTCGAGCTGCCCGACCTCGACGTCCAGGGCTTCGTGCTCGGCCGCGAGCCGCTGGAGGAGCTGATCGAGCTGCTGGCCGAGCGCCCCGCCTCCAAGCGCGGCGGCGTGACCGGCATCAAGCCAGACCGCGGCGACGTGATCCTCGGTGGGGCGCTCGTGCTCGCGGCGGCCATGGAGGCCGGCGGCTTCGACTCGGTCGAGGTGTCGGAGGCCGGCCTTCGGGAGGGGATCTTCTTCGAGCGGCTGCTCGGAGAGCAGGCGGCGCTCGGGGGCCGAGGCGATCCCGACGGATACGTGCTCTTCGAGGACGTGCGCCGCGACTCCGTGCGCAACCTCGCCCACCGCTTCGACTCGGACCCCGCCCACGCCGAGCACGTGGCGGCGCTGTCACTCGAGATGTTCGATGGCTTGGCGGAGGCGGGCCTGCACGACTTCGGGGGCGCCGAGCGGGAGCTCCTGTGGGCGGCCTGCCTGCTGCACGACATCGGCACCGCCATCGATTACGACGACCACCACCGCCACTCCCACTACCTGATCCTGAACGCCGGCCTCCCGGGCTTCACCCCGCGTGAGCTGGTGCTGGTGGGCCTCACCGCCCGCTACCACCGCAAGGGCGAGCCCGACGCGTCCGAGCTCGGCGCCCTGGCCGAGCGCGGAGACGAGCGGCGGCTGCGGCTGCTCTGCGCGGTGATCCGCCTCGCCGAGCAGCTCGAGCGAAGCCGCGACCGCTCGATCCGCGCGGTACGGGTGGCGAGCGAGAACGGCGCGCTCAAGCTCGAGACGGAGGCCGACCCGGCTGGGGACCCGAGCGTCCCGATCTGGGCCGCCCGCCGCAACGCGGACCTGCTCGCGGAGGCCACCGGCCGCCCAGTGGAGATCGACTAGGACGCAGAGCGGTGGCCGCCCCGCGCTCGACCGGCCCCGATCGCGCCGGGTAGCCCTGCGTACCCTCAGTCGAATGGCGAGGAACCTCCCCAAGGGCAGGATGCGGCGTGCCGCCAAGGTCGGCCGCCTGGCCGGGGGGCAGACCGCTCGCGGCTACGCCACGAAGGCCGCCAACCTCACCCGGGGCGAGGACGCCCGCCGCGCCGCTGCCGAAAGGCGCCAGGTCGAGGCGGCCGAGCAGATCTTCGACGTGCTCGGCCAGATGAAGGGCGCGGCGATGAAGGTCGGGCAGGTCGCCTCGTTCGTCGACACCGGTGCCTTCCCGCCCGAGTTCCAGGAGCGCATCCAGGCGAAGCTCGCGGAGCTGCGCGACGCTGCGCCGCGGGTGCCGTTCAAGCGCATGCGCAAGCTGGTCGAGGACGATCTCGGGGAGCGGCTCGACCACGTCTTCAGCGAGTTCCAGGAGCAGGCCGTGGCGGCCGCCTCGATCGGGCAGGTCTACCGCGCCCGGCTGCGCGAGGACGGTCGCGATGTGGCCGTGAAGGTGCAGTACCCGGGCGTGGACAGCGCGGTCCGGGCCGACCTCCAGAACCTGGGCCTGATCATGCGGGTGGCCAAGCGAATCGCCCCCGGGATGGACGCGAAGGCGATGACGGCCGAGATCCGCGAGCGGCTCACCGACGAGCTCGACTACGAGCACGAGGCCCAGCAGCACCGCGCCTTCGCGCGCAGCTGGCGCGGGCACCCCTTCATCTTCGTCCCGAACGTGGTGAGCGAGCTCTGCAGCGAGCACGTCCTCGTCACGGAGTGGGTGGACGGCATCGGATTCGAGGAGGTGAAGGAGCTCGATAGCGACACGCGCGACCGCTTCGGCGAGATCATCTTCCGCTTCTTCTTCGGCTCGCTCTACCGCAACGGGCACTTCTCCGGCGACCCCCACCCGGGCAACTACCGGCTGATGGCGGACGGCCGCGTGGCCTTCATCGACTTCGGGATGACCAAGCGCGTCGCGCGCGCGGACCTCGACGCCGAGATAGCCGCGATCGGCGCCGCGATGGAGGGCGACCCAGACGCGCTTCACGGCCGGCTCGCCGCCATGGGGTTCTTCGACCCGAGCGACGACCAGGTGACCCCGCAGGCCGTGTACGAGCACTTCCACGACGTCACCGCCTGGTACATCGAGGACGCGGAGGTGACGATCGACCGCGAGCTCGTGGCGCGGGTGCTGATCGACTTCGGCGACCCGCGCTCGCGCCACTGGCAGCTGATGAAGCGCGAGACGATGCCGCCCCAGTCGATGCTCGCCCGCCGCATGGAGGCGCTCACGCTGGGGGTGCTCGGCCAGCTCGGCGCCACCGCGAACTGGCACCGGATCGCGCGCGAATGGCTGTTCGGCGACCCGCCGTCCACGCAGCTGGGCGCGCTCGAGGAGCCCTTCCACAGCCGCCTGGCCGCGTAGGCTGCCCGCGCCATGCCACGACCGAGCGCGGCCTCGCGCGTCCGAACGGTGAAGGCCTCGCCCGCCGCTCTGCGCAGGCTGCGCGGGACCGACCCGGTGATGGCCCGGCTCGTGGACGAGCACGCCACGCTCGTGCGGCGTGAGCTCGAGCAGGAGCGCCTAGGCGACGCCTACGGCGCGCTGCTGCGCTCGATCGTGGGGCAGCAGCTCTCCACCAAGGCCGCCGCCACGATCTACGGCCGCATGATCGAGATCTTCGGCGGGCACGCGCCGAGCCCGCGGCAGCTGCTCGAGGCGGATCCGGACGCGATCCGCGCCGCCGGGCTCTCGAGGCCCAAGATCGCCTACCTGCGCGACCTCGCCGTGCACGTCGAGCAAGGTGCGCTGGAGCTCGACCGGCTGCCGGAGCTCCCGGACGAGGAGGTGGTGGCTCAGCTCACCGCGATCAAGGGGCTCGGCGAGTGGACCGCGCACATGTTCCTGATGTTCCACCTGCGCCGGCCCGACATCCTGCCGGTGGGCGACCAGGGCATCCGCCGGGCGGTGCAGGCGGAGTACCGGCTGCGCAAGCCGCCGGAGCGGGAGCGGCTCGAGAAGCTCGCTAGGCCCTGGCGCCCGCACCGGACGCTGGCCTGCCTGCTGCTCTGGAGCTCGCTCGACAACAAGCCGGCCTGAGCCTCGGCCCGAAGCACGGGCGCCGGGAGCTCGAGGCGGCTAGACGGCCGAGCCGCAGCTCGGCTCTTCGTCCGCCACGCGGAAGGAGGAGCCGCAGCCGCAGGAGGCCACCACGTTGGGGTTCGAGACCTCGAAGCCCGAGCCCTGGAAGCTCTCGGTGAAGTCCACCGTGGAGCCGTCCACGTAGCGCAGGCTCGCCGGGTCCACGAGCACGCGGATGCCGGACGCGTCGAACACGTGGTCGTCCTCGCGCTTCTCGTCGAGCGCCAGCGCGTACTGGAAGCCGGAGCAGCCGCCGCCGCGCACACCGACCCGAAGGCCAACGTCGCCTTCGGCACCCTGGCCGTTCATGAACTCGTTGACCTTCTGCGCAGCGATGTCGGTGAGGATGACCATTGGCTACCCAATTGTATCGGCGCTGCCATGAGTACCCTGAAGACCGGATGCCAAGCGCAACGGAGCTCAAGGAGCGCATCGAGCAGGCCCTTCCCGGCGCGCGCGTCTCGGTGGAGGATCTGACCGGCGGCGGCGACCATTTCCGCGCCGAGGTCGTCTCCGAGCGCTTCGAGGGCCTCAACCGCATCCAGCAGCACAAGCTGATCTACGACGTCTTCGGCGCCGAGGTCGGCGGTCCCATCCACGCCCTGTCGATCAAGACCCAGACCCCCGGAGACGGACGATGACGAACGACGAGATCCGCAGCTTCATCGAGAACGCGATCGCGGAGAACCGCGTGATGCTCTTCATGAAGGGCACCCCGGAGCAGCCCGCTTGCGGGTTCTCGATGCGCACCTCGGGCGCCCTGAACGCACTCGGCGTCCAATACGCGGCGCTCGACATCCTGCCCGACCCGCGCATCCGCGAGCAGCTCTCGGGGCTGTCCGGCTGGCCGACGATCCCGCAGCTGTTCGTGAACGGGGAGCTCGTGGGCGGCTGCGACATCGTGACGGAGATGTTCGAGTCCGGCGAGCTGGCCCGGCTGCTCGGCGTGGAGCAGCCCGCGGACGCCCCGGCGCCAGAGCCGGACGCGCCGCAGCGCCAAGCGCCGATCGGGCTCGAGAACCGGCTCGGCTAGGAGCCCGCGTCCGCGCCGAGCGGCGCGTGGCGGGCGCGCACCCGCAAGGCTCGGCGGGCTACGGCCGCGGGGGCTTCGTGGCGCCCTTGATGGGCCCCTTGCGGCGGCGCTGCTGGTCGAGCACCTTCTTGCCGCGCTCTGCGTACTCCCGGGCCTGGCGCGTGTAGCGCTCCTTCTCCTCGGGCGTGAGCGACTGCCAGCGCTCCCACGCCATCAGCAGGTACGGCCACATCCGGCGGGCGTTCGTCACGGCCCTGCCGCCGCGTCCGAGGGGACCAATGCGATTTCCATGCGATCGAGCCATTAGAGGTACTCCAGTATGCGGTGCGAGTCGGTTGTCACGTCATCAAGCTGCACGAGCACCGGTACCCGGCGCTGCCCCGTCAACTCCTACAGCGGTACGGGGTCGTCATCGCGGCAGCGTAGACGACCGCGCGCGCGGGCCGGGTAGGCTGGCCCGCGCATGCCGGACGTAGCGATCGTCACCGACAGCACCTCCTACCTGCCGCCCGAGCTGATCGAGCGCCATGCGATCCATGTGGTCTCGCTCTACGTGGTCTTCGGCGGCGACCGCACCGTCCCGGAGGTGGAGATCACCGACCATGCCGCCTTCATCGAGGAGCTGCGCGGCGCGGAGAAGCTGCCCACCACCTCGCAGCCCTCGGTGGGCGACTTCGTCGCCACGTTCGAGCCGCTTCTTGCGGGCGGCAAGGAGGTCGTATCGGTCCACATCTCGGGTGGGCTGTCCGGCACGCCGGAAGCCGCGCGCCAGGCCCGTGACGCGCTCGAGCGGGACGGCAAGGGCGGCGAGCGCGTCCAGGTGGTCGACTCGACCACTGCGGCGGGAGGGCTCGGCTTCATGGTGCTGGCCGCCGCCAAGGCCGCGGGCGACGGCGCGGACGCCGCCGAGATCGTCGAGCACGTCACCGAGGCGCGCAGCCGGCTCAAGCTCTGGTTTGCACTCGACACGCTCGAGTTCCTCAAGCGCGGCGGGCGGATCGGCGCCGCGAGCGCCTGGATCGGCTCCACGCTCCGCGTCAAGCCGATCCTGACGGTGGAGAACGAGATGACCCCGGTGGAGCGCGTGCGCACCTCCAGCCGCGCGTTCGAGCGGATGGTCGACTACGCGCGCCAGCGCCACGAGTCGGGCGCCGACGCGTGGTCGGCCCAGCACATCGACGCACCCGACCAGTGCGCTGCGCTGATCGAGCGCTGCAGCGAGGTCTTCGGCAGGCCGCCCACCATCGTCAGCGAGATCGGGCCGGTGCTGTCCGCGCACACAGGGCCCGGCCTGCTCGGCATGGGCGGCCTCCCGCCGCATTTCGTGCACTAGCAGGAGCGCACTCGGGCGGGGCGAACGCTCGCCTGATGCCTGCCGCGAAGAGCGTCGTGCGGATCGTGCTGATCGTGGTCACGGTCGCGATCGCGCTCTACCTGCTCTACCTCCTCCGCAGGCCGATCGGCTGGCTACTGATCGCGATCTTCCTGGCGGTGGCTCTCTCCGCACCCGTCAACGCGGTTGCGCGCCGGATGAGCCGCGGGCTCGCCATAGCGGTGGTGTACCTCGGCCTGCTGGCGGTCCCGATCGCCCTGATGGCCCTGATCGTCCCGCCGCTGATCACCGAGGCGAACAAGTTCGCGGAGAACGTTCCCGAGTACGCCGACGATGTGAGCCGCTTCGTGGAGGAGAACAAGCGCCTTCGGCAGATCAACGAGGACTACGACATCACGGGCCAGATCGAGAAGGAGGCGGCGAAGCTGCCCGGCCGGCTCGGCGGCGCCGCGGGGACCCTGCGCGACGTGGGGCTCGGCATCGTCAACTCGCTGTTCGCGCTGATCACGATCCTCGTGCTGGCGGCGTTCATGCTCGGCAGCGGGCGAGGCTGGACGGACGCGGTGATCGCCGCGCGCCCGCCCGAGGAGCGACGGCGCCTGCGGCGCTCGCTCGACAACATGGCCGGGGCGGTGGGCGCCTACGTGGCGGGGGCGCTGGCGATCGCCGTGATCGCCGGCGTGGCCACGTACATCGTGCTGCTCGTGCTCGGTGTGCCGTTCCGGGCGCCCCTTGCCGTGATCGCCGGGCTGTTCTCGCTGATCCCCCTAGTGGGGGCCACGATCGCCGCCGTGCTGATCGGGGTCGTCACGCTGTTCGAGAACTTCCCGACGGCCACGATCGTCTGGACGATCTGGGCGATCGCCTACCAGCAGCTCGAGAACCACGTGATCCAGCCGCAGATCCAGAAGCGGACCGTCCACGTGCATCCGTTCATCACGATCGTGGCCGTGCTGTTCGGCAGCACCCTGCTCGGGGTGATCGGGGCGCTGGTGGCGATTCCCGTGGCCGCGTCGGTCCAGATCCTGCTGCGCGAGTACGTGGACCTGCGCACGATGTCGATCAAGCGCGACGAGCCGCCTCCGGAGGGGCCGCCGGGCGACCTCCCGGCCGAGCCGCCGCCGATGATCCCGCCCTCGCCCGGCCCCGCCCCCGCTTAGCGTCCCCGGCATGAGCGCCGGGCTGCTTGCGAAGCGAGGCGTGTTCCTCGCCATCACGGCGGTCTCGCTATATCTGCTGGCGCCTGCGCTGCTCGAGGTCTTCGGCGCGTTCGACCAGCTGGACGACTTCAACCCGCTCTGGTACGTGGCGATGGTCGCGCTGCAGCTGGGGAGCTACGGCTGCATGTGGGCGGTGCAGCATCTGGCGGTGCGAGGGGAGCGGCTCGGGCCGGTGATCACCTCGCAGCTCGCCGCCAATGCGTTCGGCCGAGTGGTGCCGGGCGGCGTAGCGGCCGCCGGGGCGCTGCAGTACGCGATGCTCACGCGCGCGGGCGTGCCCGCGGCCGCCGCGGCCTCGGGGATGACCGCGTCCTCGGTGCTCGTGTTCGGCATCCTGCTGGCGCTGCCCCTGCTGGCGCTGCCGGCGATCTTGTTCGGCGCGCCGGTCGACCCCGGCCTCTGGCGGGCGGCGCTGATCGGCGGCCTCGTGTTCCTCGCGATGCTGCTGGCCGGCGCGGCTGCGTTCGTGCTCGACCGGCCGCTGCTGGCCGTCGGCCGGGCGGC
>DASQNF010000257.1:0-11036 GCA_035645115.1 Thermoleophilaceae bacterium | reverse complement strand
GGAGCTGCGCCGCCGCGGGCACGAGCCGCTGCTGCACGGCGCGCTCGGGGAGGGAGAGCGCGACGACTGGGCCTGGTGCTCGGAGGCCGCCGCCCGCGACGTGGTCGAGGGCCGCGCCGACCAGGGCGTAGTCTGCTGCTGGACCGGCACCGGCGCGTCGATCGCGGCGAACAAGCTGCCGGGTGTGCGCGCCGCGCTCTGCGGCGACGCCGAGACCGCCCGCGGGGCCCGTCGCTGGAACGACGCCAACGTGCTGGCGCTGTCGCTGCGCACGACGAGCGAGCCGCTGCTCGCCGAGATCCTCGACGGCTGGTTCGACTCCGCGCCGAGCGAGGACGCCGGCGACGTCGCGAACGTGCACCACCTGGACGAGATCGCCTGAGCCCCAGCGGCCCCTGAGCCCCGGCGGCGCCTCAGCCCGCCGAGGCGCCTGAGCCCCGATCGCCTGAGCCCCGCGATCGCCTGGCCCGAATATCTCACCGCTGTCCTGCCTTTCATGGCCCACAGCCCGCAAAAGCAGGACAGCTGCGGGAGGGTCAACCGGGGGCGCCGGGCCGGCCGGGCGCCGGCGGGTCCGCCGCCGCTGCTGCGCCTGGCGCAGCTGCACCCGCCGCCGCTGCACCCGCCGCTGCGTCCTCCGCGCCGAAGCCCACGCGCAAGCGCCGGGACATCCCGCGCAGCCGTCCCTTCCGGGCCAGCGCCGAGAAGCTGCCCGGCACGCCCAGGAGCGCTCGGCCGCGAGCGCGCCCACGCGCGTCGGTGCGGGAGCGCAGGCCCGCGAAGCTGACAGAGGCGCCGCGCACCGGCGCCCCGCGCCGGGTCACGCGGATCGCCACGCGCGGGCGCAGCGTGTCGGCCCGACGCACGACCAGCCTCACCCTCAGCCGGGCTCGCCCGCGCCGCGGCGCGAGGTGGAGCAGGCCGACCCTCGGCCCGAAGGTGGGCTCCGCCGCGAGCGGCGCGATCAGCCAGTGCAGCTCGCCGCCGAGCAGGCGGGTGGCGTGCAGGCCCTGCGCCTCTCCCATCACCCTGGGCAGCTCGAGCTCGAGCCGGCGCGTGCCGTCCGCCACGTCCACCGACCAGATCTGGAACGCGTCGCGGTCCCGGCCGGCGAGGAACAGCCGGCCGCGCCGGAAGGTCGCGCCGGTGACGCCGCTCGGCGGCACCGCCCCGGGCAGCCGGCGCACCGCGCGGATGGGCGCCCCGGCCGGAGCGGCGTTCGCCGGGGACACGTCCGCGGCCCGGTAGGCGAGCAGGTCGGGCCCGCTCGAGGTCCAGAGCAGCTCCCCGTCGGGCGACGCCTCCACCCACATGGCCTTGGCGATCTCGGCGGGGTCCAGCTTCACGTAGTAGCGAAAGCCGAGCGACGTCGGGTCCGCCACCCCGATCGAGCCGGTGCCGCACAGGTTGCCCCCGTTCGGCCCGCCGGGCGTGTAGCACTCGAGCGGCAGCAGCACGCGGCCGCCCTCGGCGGAATGCCACGAGATGTCGCCGATGTGGTCATAGCCCTCGGTGGCCTTGACCTGGGCCGGAATAGCGGCATCGAGCGCAGCGGTCTGGCGAAGCGACGCCGCGGTGCGGTAGAGGCCCTCGCGCGGGCCGGCGAAGAAGAGCCGCCCCGCTGCGGGCGGCGCCGTCACGCCCTGCCAGTACGCGAACGGAACGGAGCTCCAGCCGGTGAGCAGCCAGCGCCCCGGATCGGCGGCGGACGCCTGTGCGGGGAGCGCCAGCAGCGCCGCGCAGAGGAGCAGTGGGAGGCGACGCCTCACCCGATGAAGGTGGACCTCGTCACCCGCGTGAGCTTGTCGAAGTCGTCCCTGAAGCCGACCGTGGCCCGGTAGGCGCCGGCCCGCAGCGCGCGGAACACGATCGAGTGGCTACCGGGCGCGAGCCTGCGCCTGGTGGCCGAGCGCCGGCTCGCCCCGCTCAGCCTCGCCACCACCCTGGCGTGCTCGCGGAGCGCGAACCTGAGGACGATCCTGCGGCCGCGGCGGACCAGCCTGAAGCTCGAGTACGACTTGACGTACGTGTCCACGCCGACCGTCACGGAGCCCTTCATGAACGCCCGGTGCGGCGCGCAGAAGTATGAGAAGCGGCCCGGCACCGTGAAGCGCTTCTGGAAGCTCGTGCCCGCGGGGTTGGTCGGGTTCTGGACCGACGCCGAGTTCCAGCTGTCCGGCTGGCCGCGGTCGGAGGTGGTGGTATGGCCGCCGTGCACAAAGCTCCACGTGACCGTGTCGCCGAGGGCCACCTTGATGTCCGCGGCGACGAACTTGTAGTCGAACACCTGAACGGTGTGGTCGGCCGCCGTCGCAGGGGCGGCGAGGGCGAAGCTGCAGAGCAGGACCAGCGGGACCAGGAGGCGACGCATCGGTCAAATCTAGACACCCGCCGGGGCGAATCGATGCGGCGCCGGCGCGCGCCACTAACGTTCCGCGGCCGTGAGCGCCCCCGACATCGTCGACACCCCCCGGGAGGCCGCGGAGCTCGAGCCGGCGCCGCTCGTGGTGCGCGAGCCGCTCGAGGCCTTCCTCGACGCCCACGGGATCGGCGCCGGCCGGGTCACCGCCGAGCGAATCGGCGAGGGCCACTCGAACATCACGTTCCTGTTGCGCCGAGGCGACGTCCGCATGGTGCTGCGCCGCCCTCCCCGCCCCCCGTTGCCACCGTCGGCGCACGACGTGCTCCGCGAGGCCCGGCTGCTGCGCGCCCTCGAGCCCACGGCCGTGCGCGTGCCGCCGGTGCTCGCGGTCTGCGAGGACGAGGCGGTGCTGGGCGTGCCCTTCTACGTGATGGAGGAGATGCGCGGCAGCGTGATCACGAGCGAGATCCCACCGGAGCTCGACAACCCGGCTGAGCGGCGCCGCCTCAGCGAGGAGCTCGTCGACCGGCTCGTGGAAATCCACTCGGTGGACTGGCGGGCCTGCGGCCTCGAGGGCTACGGCAAGCCGAGCGGCTACCTGGAGCGCCAGCTGCGACGCTTCGGCGGGCTCTGGGAGCACAACAAGACACGTGAGCTGCCCGTTGTGGAGGAGGTGCGCGACTGGCTGGCGTCGAACCTCCCCCGCTCGCCCGAGTCGACGATCGTGCACGGGGACTACCGGCTCGGCAACGTCATGGTGGCCGAGCGCCCCCCGGCGCGGCTCGTGGCCATCTTCGACTGGGAGCTCTCCACGATCGGCGATCCGCTCGCCGACCTCGGCTACTTCACGGTCACCTGGGCGCAGGCCGGCGATCCGGAGGACGTGTCCTTCTCGAGCCTGTCCGCCGCCACCCGGCGGGCCGGCTTCATGACCCGCGCCGAGCTGATCGCCCGTTACGAGGAACGGAGCGGGCGCTCGATGTCAGCGCTCGGCTGGTACCAGGCACTCGCTCTCTGGAAGGCCGCGGTGTTCATGGAGGGGAACTACAAGCGCTTCTCGGTCGGCGCCTCCGACGACCCCTATCTGGCGCTCTTCGACGAGGGGGTGCCGGCCCTGGCGGAGAAGGCCCGCGAGGTGGCCCACTGGGGATGAAGGGCCTGCTGGTGGACTACGGCGGTGTCCTGACCACGAACGTGTTCGACTCGTTCCGCGAGTTCTGCGTTGACGAGAGCATCGACCCGAACCGCGTCAAGCGCCTGTTCCGCGAGGACCCGAGCGCTCTCGCCGCGGTGCGCAGCCTGGAGACCGGGGAGATCTCCGAGGAGGAGTTCGGCGAGCGCTTCGGCGAGCTGCTCGACCTGGCCGCCGAGCGCCGCGCCGGCCTCGTCGAGCGCATGTTCGGCTACATCCGCGCGGACGAGGAGATGCTCGACGCGCTGCGACAGGCGCGCACGCAGGGCGTCCGCACCGGGTTGATCTCGAACTCGATGGGCGCCGACCGATACGACCGCTCGACCTTCCCCGAGCTCTTCGACGGGGTGGTGATATCCGGCGACGTCGGGCTGCACAAGCCGCAGGCGGCGATCTTCGAGCTCGGCTGCGAGCGCGTCGGCCTCGCTCCAAAGGACTGCGTCTTCGTGGACGACCTGCACGAGAACTGCGCCGGGGCGGAGGCGATCGGGATGACGGCGGTGCTCCACCGCTGCGCCGAGTCCACCCTGCCGCGGCTGGAGGAGCTGCTCGGGGTGGCGCTTCGGCGCGGCTAGCCCCTACCTTCGGGTCTGCGGATCCGCCGCCGCTTGTGCCACGCTCGCTGCCGATGCTGTTGGTGCTCTGGGACGTCGACGGGACGCTCGTCCACACGGCCGGCCACGGCCGCCATGCCTTCGAGGAGGCTTTCGAGGGCGTGGTGGGGCGTGCCTACGAGGGCAAGGTCTCCTACGCCGGGCGAACCGACCACCAGATCGCGCTGTCGATGCTCGAGGGGGAGCGCGAGCGCCTGCCGCGTGTGCTCGAGCTGCTCGCGGACACGCTCGACGCCCGCCGGGATGCGATAGCCACAGAGGGCCGCACGTATCCCGGAGTGCCCGAGACGCTCGCCGCGCTGCACGCCCGCGCCGGCGTGATCAACTCGCTCCTCACCGGCAACATCGAGTCGAATGCCGCGGTCAAGGTGAGTGCGTTCGGGCTCGAGCGCTGGCTCGACTTCGAGGTCGGCGCCTACGGGTCGGACCCCCACGAGGAGCGCTACGAGCTGGTGGCGATCGCCCGCGAGCGGGCGACAGGCAAGTACGGCGAGCTCAGCGGGGCGGTGCTCGTGGGCGACACTCCGCTCGACGTGCGCGCCGCGCGCGAGGCCGGTGCCCGCGCGGTGGCCGTGGCCACGGGGTTCGCGGACCTCGAGTCCCTGCGGGCGTCCGAGCCCGATGCGCTGCTGGCCGACCTGAGCGACACCGACGCCGCGGTCCGCGCGATCGTCGGCGCCTGAGCGCCTGCTCGGGGCGCGGGCAGCGCCGCGCTCAGGCGCGCCATTTGATCGAACAGCCCACCGGCTCGGTCTCCGCCGGGACAGGCTCCTCGCCGGAGCGCAGCGCGTCGAGCGCGTCGCGAAGCCAGGCGGCGTTCCCACCCGGGTCGGAGTAGTCGGAGTCGGGGGCTCCCCGGTAGCGCAGGCGCCGCTCGCCGTCGAGCACGAACACGTCCGGCGTCGTCTGCGCGCCGTAGGCCCGCGCCACCTCCTGGGACTCGTCGCGCAGGTAGGGATGCGGCCAGCCGCCGTCGGCCTCCACGCGCTCCTTCATCGCCTCGAACGAGTCGGCCGGGTAGCGCTCGGCGTCGTTGGGGTTAACGGCCAGGAAGCGGACGTCCGGGTAGTCGCGCGCCACCGCGAGCAGGCGCTCGTGCCACGCGAGCGCGTAGGGGCAGTGGTTGCAGGTGAAAACCACGACGGTGGGCCCGTCGGGCCCATAGCGCTCGCCGTCGGTGCCGGGGAGCTCGAACGTGGGCGCCTCGTCCCCGACCAGCAGGCTCATGCCGCGCTCCGGAGCGCCCGCCTCACGGCGTCGCGCAGGTCCTCGGTGTCCGGGACCGGCGAGACGCTGCCGTCGCGCAGCCGATACACCCGGCACGTGAGCGTGAACGGCTCGCCCGCGGCCGGCGCGAGCACGTCCTTGCCGTCGATCACGATCGTGGGCGAGCCCGGAAAGCGCAGGCGCCGCGCCTCGGCGTCGGAGCGCACCTCCACGAGCTCGACGTCGGCGTCCGCGCCCTCCTCCCGGAGCACGCGGCGCAGCTCGTCGAGCGCCCGTGGGTGCGACGGGCAGCCGTCCCACCAGAGCAGCTCAACCCTCATGCACCTCGACACGCTCGATCTTGGCATCCTCCAGCGGCCGGTCGCCGGCGCCGGTCTCCAGCCCCTCGATCGCGTCCACGGTCTCCATGCCCGACGACACGGCGCCGAACACGGTGTGCTTGCCGTCGAGCCACGGTGCGGCGTCGGTGGTGACGATGAAGAACTGGCTGCCGTTGGTGTCCGGCCCGCGATTGGCCATCGCGAGCGCTCCGCGGACGATCTTGTGCTCGTTCGGCTCGTCCTCGAACTCGTAACCCGGCCCCCCGGTGCCGGTGCCGTGCGGGCAGCCGCCCTGGATCATGAAGTCGCGGATCACGCGGTGGAAGACGAGCCCGTCGTAGTAGCCGTCCTGCGAGAGCTTCACGAAGTTCTCGACCGTCTTGGGCGCTGCGTCGTGGAACAGCTCGAGCTCGATCGGACCGTGGTTGGTATGCATGGTCGCCCTGCTCATCGCCTCTTTGCCACCTCCATCCGGAGCTCCACGCCCCGGACTCGATTTCCGCTCACCTTGTCGGCGACCTCGCCGGCCCTGGCGGCCGGCACCTCGAGGAAGCTGAAGCGCTCGAGCACGCGCACGTGGCGCACGTCGGCGTTCTCGAGGTGGGTGTTGTCCACCACGGCCCCGACCACGTCGGCGGGCTCGAGCCCGCTGGCGCGCCCCGCGCCGAGCACCAGCTTCTTGTAGGACACGCCGTCGCGCTCGTGCGGCTTGGTGTGGCGCGGCCTGCGCGTCTCGCGCTCGCGCGGCTTCCGCGGCTCCCGCGCGGGGGCCGGGGCGGTGGTGGCGTCGCCGTTCACGCGCCACTCCTCGATCTCCGTCTTGGCGTGGCGCTCGATCGCCTCCAGGTCGCGCCGCTGCTTGGGCGTGATCAGCGTGATCGCGCGGCCGGACTCCCCGGCGCGCCCGGTGCGCCCGATCCGGTGCACGTACACGTCGGGGCTGTTGGGGACGTCGTAGTTGACGATGTGCGACACGCCCGCGATGTCGAGCCCGCGCGCGGCCACGTCCGTGGCCACGAGCAGGCGCTCGCGCCCGCCCTTGAAGGCGATCATGACGCCGTCGCGCTGGCCCTGGGTCATGTCCCCGTGCAGCGTCTTCACGCGCACGCCCGCGTCACCGAGCCGCCGCGCGAGGCGGTCGACGCCGACCTTCGTGCGCACGAACACGATCGCCTGCTCGGGGCGCTCGCGCTTGAGCACCTTCACGAGCGCCTCGGGCTTCTCGCGGTCGGCCACCTCCACGAAGTACTGGTCGACCGTGTCGATCGTGAGCGTGGCCGCGCGCACCTGGATCTCCACCGGGTCGTGCATGAAGGTGTCCGCCAAGCGCCGGATCTCGAACGGCACGGTGGCGCTGAAGAGCATCGTCTGGCGGCCCATCGGGCAGCGGCGAAGGATCTCCTCGACGTCCTCGAGAAAGCCGAGGTCGAGCATCTCGTCGGCCTCGTCGAGCACCACGTAGCGGGCCTGGTCGAGGAACAGGTGGTGGCGGCCGATCATGTCCATCACCCGGCCCACGGTCCCCACGACGATCTGGGCGTCCTTCAGCCGCACGGCCTGGTCGCGGATCGGCGCGCCGCCGAACACTGCCACCACCTCGACCCCGCAGCCCGCGCCGTAGGCGCGCAGCGCCTGGGTCACCTGGATGCAGAGCTCGCGCGTGGGCGTGAGCACGAGCGCCTGGACGCTCGGGTCGCCCGGGTCGGCGTACTGGACCATCGGCAGGCCGAAGGCCGCGGTCTTGCCGGTGCCGGTCTGGGCCTGGCCGATCACGTCGCGGCCCTCGAGCAGGGCGGGGATCGTCTGCTCCTGGATCGGCGTGGGGCGCTGGTAGCCGAGGTGCGCGAGCGAGTCGAGCACGGGCTGCGAGAGGCCGAGTTCCGCAAAGGTCGTCATCGGAGACGGTGAGACTACCCAGCGCACGGCACGAGAACGCTGAGGCGCACGCGATCGTCCGCCGCCGGTGGCGGAGCCGCCCTGGCCCGGCCGATCGCCTCCCGCCCGCCCGGCGGGTGAGCGCCCTCAGCGCGACGGGTCGAGCAGCAGCTTCCCGGACGTCCTGCGCGCGCCGAGGTCCTCGTGGGCGCGGCGCACGTCCGAGAGCGCGTAGGTCTCTCCGAGCTGCGGCACGAGCTCGCCGCTCGCGGCGCGCTCGAAGAGGTCGGCGAGCGGCTCCTCCATCATCTCGCGCCGCCCCAGGCAGTGCATCAGCCAGAAGCCCACGACGGCGCGGCTCCTTCGCATCAGGCGGCCGGTCTCGAGCGTGTTCTGCTCGCGCCCGGCGATGCCGTACGCGACGATCCGGCCGAACGGCGCCAGCGCGTTCGCGCACTCGTCGAACACGCGCCCGCCCGACATCTCGAGCACCACGTCCACCTGGCGCCCCCCGTTCGCCTCGATCACGGCGCCTCTCAGGTCCTCGGCGGCAGGGTCGAGCGCCGCGTCCGCGCCCAGCTCGAGCGCCTTCGCGCGCTTCTCCTCGGTGCTGGCCGTGGCGATCACGCGGCCGGCCCCGAACGGCCGCGCGAGCTGCACCGCCAGCGAGCCGACGCCCCCGGCGCCCGAGATCACCACCACCGACTCGCCCTCGGCGAGCTTGGCGCAGGTCCTGAACAGGTGCCAGGCCGTGAGCCCCTGGATCAGCAGCGCCAGCGCCGCGCCCTCGTCGAGGCCGTCGGGGATCGGGAACACCGAGGACCTGTGCGCCACGGCGTACTCGGCGTAGCCTCCGCTCGGCACGAGTGCGATCACGCGGGTGCCGTCCGGCGTTGTGCCGGCCACCTCGCCGCCCAGCACCAGCGGCAGCTCGTAGCGGGCGAGATAGGAGTTCTCGCGCTGGTGCGTGTCGGCGAAGTTCACCCCCGCGCGCGAGACCGCGATCAGCACCTCGGCGTCACCCGGCTCCGGCTTGGGCAGTTCCACGAGCCGGAGCATCTCGGGGCCGCCGAAGTGCTCGATCTGGACGGCGCGCACGGCCGATCACCCTATCTGGGCGCGCTGGGCCCGGCGTGGCCCGACGCGTGCGCTGTAGCCTCCGCGACCGCATGACCCTCGCAGTGGTGGGATCGATCGCCTTCGACGCGATCAAGACGCCGTTCGGCGAGCGCGAGCGCGCGCTCGGCGGCGCCGCCGTGCACTTCTCGCTCGCGGCGAGCTACTTCACCGACGTGCGGGTGGTCGGCCCTGTGGGCTACGACTTCGGCGCGGCGGAGTACGCGGTGCTCGACCGGCACGGCGTGGTCACCGAGGACGTGGAGCACGTACAGGGCGGCAAGACGTTCTTCTACGCGTGCGAGTACGAGTGGAACCTCAACGTCCGGCACTCGCTCGACACCCAGCTGGGCGTGTTCGAGAACTTCCAGCCGAAGCTCTCGGAGGGGTCGAAGCAGGCGGACACGCTTTTCCTCGCCAACATCCAGCCCGACCTGCAACGCGACGTTCGCGCCCAGTGCACGGGCGCGAAGCTGGCCGGCCTCGACTCGATGAACTTCTGGATCGAGAGCGCGCGCGAGTCACTCGAGCGGGCGATCGCCGAGGTGGACATGCTGCTGATGAACGACGACGAGGTGCGCATGCTCACCGGGCAGCCGACGCTCATGAAGGCCGCTCGCCAGATCATGGCGATGGGCCCACGGGTGGTGGTGGTCAAGCAGGGCGAGTACGGCGCGGCGCTCTTCACCGAGCGCGGCTTCTTCGCGATCCCGGCCTACCCGCTCGAGACCGTGATCGACCCCACCGGCGCGGGCGACGCCTTCGCCGGCGGCCTGCTCGGCTACCTCGACGCCCAGGGGGGCGCCGGCGACGACGCCGCCCTGCGCCGCGCGATGGCCTACGGCTCCGCGGTGGCCTCGTTCTGGGTGGAGGAGTTCGGCTGTGAGCGAGCCGAGCACCTGACTCGCGACGAGATCGAGGAGCGCTTCGAGGCGTTCCGGCGGATGAGCGTCATCGAGTCTGTGCCGGCGTAGGCCGGGCTGCGGCCCCGGCGGCCGCCACGCCCTCGCGCCAGCTCGGATAGCGCGGGCGCCAGCCGAGCTCCTCCCTCGCTTTGCTGTTGCTCACCCCGCGCTGGGTCGTCATCGCCCGTACGGCGGGCTCGCCGGCGGCGATCCGGGCGAGCCAGCTCGGGATCCGGCGTGGCGCCTTTGCGTCCAGCGCACGAGCGAGCTCGGGCAGGAAGTCCCTCACCAGCACCGGCTCGTCGTCGACGACGTTGTACACGCCCGAGCCGCGCTCGATGGCGTGCAGCGTCGCGGACACGGCGTCGTCGATGTGAATGAACGAGAAGCGCCCACCGCCGCCACCCACGACCGGCATCCGCCGCTTGCGTACGAGATCGCCGAGGTAGCCCTCGGGGAACGTCCCCGTCTCCGGCCCGTAGAACTGGCCGTAGCGCAGCGCCACCCCCACCGGCCCGGACGCCCCGACGACGGTCTCGTCGTTCACCGCCACGGCGCGCGCGACCGCCCCCCAGCCGCCCGGTGCATCCACGTCGAGCGGCGCGTCCTCGTCGAGGATCGGAGGGCCGTCGTGGGCGTACGCGAACGCGATGCTCTGGGCCACAACGCGCTCGACGCCGTGGCGCTCCGCCGCGCCCACGAGGTTGCGTGTCCCCTCGGTGCGCAGCCGGTTGGTCGGCTCGGCCGTCTCGAGCTTGCGCGGGTTCAGCCGCTTGAGGGAGGTGGCCTGGGAGACCACCACCCCGGGGCGCACCTGGGCGACCGCGCGGTCGATGCTCTCGGCGTCGAGCAGGTCGCCCGTCACCGGTGTGCCGCCGAGCTCCCTGACGAGCGCGGCGCCCTGCTCGCCCCGCGCCAAGCCGTGGACGTCGTGGCCGTCGGCGGCCAGCGACGAGACGAGCCGGCGTCCGATCACACCGGTGGCTCCGACTATCAGGGTGCGCGGCTTCGCGGGCATCCGGACATGGTGCCTCACGGCGCAGCGACGAGGGGCCTGCGGTCCTCGAGGAGGATCTCGGAGGAGGCTCCCGCATGTCGGGCGCCACCGATCCGGGTACGATCCCTCGCGTGAGCGGGTTCTGGGGGTTCTTCTGGCTGGCCGTGGTCATGAAGATCCCGATCGCCATGCTGCTCTGGATCGTCTGGTGGGCGGTCAAGGATCCGCCGGTGCCTGACGCGGGTGAGAGCGGGGGCGACGGGTCCGACCGCGACCCGCGGCCCCATCCGCGCGACCGGCCGCCGCACCCGCCCAGGCGCGGGCCGCACGCGACGCCGGAGCCTGGGTCGCCGGCGCGGGTACGTGTGGCGAGCGGCCGACGCGCCCGGCCCCGCGCGCGCGAGTAGGCACACGGCCGCGACGCGGCC
>DASQNF010000256.1:0-9429 GCA_035645115.1 Thermoleophilaceae bacterium | reverse complement strand
CGGCGGCTACCGCTCCCAGGGTCGCACTGCCGAGCGGGCGCTCGCGGTGATGCACGACGCGCTCGCGCTCCAGGGCGCGGGCTGCTTCTCGATCGTCTTCGAGGCGATCCCGAGCCCGCTCACCGAGGTGATGATGCCGCGGCTGACGATACCGGTGATCGGGATCGGGGCGGGCCCGGACACCGACGGGCAGGTGCTCGTCCTACACGACCTGCTCGGCATCTACGACGGGCACACCGCCCGCTTCGTGAAGCGCTACGCGAACGTGCGCGCAGCGATGCTGAAGGGCGTGAGCGCCTTCGCCGAGGACGTTCGCAAGCGCCGCTACCCGGGGCCCGAGCACGGCTACACGATGGCGCCGGACGAGGTCGAGCGGCTGCGCGAGATGGTCGGCGAGCCCGCCGGCGAGCCGTTCACGGGCGGCTTCTCGCTCTAGGCGGGGCAGGCCGACGCCTCAGGGTCAGCCGTGGCCGACCCGCCGCGGTGGCGCACCCCGCTGCGCACGTGCAGGTGCTCGCGCCGGCGTACCGAAACCTGGACGAGGCAGGCGGGTTGACGCCTACGCCCAGCTCTAGACGGATCGAAAGGAATGTGCCGATGACGCGATGGGTTAGTCGTCTCTTGCCGTCGCCTGCGATGGTCGTGGCGCTGACGGCGCTTTTCGTTGCGATGGGGGGCTCGGCCTACGCCCTCGTCGTGACCAGCGGCAGCATCAAGGACAACACGATCAGGAGCTCCGACGTCCGCAACGGCGGCCTGCTCGGCAAGGACGCGAGGAAGGACGGCTTCGGCGGCGGGGCGATCAAGGAGTCGACGCTCGGGACCGTGCCGAGCTCGTTCGTCTCCTTTGGAAGCACACGCTGGGCGGTCGTGACGGGCAACGGCCTGCTCGCCCGCGGACGCGGCACCAGCTCGGTGGCGCGCACAGGCCTGGGGCGCTACCAGGTGATCTTCGACGGCGACGTGCGCGGCTGCGCCTATGCGGCGACCATCGGGGATGCGAGCGCGGCCGGGCCACCCCAGGGGAGCGAGATCACCACGAGCTCCCTCGGCTCGAACGTCAACGCTGTCAGCGTCCGGACCGAGAAGAGCGACGGCACGCGAGTCGACCGGCCTTTCCACCTGATCCTGTCCTGCTGAGGACACTCCGAGCGCCGGGCCGCTTCGCTAGAGCGGCCCGAGCGCCTCGGTGTAGTGGATCGACCTGAGCACCTTGGCGGGCGCCCCCGCGGCGATCGAGAAGGGCGGCACGTCGCTCGTCACCACGCTGTTCGCCCCGATCACCGAGCGCTCGCCGATCGTCACGCCGGTCGTGACCACGACGTTGGCGCCGCACCAGACGTTGTCGCCGACGATCGTGGGCCCCTTGGACGTGAAGCCCTGCCACGGCACGGGACGCACCGGATGATCGAAGCGGTGGCTGCCGTCGGTGATGAAGCAGCCGTTCGCGAACATGCAGTGGTCGCCGATCTCGACCAGCTCCACCGAGGCGACCATCACGCCGATGTTCAGGTAGGTGTGCGCTCCGATCCGGATCCGAGCCCGCTCCGGCGCGGTGAGCCAGACGTGGGGCTCGAGCAGGGAGTGCTCCCCGATCTCGAGCCGGCCGTCACGAAGCGCCTCGAGCACGTTGCCGTGGAGCGGCCAGCGGGCGAACGCGCGCCTGCGCGCCAGCTCCCGGTGGATGGCGACCCGGTTCCAGGGCAGCGAGTTGCGCTCGTACCAGCGCCACTTCTGCCACCAGAGCCGGGCGTCGCTCAACGCACCTGTCGGGGCCGGGGCCAAGCGTCGCTCACCGTCGTGGTCCTGTGGGCGGGAGCAGGGTGTCGCTCATCGCGGGGAGATTGTCACGCGCCGCGGCGGCCGCGCTCCTTGACCTCTGGCGCCTGGCCGGCGTCCGGGACTGTGCCCGACCTCCCCGTTCCCGGCGTGGGTTTGGGGGCCAAGCTCCCCTCGAGCTTAAAGTGTCGGGTGTCGGTCGGGGGGCAACCTCTCTCCAACCTCTAGCGTCCCGGCTGTGCGCGGCGTTCCGGTCCTCTATGACGCCGATTGCGGCTTCTGCCGTTTCTGTCTCGCGCTCTTGCTCACCTGGGACCGTCGCGAGCGCCTGCGCCCCGTGGCCCTGGGGAGCGCCGAGGCCGACTTCCTGCTCGGTGACATGCCTCTAAAGGAGCGCGACCAGTCCTGGCACGTCGTCATCGGCGGCGTGGTGCACTCCGCCGGCGATGCCTTTCCACCGCTCCTTCGGCTGCTGCCGGCCGGGCGCCCGCTCGCGGCGCTCGCGGCACGCTTCCGGCGACCCACCGCCCGCGGCTATCGCCTCGTAGCAGGTCACCGCTCGCAGCTGGGACGCCTGCTCCCGCGGTCGGCGAGGCGGTGGGCGGACCGGCGGATCGAGCAGCGCGGGGTCGTGCCCAGGTCCTGAACGGCCGATGTAGAGAGAATGGACCCCTGGACGCACCTGCCCGGCGCGGAAGAGTTCGCGCAGCTAATCGCGCGCGAGGAGCTGCGCCGCGCGCGGACGGGAGAGCCGATGACGGTCGCGGTGCTCGCCGTGGATGGGCTACGGGCCGTGAGGGCGCACCATGGGGCCGGCGCCGGCTCCGAGGTCCTGCGCCGGTGCGCTGACACGCTGCGCGCGAGCGTGCGCGCGGTGGATGAGATCGCCCGCACCGGCCCGGAGGAGTTCTCCGTCCTGCTCCACGCCACCGACGCGAGCCGCGCGAGCATCTGGGCCGAGCGCTTCGAGGACGCCTTCGCCGCCGCCGGCGAGAGCTACATCGGAGCGCCGCTCACCTGCTCCCTTGGGGTGGTCGACACCGAGGAGGAGCCCACCCTGATGCAGGCCACCACCCGCGCCCACCGCCGGATGACGGTGATCCGGACGGTGCGCAAGCTGCGCCGGGCGCACGAGGGCGACTGAACCGCGGCGGCGGGCGGTCCGGCCGCCCACAGCGGTGGCGGTCCCCGCGCCAGGCGGCTCCGACCGTCCGGCCACAGGCGGGTGAGGCGCAACTTCGACGGCCTGCTTTCGTTAGCGCATTGATGAGCCACCTTCGCCACCTCAAGCCGCCCTCGCCGGCGCTGGTGATCGCCGTGATCGCTCTCTTCGTGGCGCTCGGCGGCGGCGCCTACGCGGCGCTGAGGGTCGGCTCGAAGCAGATCGTCGACAACTCGGTGCGCTCGCAGGACGTCCGCAACGGCGCCCTCCGGGGTGGTGACCTCGCCCTCGACACGGTCGGCGGCAGGCGGATCGACGAGCCGAGCCTTGGCAGGGTGCCGGCGGCCGCGGACTCCCAGGCGCTCGAGGGCCGTCGGCGCGTGAACGTGGCGCCGTTCACGCTCGGCGCCGGACAGACACGTGAGGTGCTGCGTGAAGGGCCCTTCACCCTGACGGCTCGCTGTCGGATCGGCGCGCTCACCACCGACGGGCCGCGCGACCTCGCCGAGGTGGTCATCGCCACCTCGGCCGACAACTCGGCCTTCGACGCCGCCGACTCCGGCGACCTCGACGCGGGCACGCCGGACGGCGACCGGGTCTTCGTGAACGCGGTGGCGCAACCTGGCCAGGTGGCAGTCGACTCCCTCCAGGACGCCCTCGCGGTCGCGCCCGACGGCACCGAGGAGCTCGTGGACGCGAGCCTCTATGCGATGGTAAGCGCGCTCGGCCAGCCCGGCACGTGTCGCTTCGGCGGCTACGTGGACCTCGGCTGAACCTCCCGTGCGGCCGTGCAGGGTGGAAAGCGTCTGCGCGCGACGGGCTGACTAGCCCCCCGCGCCGCGCTCGCCTAACTCCACAGTGGGTCGCACCGGCCGCGAGCGTGCGCAACGGGCTGCCGGGTGTACCCATCCCGTCTTCGGCGGCGCAGTTTGAGGCACACCCGGTCAGAGGTAGGCAACGGTTATTGGTGAAAGCTCGTGCGCTAAGCAACGGGGCTTGACAGCCGACACGCCGCTGCTGGAGGATCGGCGAACCGCTGCACGGCCCGTTCCCAGCGGACTCGCCATCCCCAGCGGACCCGCCCTTCCCCGCACCAGGAGGTCCACGTAGAAATGCGTCACTTCACGCAGCGCCGGCCGACGCCGGCCCTGGTCGTTGCCTTCGTCGCTCTGCTGGCGGCGCTCTCGGGCACTGCAGTCGCGTTGCCCGGCATCAACACGGTCGACTCGGGCGACATCAAGAACAGCACCATCCGAAGCAAGGACATCAGGAACAACAATGTCCGCAGCGGTGATATCCGCAACAACAGCATCCGCAGCGGTGATGTCCGCAACAGCACCCTCAGGGGCATCGACGTACGCAACGAATCGCTCACGGGAGCCGACATCCGTGGACTCACCGGCGCCGACGTGAACGACGACTCCCTGACGGGGGCTGACGTGAACGAGGGCACGCTAGCCAAGGTCCCCTCCGCGGCGACCGCGGACTCGACCGCCAGGGCGGCCTCCGCGGGGTCGGTGGACGGCCGCACGCCGTTCCTCGTCAAGCTCGCCGCGGGCCAGTCCCAGACCGTCGCCACTCACGGCGCCGTGTCGATCGTGGTCGACTGCATCAACGACGGGGCCAACGACATCGTGCGAATCCTCGGTGCCACAAGCGTTGGCGGGGCCGCTATGGGCGGCAACGACGCCTACACCGGCGCACCGGGCGACACGCTGGAGCCAACCACGCTGCCCGAGGATCGAGTGATCCTGAACCACGCCGTCGCCACAGGGGTCACCGATGTCTCCTGGAACATCGACGCGGGCTGGGTCATGGCGCCGGACGGCAGGTCGGTGGGAATCGATGGCGAGACCACGGCCCTGGGCCTGAACTACGCAGGTGCCACCTGCGTCGCATCGGGCGTCGTCAACGCAGCGGGCTAAGCCCTCCACCGGACGGCGGCCGCGCCGATTGGCGCGGCCGCCGCGCCGCCCGCGCAAGGCGAGAAGTGCCCGCCAAATAGCGACGCCGCTGCCGGTCGGGCCGCGGCCGGCCGCTTGATGGGTGAAGGAGTCGGTCAGCACGCGACGGGACGGCTGAGATCAGGCCTCCCGCTCGCGCGCAGCCACTCGATCAGTTGGTCGGTCCTTTCCCCGAGAGGACGCCAGTCAGCGGGCGGCCATCTCCGAGCGGCAGGAAGTCGTACCCCGCCACCCTCGTGTGCGAGGCGGAGGGCTACGCCGGATCAGGCCACCGCCGCGACCCTCGCCGCCGTCCGCCTCCTTCTCGGTCCCGCAGGCTTCACGATCCGCGCCAGGAAGCTCCCCGTGTGAGACCCCTTGGCCGCCGCCACCTGCTCGGGGGTGCCATACGCCACCAGCGCGCCACCCTCCTCGCCGCCCTCGGGCCCGAGGTCGATGATCCAGTCGGCCGTCTTGATCACGTCGAGGTTGTGCTCGATCACGACCACGGTGTTGCCCTGGTCCACCAGGCGGCCGAGCATCTGCAGGAGCCGCTCCACGTCCGCGAAGTGCAGGCCGGTGGTGGGCTCGTCGAGGATGTAGAGCGTCCGGCCGGTGGCGACCTTGGAGAGCTCCGAGGCGAGCTTCACACGCTGCGCCTCGCCGCCCGAGAGCGTGGTCGCCGGCTGGCCGAGCCGGATGTAGTCGAGCCCCACGTCGTGGAGCGCCTGCAGCCGGCGCTTGATCTTCGGGATGTGCTCGAAGAACCCGACCGCCTCCTCCACGGTCATGTTGAGTACGTCCGCGATCGTCTTGCCCTTGAACCGCACCTCGAGCGTCTCCCGGTTGTAGCGCCTGCCGTCGCACTGCTCGCACGGCACGTACACGTCCGGGAGGAAGTGCATCTCGATCTTGATCTGGCCGTCGCCGCGGCAGACCTCGCAGCGCCCGCCCTTCACGTTGAACGAGAAGCGGCCAGGCTTGTAGCCCCGGGCACGCGCCTCCTGTGTGCGCGAGTAGAGCTCGCGAATGTGGTCGAAGAGCCCGATGTACGTGGCCGGGTTGGAGCGCGGCGTGCGACCGATAGGCGACTGGTCGATGTTGATGATCTTGTCGACCTGGTCGAGTCCCGAGATCCGCCGGTGTGTGCCCGGGCGCTGCTTGGCGCGGTGAAGCCGGTTGGCGACCGCCTTGAACAGCACGTCGTTGACCAGGGTGGACTTCCCGGACCCCGAGACCCCGGTGACCGCGCAGAACACACCGAGCGGCACCTTCACGTCGATCCCCCGCAGGTTGTGCTGCGCGGCGCCCTCCACCTCGATATACCCGCTCGGACGGCGACGTTTCTTCGGCAGGGCGATCTGGCGCTTGCCGGACAGGAACTGCCCGGTCAGCGAGTCCTCCATGCCCATCACCCGCTCCGGAGTGCCTTCCGCCACCAGCTCGCCACCGTGCTCGCCGGCCCCGGGGCCGAGGTCGATCAGGTGGTCCGCCGCGAGCATGGTCCCCTCGTCGTGCTCGACGACGATCACGGTGTTGCCCAGGTCGCGCAGGCGCCGGAGAGTCGCGATCAGCCGTTCGTTGTCGCGCTGGTGAAGCCCGATCGAGGGCTCGTCGAGGATGTACAGCACGCCGACCAGCGACGAGCCGATCTGCGTAGCGAGCCTGATCCGCTGCGCCTCGCCGCCCGACAGGGTGGCCGCGGCACGCTCGAGCGACAAGTAGCCGACCCCCACGTTGTCGAGGAATCGCAGGCGCTCGTCGATCTCGCGCAGGATCATCCGCGCGATCTGACGCTCGGTGTCGGACAGCTCCAGGTCCTCGAGCCATTCGATCGAGCGGCGGGCGGACATGCGCGTGAACTCGTGCACGCCCAGCCCTCCCACCTTGACCGCCAGCGACTCCGGCCGAAGGCGGGCTCCCTTGCAGTCCGGGCAGGGCCGCAGCGTCATGTACTCCTCGATCTTCTCGCGCGACCAGTCGGACTCGGTCTCCCGGTAGCGGCGCTCGAGGTTGCGAACGATGCCTTCGAAGGTGGTCGTGTACGAGCGCTTGCGCCCGTAGCGGTTGCGATAGGAGATGTAGATGCGCTCGCCGTTGGTCCCGTACAGGAAGCAGCAGCGGACGTCCTCGGGCAGGTCCTGCCAAGGCGCGTCCATGTCCACCTCCCACTTGTCCGCGATCGCCTGCGTCATCTGCTCGTAGTAGTTCGACGCGCTCGTGGACCAGGGCAGGATCGCGCCGTCGTTCAGCGACAGCGAGGGATCGGGCACGATCAGCTCGGGGTCGATCTCCATCTGCGAGCCGAGCCCTGTGCAGCGCTGGCAGGCGCCGTGGGGCGAGTTGAACGAGAACATGCGCGGCTCGAGCTCGGGCATCGAGGTGCCGCAGTGCAGGCACATGAAGCGGTCCGAATAGGTGGTGACGGCTCCCGCCTCCGCATTACCGCCCCCGCCCTCACCGGAGACGTCTTCGATGTCGACGATGCCCTCGGCGCGTGTGACCGCCGTCTCAATCGAGTCGGCCAGCCGCTTGCGCAGGTCGTGGCGCATCACCAGGCGGTCGATCACGACCGAGATGTCGTGCTTGTACTTCTTGTCGAGGACGATGTCCTCTTCCAGCCGGCGCAGCTCCCCGTCCACTTTCACGCGCGTGAACCCCTCGGCGCGAAGGTCCTCGAAGAGCTTGCCGTACTCCCCCTTGCGCCCGCGCACGACCGGGGCCAGCACCATGAACTTCGTGCCCTCGGGCTGCATCATCACCTGGTCGATGATCTGCTCGGCGGACTGCGCCGCGATCGGGCGCCCGCAGTTGTAGCAGTGGGGACGCCCCACCCGTGCCCACAGCAGGCGCAGGTAGTCGTAGATCTCTGTGACGGTCCCGACCGTCGAGCGCGGGTTGCGCGAGGTCGTCTTCTGGTCGATCGAGATGGCCGGCGAGAGCCCCTCGATCGAGTCGACGTCGGGCTTGTCCATCTGTCCGAGGAACTGGCGCGCGTAGGCGGAGAGGGACTCGACGTAGCGGCGTTGGCCTTCCGCGTAGATCGTGTCGAACGCGAGGCTCGACTTGCCCGAGCCAGACAGTCCGGTGATCACCACGAGCGCGTTGCGGGGCAGCCTCAGGTGAAGGTCCTTGAGGTTGTGCTCGCGGGCGCCGGAGACGACTATCTCACCACTCGAAATCACACGAATAACGAGTGTAGAGCCGGAATCGGATCGAACTCATGTTCGATTTCCGCACGTTGCGGAGTTGTCGCGGAGGCGTGGCAGGGTTGTGACACGGCGGGCGCCCACGTCACAGCCCCCATGAGACAATTCATCGCGTGGCAGGTTCCCCTCCCGAGCCCGAGGACTTCAAGACCTTCGTTCGCGAGACCGTGAGGCGGCACGAGATTGCGAGCGAGGCGATGATCCGCCGCCCGGACGAGCGGCGGGCCGAGGCGCGCGAACACTCCGATGCGCAGATCGCGGCGACCCGGGCCCACACAGCGGCGCTACGCGCGCATACGCGCGAGTTCGTCGAGGAGATGCGCGCTCAGCGGGCTGCGCTGTTCGCGAAGCTCGACAAACTCGAGGGCGGCGAGGCAGGGGCCTAGCGAGGGGTGCGCTTCGGGTACACGATCCTCTATGTGGAGGACGTGGGCGCAAGCCTCGACCTCTACGAGCGCGCGTTCGGCCAGCGCCGCCGCTTCGTGCATGACGGCGGCCAGTACGCCGAGCTGGAGACGGGCGCCACGACGCTCGCATTCGCCTCGAAGGAGCTCGCCGCATCCAACCTGCCGGGGCCAGTCCGCCCGCCGGTGAGCGGCGCGCAGGCGCCGGCGTTCGAGGTGTGCTTCGTGTCCGACGACGTGCAGGCCTCCTTCGATCGGGCCGTGGAACAGGGAGCGCAGGCGGTGACGCCACCGCAGACGAAGCCCTGGGGCCAGGACGTGGCATACGTGCGAGACGCCGACGGCAACCTGGTCGAGATCGCCTCGCCCGCGGGAGGCTGACCCGCGCGCGCAAGGGACAGGTCAGCTTCCGTCGCCGTCTGTGGCTGGGCAGCCGGGGGCGCAACCTCGCCATCGCGCGGGCAAAGGGACTGAACGGCGGCATCGGCTGCCCGCGTCTCTTGCTCGGTGCCGGCCGCCGGCCGCGGCACCGAAGGGCAGGCGAAAGCGCGCGTCCTGCGTCGGCGCCGCCGGTGGAGCGGCCGGGACCCGTGCTCGGCGCGTGGACGCTCGTCTACGCCGCCGGCTGGCCGCCGGCGCCTGGTCAGCCCCCGGCTCGCGCGAACACGTCGTCGAGCAACGCCTCGGGGTCTTCGAGCTCGAAGTTCTCCGAGAGGTAGCGCGCCGTCTCCTCGCGGCTCGAGCCGTTGAGCGCCATGTTGAGCGCGATCACGCGCGCGCCCTCGGCCCCCGGGTCTGCGGCGCGCGGCGGAGGCTTCGCAGGGCCACCGGCGGGACCGGGATCCGCAGCGTCCTCCCCCTCAATCGGAGAGACGGCTGCGGCGGCTTCTCGGCTCCCTGCGGTCGAGCCCGTCACGGAGGTATCGGCTCGG
>DASQNF010000255.1:0-3521 GCA_035645115.1 Thermoleophilaceae bacterium | reverse complement strand
GATAGCGCGAGACGCTCGCCCCCAGGAACAGCAGGTCGTCGAAGTGCGGCAGCGGCCGCTTGGCGCCGAAGCCGCGGATGTCGTAGATGCCCTCGCGGGCGGCGCGCTGGATGGCGTGGATCGCGTCGCGGTCGAAGATCGCGCCCTCGCGCAGCCCCGGCCGCCAGCCCGGCGCGCGCATGGGCGCGGCTGAGCGCTCGGCCATCAGTACTCCCCCGCGTTGTCGACGTGGAAGTTGTAGAGGCCCCGCGCCGAGCCGTAGCGCCGGAACTCGCCCGCCTCGCAGCCCTCCACCTGCCCCCGCTCGAGCAGGGCGCTCAGCTCCTCCAGGTGCTCGCCGCGCATCTCCTTCTCGACGCAGTCGGCGCCGAGGCCGGCGACCGTGCCGCGCACGTACAGGCGCGCCTCGTAGATCGAGTCCCCCAGCGCGTCGCCCGCGTCGCCGCACACCACCAGGCGGCCCTTCTGGGCCATGAACGCGCTCATGTGCCCTACCGAGCCGTGCACGACGATGTCCACGCCCTTCATCGAGATCCCGCAGCGCGCCGCTGCGCTGCCGCGAATCACCACGAGCCCGCCACGCCCGCTGGCGGCGGCGGACTGGCTCGCGTTGCCCTCGACCACGACGGTCCCGGACATGATGTTCTCCGCCAGCCCCACCCCCGCGTTGCCGTGCACCCGCACCGTGGCCAGCTTGTTCATGCCCGCGCAGTAGTAGCCGGCGTGACCCACGATCTCGACCTCGACGTCGGCGTCCAGGCCCACCGCCACGGCGTGCTCCCCGCGCGGGTTCAGGACCCGCCAGCGGCGCGGCGAGCTCTCGTCGAGCGAGTGCAGAGCGGCGTTCAGCTCCCGCAGCGGCGTGAGGGCCAGGTCGATCTCGGCCGCCTCGAGACCGCTCTCGAGGGCGGCCATCAGACGCGCGCTCGCTCCCAGCTGTAGACGCGGCCCGGCTCGGGCTCCCAGGTGGCGGCGCTCTCGGCGCCGGGCAGCACCGCGATCGCCCGGTACTCCGAGGCCATCGCCACCCAGTCGTCGTTCTCGGCCATCACGGCCGGCTTGCAGGCGATCGGGTCGCGCAGCACGGCGAAGCCGTCGACGGTCCCGACGGCGAACGTGTAGAAGCCGTCGAGGTCGTCGAGGCAGCCCTCGAGCGCGGCCTCGAGCGAGGCGCCCTCGCGCAGCCGCCAGGTGAGGTAGCCGGCCGCAACCTCCGTGTCGTTCTCGGTCTGGAACTCGATCCCCTCGGCGCGCAGCCGCTCGCGCAGCCTATTGTGGTTGGAGAGCGAGCCGTTGTGGACCAGGCAGAGGTCGAGCCCCGTCGAGAACGGGTGCGACCCGGCCGTGGTGACCTTGCTCTCGGTGGCCATCCGCGTGTGGCCGAGCGCATGGCTCGCGTCCATCGTGGCGAGCTCGAAGCGCTCCACGAACTCACGCGGGAGCACCGCCTCCTTGTAGATCTCGATCGCCTCGCCCGCGCTCATCACGCGCAGCTCGGGGTAGCGCTCGCGCAGCCAGCGGACTGCCGTCTCGGCGTCAGTGTCCACGGCGATCACCGCGTTGCTCGCACGCACCTCGGGATCGCCCGCGCCAAAGGCCTCGGCGAGCGCATCGCGGACGCGCCGCCAGTCCACGCGCGGGTCGGCGGAGTACAGCGAGACCTTGCACGAGCCGGGGGCGACCGGGTTGCGGTAGAGCGCGGCGCCCGCGCTGTCGGGCCCGCGGTCGCCGAGCTGCAGCAGCATCTCGCCAAGGTGGCTTCCGAGCTCGGCCTCGAGCTCCGGGGTCTTCGAGAAAAGTCCTGCGATTCCACACATGCGAGCCTCCAGAAGCCAGTGTAGGCAGGCGCCCACCGCGCCCCCATGGCTTCCGGCGAACAATTCACCCGACCGCTATGTGCGCTTCCAACACTGTGACCGGGTCACACCTCAACGCCGCGAAGCGTGTGGCTCCTCCACATTCCACGGATCCCGGTGAGCGGATAGCTTGCCGGTCATGACCGCCGGCCAGCCCTTCACGGCGCCCACCTCGCGCGAGGACGTGGAGCGTCACATCCGCGAGCACGACATCGAGTTCCTGTTCGCCCAATTCGTCGACATGCACGGAAAACCCAACGCGAAACTCGTGCCCGCCCGGCACCTCGACGGGCTGATCTCGGACGGCGCCGGCTTCGCCGGCTTCGCCGCTGGGGCGATCGGCCAGCAACCCAACGACCCCGACCTGGCGGCGATGCCGGACCTCACCAGCTACACCCCGCTGCCGTGGAAGCCGGGGGTGGCGCGGATCGCGTGCGACGTGCACGTGGAGGGCGAGGAATGGCCCTACTGCCCGCGCACGATCCTGCGCCGCCAGCTCGCGCGCGCGAAGGAGCTCGGCTACGAGTTCAGGATCGGCGCCGAGCTCGAGTACTTCCTCGTGCGGCGCCTGGAGGACGGCTCGATCGAGGTGGCCGACCGGCTCGACACGCTCGAGCAGCCCTGCTACGACATGCGCGGGCTCACCCGCAACCTCGACTTCGTCTCGAAGATCGCGCGCTACATCACCGAGCTCGGCTGGAACAACTACGCCACCGACCACGAGGACGCGAACGGGCAGTTCGAGCAGAACTTCGACTTCGCTGAGGCCCTCACCACCTGCGACCGCGCGATCTTCTTCCGCTACATGGTCGAGGCGCTCGCCCAGGAGCGCGGGCTGATCGCAACCTTCATGCCCAAGCCGTTCGGGCACCTCACCGGAAACGGCTGCCACTTCCACATGAGCCTCTGGAAGGACGGCGAGAACCTGTTCGAGTGCGACCCGGATGACGACCCGCGCGGGCTCGGGCTGTCGGAGCTCGCCTACAGCTTCATCGGCGGACTGAAGGCCCATGCGAAGGCGTACATCGCCGTGACGGCGCCCACGGTCGGCTCGTACAAGCGGCTCGTGGTGGGCACGCGCAGCGGCTCGAGCTGGGCGCCGGTGTACGTGAGCTACGGCTTCAACAACCGCACGCAGATGCTGCGGATCCCGGCGGCGGGGAGGATCGAGGACCGCACCGTCGACGGCTCCTGCAACCCCTACCTGGGCGCCGCCGTCACGCTGGCCGCCGGCCTGGACGGGATCGAGAAGGGCCTCTCGCCCGGCGAGCCCACCACCGACCTGAACCTGCACGAGGTCACCGAGGAGCGCCGCGCGCAGCTTGGCGTGGAGCTCTTGCCCGCCACGCTCCTCGACGCCACGCGCGAGCTCGAGCGCAACGAGGTCATGCGCACCGCCCTTGGCCACACCGGCAAGGAGGACTACGTGGACTACTTCGTGCGCATCAAGCAGCAGGAGTTCCGCGACTGGCACGACCAGGTCACGCAGTGGGAGATCGACCGCTACCTGCAGTTGTTCTAGACGAAGGGTCGCTCCGGGCCCCCGCGGAGATGGCAGCCGGGGGCTCACGCCCCCGGACCCCCGATTCAACTGGCCGGCTCCCGGCTAACACAGGCCCCAGCGACAACTGCTGTAGCCGGCGGGCCTCCGGCCGGATGGCAGCC
>DASQNF010000254.1:0-3350 GCA_035645115.1 Thermoleophilaceae bacterium | reverse complement strand
CGGGCGCCGCAGCCCCGCCTGCAGCCGCCGGCGCGACCGCCGCGCGCTGGGAGCTGATCGGGCGCTCCGCGGAGGGCCGCCCGATTCGCGCCCTGCGCGTGGGGAGCCCCCGCGCGCGCGTGAAGCTAATGGTGGTGGGCGCCGTGCACGGAAACGAGCTCGCCGGGCGGGCCGTTGTCGAGCGCCTTCGCCGGGCACGACCGCCGCGCGGGACCGCGCTCTGGCTCGTGCCCGACGCCAACCCCGACGGCGCCGCTGCCGGCACGCGCCAGAACGCCAACGGCGTAGACCTCAACCGTAACTTCCCCTACCGCTGGCGCCCGCAGGACGGCGTCTACGAGTCGGGCACCGGGCCCGCCTCCGAGCCCGAGACCCGGGCCCTGCAGGCGTTCGTCGAGCGCGAGCGCCCGCGCGTGACGCTCTGGTACCACCAGGCGCTGCGCATGGTCGTGAAGAGCGCCGGCGACCCCGTCCTCGAGCGCATCTACTCGCGGGTGAGCGGGCTGCCCCGCAGGCGCCTGCCGCGCTACCACGGAACCGCGGTCTCGTGGCAGAACAACGGCTACCCGGGCGACACGGCCTTTGTCGTCGAGCTGCCCGCAGGCGAGCTCGGCGCCGCGGGCAGCGCCCGCCACGCCCGCGCCACGCTGGCGCTGGCGCGCGCGGTCGCGCCCGCGCGCGTGACGCGCAAGCCGATCCCCTACGGACCGCAGCGGCGGGCCGACATGGCCGCCTACGCCCGCCGCCACTACGGCATCGACGACCACCGGCTGCGCGAGCCGCGCGCCATCGTGCAGCACTACACGGTCACCGACAGCTTCGCGCCCGTGTTCAGTTACTTCTCGCTCAACCGGCCGGACCCGGAGCTCAACGAGCTGCCCGGCGTGTGCTCCCACTACGTGATCGACCGCGACGGCGTGACCTATGGGCTCGTGCCCCCGACGATCATGTGCCGTCACACGGTCGGCCTCAACTGGACCGCGATCGGGATCGAGCACGTCGGCCGCAGCGACTCCCAGGTGATGGGCAACGCGCGTCAGATGGCCGCCTCGCTGCGGCTCACGCGGATGCTGCAAGGCCGATACGCGATCGCCACGGCCAACGTGATCGGACACAACGAGAACCGCTCGAGCCCGCTGCACCGCGAGCGCGTCGAGAGCCTACGCACGCAGACAC
The DNA here is from genome assembly GCA_035645115.1 of Thermoleophilaceae bacterium. GTDB lineage: Bacteria > Actinomycetota > Thermoleophilia > Solirubrobacterales > Thermoleophilaceae > JACVRW01. Next base: position 2,174 of record DASQNF010000254.1, on the reverse strand, counting down.
ACGCGGACTTCCCCAGGGCCGTGATGGACGCCTACCGGCGCCGGCTCGAGCGGCTGCCCGCGCCGGCCAGCCTGCGCTGAGCGCCTCCGGGCCGCGCGCGCCGAAGCCGTGCCCAGCCGTAGCGGGCGAGGATCACGACGATGTCCGCAACTGCGCTCCAGAGGTGCCCGAGCGGCCCCGTCACGAGCCAGGCCTGGAAGCGCTCGGCGAAGCCTCGTCGCACCGAGGGCAAGCTATCGTCCCCGCCCCAATGGCGACCGCCGTGAAGACGAAGACCACCGAGCTCGGGGACTCGCGCGTGCGAGTGGAGGTCGAGGTCGCAAGCGACGCGCTCGAGCGCGAGATGCAGACCGCCGCCTCGGAGATCGGCCGCGAGCTGCGAGTGCCGGGATTTCGCAGCGGCAAGGTGCCGCCGCAGGTCGTGATTCGCCAGGTCGGGCGCGAGGCCGTGCTCGACGAGGCCGTTCGGCGCGGCCTGCCGGCCTGGTATGAGCAGGCGATCGTGGACGCCGGCATCACCACCGTCGGCGACCCGGACGTGGACCTCTCCGACCTGCCCGAGAAGGGCTCGCCGCTCGCGTTCACCATCGAGATCGGGATCGTGCCGCCGGCGCGGATCGGCGAGTACAAGGGCCTGGAGGTGGGCCGGCGTGAGCCGGCGGCCGACCCCGAGGCGGTGGCGGCCGAGCTCGAGCGCATGCGCGACTCGCTCGCCTCGCTCGAGACCGTCGACCGGGAGGCCGCCGAGGGCGACTACCTGGTCATGGACTTCGTGGGCACGATCGGCGGCGAGGAGTTCGAGGGCGGCTCGGCGCGCGGCCACGTGGCGGAGCTCGGCTCGGGCCGGCTGATCCCGGGCTTCGAGGAGCAGCTCATGGGCGCCAGGGCCAGCGAGGCGCGCACGGTCGAGGTCAGCTTTCCCGAGGAATACCAGGCCGAGCACCTCGCCGGCAAGGACGCCGTGTTCAGCGTTGAGGTGAAGGAGGTCAAGCAGAAGCGGCTGCCGGAACTCGACGACGACTTCGCGGTCGAGGCGGGCGGCTACGACTCGCTCGACGAACTGCGCTCCGAGATCGAGAGCCGGATCGCCGAGGCCGAGGAGCGCGCCATCGAGGCCGAGTTCCGCGAGGCCGCCGTGGACGCCGTGGTGGCCGGCGCCACGATCGAGATCCCACACGAGCTCGTGCACGCGAAGGCGCACGAGATGTGGGAGCGCACGGCGCGCCGGCTGGCCCAGCAGGGCCTCGACCCGGAGCGCTACCTCCAGTTCGCGGGCAAGACCGTGGAGGAGCTCGTGGTGGAGTCCGAGCCCGACGCGGAGCTGGCGTTGAAGCGCGAGGCCGTGCTCGCCGCGATCGTCGAGGCGGAGGGCATCGAGGTGGGCGACGAGGAGCTCGACGCCGCGCTGCGGGCGGCCGCTCCGCCGGACGCCAGCGACAAGCAGCTCAAACGCGCGCTCAAGCGGGCACGTGCCCAGGGGGCCGACGAGGCCCTTCGCGAGGACATCGCGATGCGCAAGGCGGTGGACCTCGTGGTCGAGCACGCCAAGCCGATCCCCGCCGAGAAGGCGGCCGCGCGGGAGAAGCTCTGGACGCCCGAGAAGGAGGGCGAGCGGAGCGGCGGCTCGGGCGAGCTGTGGACGCCCGGCTCGTAGCGCCGGCGGGCCCGTCTGCCCCCCGATCTGCGACCGCTAGACTCGCCGACCCATGAGCCCACTGGTCCCGATGGTCGTCGAGCAGACCTCCCGCGGGGAGCGTGCCTTCGACATCTACTCGCGCCTGCTGAACGAACGCATCGTCTTCCTCGGCACGCCCGTCACCGACGAGATCGCCAACCTGATCGTGGCCCAGCTCCTCCACCTCGAGTCGGAGGATCCGGACAAGGACATCTCGCTCTACATCAACTCGCCCGGCGGGTCCGTGTACGCGGGCCTCGCGATCTACGACACGATGCAGTTCGTCAAGCCCGACGTGCAGACGATCTGCGTCGGGATCGCCATGTCGATGGGCGCGCTGCTGCTCTCCGGCGGCGCTGCGGGCAAGCGCATGGCGCTCCCGAACGCCAAGATCCTCATCCACCAGGTGAGCTCGGGCTTCCAGGGCCAGGCCACCGACATCGAGATCCACGCGCGCGAGATCATCGACGTGCGCCAGCGGCTCGACAAGATCCTCGCG
>DASQNF010000253.1:0-9397 GCA_035645115.1 Thermoleophilaceae bacterium | reverse complement strand
ACCCCGCGCGCCGTGCAGAGGATGCGCACGGCCTCGAGCATCTCGGGCGGCCCGCAGGCGAACACCACCGTGCTCGGCTCCGCGTCGAGCGCCTGCGCCAGCGGCTCCGTAACGAGCGCCTGGCGGCCCACCGACCCGTCGTCGGTGACGATCTCGGGCTCGCCCGGGAAGAGCGCGGCCGCCTGGGCGTGCGCGGCGGTTCGGAAGCCGAGCAGCGCGCGTGCCTCGGGTAGCTCCTCCTGCAGGCACAGGAGCGGGGCGACCCCGATCCCGCCGCCCACGAGCAGCGCGGGAGCGCCCTCAGGAGGGCGCCGGAAGCCGATCCCGAGCGGCCCGACGAGCGAGAGCCCCTCCCCCGGCCCGAGCCGCGAGAGACGCTCGGTGCCGGGGCCGACGGTCTCGAGCAGGAACGAGAGCGACACGCCGGCAGGCGCGGGCGTGTCGCCATCCCCGGGGGCCGTTTCGACGCCATCGCCGGCGCCCCCTACCCGCGCGTGCGAGAACGCCCGCGGCAAATAGGGGCGCTCGTCCACTCCCCCGCCCCAGCGCTGTTCGGCGGCCAGCATGTAGAACTGCCCGGGACGGGGATCCGAGGGCCCGGCGTGGTCGACCGCTGTGATCAGGTGGTAGGCGCCGAGCTGCTCGACGCCGGAGACCCTTGCCACGCGGCGCTCCGGGGGCGCCGTCGTCCGCGGCTCAGCGCGCGCGGCTGCCTTCACGCTCCTGCACGCGCCCGTAGCGCCCGCTCGCGCCGCCGTGGAGCTCCTGAAGGGAGGTCACCGGGGCATCGCCCGAGCGGCTCGCCCTGATGGCGCGCTGGGCCGCGCTCGCCCCAGACATCGTGGTGATGCACGGTATTCCGCGCCCCACCGCGGCGCGGCGGATCTCCCAGCCGTCCGCGCGTGCGCCCGAGCCGGTGGGCGTGTTTATCACGAGCTCGACCTCCCCGGCCTCGATTCGCTCCACCACGTTCGGCGAGCCCTCGGAGAGCTTCAGGATCCGCTCCACCGGCACGCCCATGCGGCGGATCGCCGTGGCGGTGCCGCCGGTAGCCATCACGCGAAAGCCCATGTCGCAGAAACCGGCCGCGATCTGGGTCGCGGCGGGCTTGTCGCTGTCGGTGACGGAGATGAACACCGTGCCGCCGGCCGGCAGCTCCGCACCCGCCGCCGCCTGCGCCTTTCCGAACGCCGCCGGGTAGTCCGCCGCCACGCCCATCACCTCGCCGGTCGACTTCATCTCCGGGCCGAGCAGGGCGTCCGACCCCGGGAAGCGCCCGAAGGGCATCACCGCCTCCTTCACCGACACGTGCCGCGGGTTGCGCGGGATGCCGAGCTCCATGTCCGCGAGCCGCTCGCCCAGCATAAGCCGGCAGGCGACCTTCGCCAGCGGCACCCCTATGGCCTTGGAGACGAACGGCACGGTGCGCGAGGCGCGCGGGTTGGCCTCGATCACGTACAGCTCCTCGTCGCCGTAGACCGCGAACTGGATGTTGATCAGGCCGACCACGCCGAGCCGCAGCGCGATCTTCGCGGTGGCCTCCTCCACCTGGGCGAGCATCTCGGGTCCCAGCGACATCGCCGGTATCACGCAGGCCGAGTCCCCGGAATGCACCCCGGCCTCCTCGACGTGCTGCATGATCGCCCCGATCTGCATGCTCTCGCCGTCGCAAAGCGCGTCCACGTCCACCTCGATCGCGTTTTCGAGGAAGCGGTCGAGGAAGATCGTGGACTCGCCGCCCACGCGCTCGAGGTAGTCAGCGAGCCCGCTGCGCGAGTAGCAGATCTCCATGGCCCGCCCCCCGAGCACGTACGACGGGCGCACGAGCAGCGGGTAGCCCACCTGCTCGGCGGCGTCGAGTGCCTGGGCCGGCGACCCGGCGGTGGCATAGGGCGGGCCCTTGAGCCCGAGCTCGGCGAGCAGGCGCCCGAAGCTCGGCCGGTCCTCGGCGAGGTGGATCGACTCGACGGGCGTGCCGAGCAGCGGCACCCCCGCGTCCGCGAGCTGCTGCGCCAGGCGCAGCGGAGTCTGCCCACCGAACTGGACGATCACGCCCTCGGGCCGCTCGATCCCGATCACGCCCATCACGTCCGAGAAGGTGAGCGGCTCGAAGTAGAGGCGGTCCGAGGTGTCGTAGTCGGTGGACACCGTCTCGGGGTTGCAGTTCACCATCACGGCGTCGCGGCCGGACTCGCGCACGGTCATGGCCGCGTGGACGCAGCAGTAGTCGAACTCGATCCCCTGCCCGATCCGGTTGGGGCCGGAGCCGAGGATCACGACCGAGGGGCGCTCGCCGCGCCGCACCTCGTGGGCCGCTCGCCGCTCCCAGCCCGAGTAGAAGTAGGGCGTCTCCGCCTCGAACTCGGCCGCGCAGGTGTCCACCGACTTGTAGGAGCGCTCGAGGCCCGCCTCGGGGTCCTCGCCCCGCGCGAGCGCGGAGATCTCGGCCACGAACCACGGGTCGATGCCGGTGCGGGCGCAGATCTCGGCCTCGGTGGCGCCCTCGCGGATGGCGTGGAAGATCAGCTCGTAGCGGTCGTGCGAGGGGCTCTCGAGCCGCTCGAGCAGACGGCCGGGAGCCGGCCCGACAACGTCGAGCTCGCGGGAGCGCATCGCCTTCGCGAACGCCTGCTTGAACGTCCGGCCGATCGCCATCGCCTCGCCCACCGACTGCATCGAGGTGTGCAGCTGGCCGTCCGCCCCCGGGAACTTCTCGAACGCGAAGCGTGGCCATTTCACCACCACGTAGTCGATCGTGGGCTCGAAGCTGGCCGGCGTCTTGCGCGTGATGTCGTTGTCGATCTCCTCGAGCGCGTAGCCCACCGCCAGCCGTGCGGCGATCTTCGCTATCGGGAAGCCCGTGGCCTTCGACGCGAGCGCCGAGCTGCGCGACACGCGCGGGTTCATCTCGATCACCACGATCTCGCCGGTCTCCGAGTTGACGGCGAACTGGATGTTGGAGCCGCCGGTCTCTACGCCCACCGCGCGGATCACGGTCAGCGCCTGGTCGCGCAGGCGCTGGTACTGGACGTCGCTGAGCGTCTGTTGGGGGGCGACCGTGACGGAGTCGCCCGTGTGCACGCCCATCGGGTCGATGTTCTCGATCGAGCAGACGATCACGACGTTGTCGCGCGAGTCGCGCATCACCTCGAGCTCGAACTCACCCCAGCCGATCACCGACTCCTCCACTAGCACCTGCCCGATCGGCGACGCCGCGAGGCCCTCGGCCACCACCTGGCGGTACTCGGTTTCCGTGCGCGCGATGCCGCCGCCGGCGCCGCCCATCGTGAAGCCCGGCCGCACGATCGCCGGCAGCCCGACCTGCGGCAGCGCGCGCTCGGCCTCGCGCATCGACTTCACGGCAGCGCTGCGCGGCACGCGCAGGCCCGCGCGCTCCATCGTCGAGCGGAACAGGTCGCGGTCCTCGGCGCGGCGGATCGCCTCGTAGTCGGCGCCAATCAGCTCCACCCGGTGCTTGGCGAGCGTGCCGTCCTCGGAGAGCCGGCGCGCGAGGTCGAGCGCCGTTCCGCCGCCGAGCGTGGGGAGCATCGCGTCGGGTCGCTCGCGCTCGATCACCTTCGCCACCGACTCCGGCAGCAGCGGCTCGATGTAGGTGGCGGTGGCGAACTCCGGGTCGGTCATGATCGTGGCCGGGTTCGAGTTCACGAGGACCACCTCGTAGCCCTCCTCGAGCAGCACCTTGCACGCCTGCGCGCCCGAGTAGTCGAACTCGGCCGCCTGCCCGATCACGATCGGGCCGGAGCCGATCACGAGGATCTTGCGCAGGTCGTCGCGGCGCGGCATCAGGCGGCCGCTCCGGCGAGCCGATCCAGGAAGCGGTCGAACAGGTGGAGCGCGTCGTGGGGCCCGGGGCCGGCCTCGGGGTGGTACTGGACGGTGGAGCCCGGCACGTCGCGCAGCACGAGCCCCTCCACGGTGCGGTCGTAGAGGTTGAGCTGCTGCAGCTCCGCGGCGCCGAAGTCGGTCTCCCAGCGCACCGGCTGGTCGGCCTCGATCGTGCTCTCGCCGTCCGGGCCGAGCACCGCGAAGCCGTGGTTCTGCGAGGTGATCTCGATCCTGCCGGTCTCGAGGTCCTTGACCGGGTGGTTGGAGCCGCGATGGCCGAATCGCAGCTTGAAGGTTTCGAGCCCGATGGCGCGGCAGAGCAGCTGATGGCCGAGGCAGATCCCCCAGACCGGCACCTTGCCGATCACGCCGCGCACCGTGTCGACCACGTAGTCGAGCGCAGCGGGGTCGCCGGGCCCGTTGGCGAGGAAGATCGCGTCCGGGTCGCGGGCGAGCAGATCCGCCGCGGACGCGCTGCACGGGTGAAGCTCGAGGTGCACGCCGCGCTCGCGCAGGTTGCGCACGATCGAGCTCTTGATCCCCGTATCGATCCCGATCACCCGCGGGCCCGGGCCGTCGAGGACCAGCGGCTCGGCCGGCGTGACCTCGCGCGCCAGGTCACGGCCGCTCATCGGCGGCTCGGACTCGAGGCGCTCGCGCGCGCCGGCCTCCGGCACCTCCGCACCGAAGACTCCCCCTCGCATGGCGCCGCGATCGCGGATGTGACGCACGAGCGCGCGGGTGTCGACACCGGTGAGCGCCGGGATCCCGCAGTCGGCCAGCCAGGTGAGCCAGCCGCCCTCGGCCTGAGCGGCGTCCTCGCGGTCCATCCCCTCGCGCATGATCACGGCGCGCGCATGTATGCGGTCGGACTCCATGTGCGCCCCCGCTACGCCGTAGTTGCCCACATGCGGGTAGGTGAAGACGATGATCTGGCCGGCGTAGCTCGGGTCGGAGACCGCCTCCTGGTAGCCCGACATCGAGGTGTTGAACACAACCTCGCCGAGCCCGGCGCCCGCGTGCGCGCCAACCGCCTGCCCGTCGAAGCGCGAGCCGTCCTCGAGCAGCAGGTAGGCATCGCCCCGGAGCCGGCCGGCCTTGCTGCCTGGGCGGGTCGTGGCGCTCACGCCACCGCCCCCAGGGCGAAGGTGCGCTCGCGATAGGCCACCGCGCCGTCGGCGACCGTCATCCGCACGCGTCCCGTGAGCCGGCGGCCGGCGAAGGCGCAGTTGGTCGAGCGGCTCTCGTAGCCCGCCTCCCCGACCTCCCATTCGGCGTCGAGGTCCACCAAGCACACGTTCGCCGGCGAGCCGGGAGCGAGCGAGGGCGCCGCCAGCCCGAACGGCTCGCCGCCGCAGGTCATCCGGTCCACCAGCAGCCCGAGCTCGAGCACCCCCGGTAGCACGAGCCCGGTGTGGAGCGCCGCGAACGCGGTCTCGAGCCCTGTCACCCCCATCGGGGCGAGCTCGAACGGCTGCTCCTTCTCCTCGCGCGCGTGCGGGGCATGGTCGGTGGCGACGCAATCGATCGCGCCCGAGCGCAGGCCGTCGATCAGGGCCTGGCGGTCGGCCTCGGCGCGCAGCGGCGGGTTCATCTTCAGGTTGGTGTCGAGCCCGCGCACCGCCTCGTCGGTGAGCAGCAGGTGGTGGGGCGTGGCCTCGCAGCTGACCTCGGTGCCGATCGCCTTGGCGCGCTCGATCGCCGCCACGGTCTCACGCGCGGACACGTGCTGCACGTGGATGCGGCCCTGCTCGTAGAGAGCCAGCGCGCAATCACGCGCCACCATCGTCGACTCCGACACCGACGGGATGCCGGCCACCCCGAGCAGAGCCGAGACCTCGCCCTCGTGCATCGCGCCGGCGCCGGACAGCGCCGGGTCCTCCTCGTGCAGGGCGATCACCCGACCCGCGAGGCGCTGGTACTGGAGCGCCTGGCGCAGGACCCCGGCCGAGCGCACCGGCAGGCCGTCGTCGGTGAAGCCGGCGGCGCCGGCGTCGGCGAGCTCCGCCATCTCCGTCAGGGCCTCGCCGCGCTGGCCGACCGTGATCGCCGCCATGAACCCCACCGGTATGCGCGCCTCGGCGCGCGCGCGCTCGCGCAGCGAGCGCAGCACCGGCGCCGAGTCCACCACCGGCACGGTGTTGGGTTGCGCGAGGATCGCGCAGAAGCCGCCGGCGGCGGCTGCGCGGCTGCCCGAGTCGATGTCCTCCTCGTCCTCGCGGCCCGGGGTGCGGAGGTGGACGTGGGGGTCGACGAACGCCGGAAAGGCGTGCAGCCCGGTGCCGTCCACCAGCTCCGCGCCCTCGGGCGCCTCGAGCGAGTCGCCTAGCTCGGCCACGGCGCCGTCGCGCAGCAGCAGGTCGGCCCGCAGGTCGATGCCCGCACGCGGGTCGAGCAGCCGCGCGCCGCGAACGAGGATCGTGGCGGGCGGCGCGCTGGCGCGGTCGAGCTGGACGAGCGGCCTACGAGCCGGGCCGGCGCTCGGCGCGGGCGAGGGAGTCATGCCGGCTGCGGCTCCGTCGCGGCGCTAGCCGGTACGTCGCTCGGCGCTCCGCGCCCCGCCAGCAGCTCGTAGAGCACCGCCATGCGGACCACCACCCCGGACTCGACCTGCTCGGTGATGAGCGCCTGCGGCGAGTCGATCACCTCCGCGGCCAGCTCCACGCCGCGGTTCACCGGGCCGGGGTGCATCAGCAGCTGGTTGGGCCCGAGCCGGCGCCCGTCGATCTGGTAGCGCGCCGCATACTCGCGCAGCGAGGGCACGAAGGAGCCCGTCATGCGCTCCTGTTGCATCCTCAGCGCGTACACGACGTCGGCTGAGCCGAGCTCGTCCAGGGTGTGGCGCACGGCGCAGCCGAGCGACTCGATCCCCCGCGGGATCAGGGTGGGCGGGCCGCAGACCGTGACCTCGCAGCCCATGCGCGTGAAGGCGAGCACGTTCGAGCGCGCCACGCGACTGTGGAGGACGTCGCCCACGATCCAGACCTGCAGCCCCTCGAGCGCTCCCGCCCGCCGCCTGAGCGTGTAGAGGTCGAGCAGCGCTTGGGTCGGGTGCTCGTGCTTGCCGTCGCCGGCGTTGATCACCGCAGCGCGGGTCCAGCCGGCCACCAGCCCGGCGGCGCCGGCATGCGGCGAGCGGATCACTATCGCGGCGGGGTCGTAGGCGGAGAGGGTCTGCACGGTGTCCTTGAGCGACTCCCCCTTGTCCACCGCGGAGCCGGCCGCCTTGATCGTCACGAGGTCGGCGGACAGGCGCTTGGCCGCAAGCTCGAAGCTCGACTGGGTGCGCGTGGAGGCCTCGTAGAAGAGGTTGATCACCGTTCGGCCGCGCAGGGTGGGCACCTTCTTGATCTCGCGCCCCGACACCTCGGCGAAGCTCTCGGCGCGGCCGAGGATGCGCTCGATGTCGTCGCGCGAGAGGTCGTCCACCGACAGCAGGTGGCTCTCCATCAGCCCCCCTCCCCGCTCTCGAGCGCCGCCGGAGCGGCCTCGGCTATCGCCACCTCGTCGATCCCGTCGAGCTCCTCCACCCGGACGTTCACGCGCTCGAGGCGCGCGGTGGGCAGGTTCTTGCCGACGTAGTCGGGGCGGATCGGGAGCTCGCGGTGGCCACGGTCGGCCAGCACCGCCAGCTGGACGCGGCGCGGGCGTCCGTAGTCGAAGAGCGCGTCGATCGCGGCGCGCACCGTTCGGCCCGTGTAGAGGACGTCGTCCACGAGCACCACCGTCATGTCCTCCACCGGGAAGTCGATGTGCGTGGCGTGCACCACCGGCTGGTAGTCCGGCCCGCGGATGCCGACGTCATCGCGGTAGAAGCTGATGTCCACGTCCCCGAGCGGGACCGGCTCCCCCACCAGCTCCGCGACGAGGTCGCGCAGGCGCGCGCCCAGCACCGCGCCGCGCCGGTGGATCCCCACGATCGCGACGCCCTCCCCGCCGGTCTTCTCGACGATCTCGTGCGCGATACGCACCAGCGTGCGTCGCACGTCCTCGCGGTCGAGGACCGTCTTCTCGTCCATCTCGACTGCCCCTTCCTGGCCTCGCGGGACCGGGTTAAAGGAACTCGGCGCGAGCCTATCAGGGGCCCGGGATGCCAACCGACCGTCAGCGCGGCGCGGGCCGCCGCGCGACAGGGCGCCCCACTGGCGCTAGTCTCGATGGAGGTGACGCCCGAGCGCTCCCAGGCATACGGCAGGCTGATGCAGGTGGTTACGGCCGACGGGCCCGACGCCCTCGAGCCGCACGAGCAGGCACTCTTGCGCGAGGCCGCCGACGCCCTGTTCTTCTGCGAGGACGTGGAGCTCGACGACGAGGCCGGCGATGCGCTCACGAGGGCCGGCGACCTGACCGGCGAGCTCGTGGGCGGCGAGCGCTGGGACCCGGCCCGCGCGGAGCGCGTGCTCGCCGAGCTCGAGGCCTGCGGCCCCACGCAGCTCGTACGGCTCGGCGTCGAGTACCGCTAGGCCGAGGCCGGCGCGGGGCGCTCGTCGGCGCGCACCAGCTGCGGCTCTCCGCGCTCCGGCAGCGGGATCTCGACCCGGTCGAAGTCGCGCGGGACGACCACGTTCTCGAATATGTCGCGCGCCTCGTCGCGCACCTGTCCGCCGGTGTAGCGCGGGGAGATGTGCGTCAGCGCGAGCATGCGGGCGCTCGCGGCGGCGGCGATCCGGGCCGCGCCGGCCGCGGTCGAGTGGCGGGTCTCGGCGGCCCGCTCGGCGTCCTCCTCGAGGAAGGTCGCCTCGTGCACGAGCAAGTCGGCCTCCCACGCGACGAGCCGGGTCATGTCGCACGGCATCGTGTCGCCGCTGAGGACTACGGTGCGCCCGCGGCGCTCCTCGCCCATCACCTGCTCCGGCCGCACGCCGTCCACCACCTCGCCACCCTGCAGGCGCCCGAAGTCGGGTCCCGGGCTCACGCCCAGCTCGACCGCCCGGACCGGGTCGAACACCCCGGGGCGCGGATCCTCGACGAGCGCGTAGCCGAGGCCGCCGCCGTGGTCGACCTCGAACGCCGCGATCCGATAGCCGTCGCGCTCCAGCTGGTCGTTGGGCTGGAGCTCCACGAGCTCGACCGGGAAGGGCAGCCTGCCGATCACCGGCGAAAGGGAGTGGAACGTCCGACGCAGGCCGCGCGGCCCGTACACCGTGAGCGCTCGCTCGCGCTGGCGCAGGGCGAAGGTCTTCATCATTCCCGGCAGGCCGAGCACGTGGTCCGCGTGGAAATGGGTGATCAGGAGCTCCTCGAGGTCGAGCAGCCCCACCGACCGCATCAGCTGGCGCTGGGTGCCCTCGCCGCAGTCGACCAGCAAACGGTCGCCGCCCCGCCGCACGAGCGTCGCGGGCAGCCCGCGCCGAGCGCTCGGGGCCGAGCCGGCGGTGCCGAGGAAGAGGACGTCGAGGTCCATGGCGCCCTATCTTGACTGGCGCTCGCCGCGTGGGCCGGGTCAGGCCGCCAGCGCGATCAACTCGAAGTCCATCCGCCCCCTCTCCACCCGCGCCACGCCCATCGTGTGGGCGGGCGCCCGGCGCCGCTCGGTCGGGCTGCCGGGGTT
>DASQNF010000252.1:0-17084 GCA_035645115.1 Thermoleophilaceae bacterium | reverse complement strand
AGGCGCGCAGGAAGCGCTTCGGCACGAGCGGCCGCCCGGCGCCGGTGCCGGTGCCCGGCGGGAGCACCAACGCGAGGCCGCGCGCCGGAGTGGACACGTACTCGTGCGCCACCCAGAGCCCGAGCCGCACGAGCGGCCCCGGCACGTCCGCCTCGAGCGCTGTGATCGGCTCGACGAGCCGCTCCGGCGGCAGCTCGCTCTCCTCGGACACGCCCACGACCACGCCGAGCAGCCGCCGGCGTCCGAACGGCACCACGAGCATGCTCCCCACCCCCACCGCCTCCATGCCGCCGCCGAGCCGGTAGTCGAACGGGCCGCGCAGCACGCGCGCGGGGGTGAGCGGCTCGACCTGGGCGATCACCCCGCCGAAGCTACGGCAGGCGGCGGACAGCCCGTCCGTGCCGTGGGATCGGCCTGGGCCGCGGTGCGGGACCCAGTGCGCCTACGCGTTGGCCGGCTCGGCGTCGCGCTCGCCCAGGCCGGCGGCCGTGCGCAGGAGATCGGCCTTGTCGGTCTTCTCCCAGGTGAAGTCGTGGTCCACGCGGCCGAAGTGGCCGTAGGCCGCCGTCTTCTGGTAGATCGGCCGGTGCAGGTCCAGGTACTGGCGAAAGGCGCCGGGGCGCAGGTCGAAGTGCTCCGAGATCAGCCCGGCGATCGTTGCGCGAGGGACCTTCTCGGTGCCGAAGGTCTCGACCATCACCGAGACGGGGTGGGCCACCCCGATCGCGTAGGCCACCTGGAGCTCGCAGCGATCGGCGAGCCCTGCGGCGACGACGTTCTTGGCCACGTAGCGCGCCGCGTAGGCGGCGGAGCGGTCGACCTTTGAGGGGTCCTTGCCCGAGAAGGCGCCGCCGCCGTGGCGCGCCATGCCGCCGTAGGTGTCGACGATGATCTTGCGCCCGGTCAGTCCCGCGTCGCCCACCGGGCCGCCGATCACGAAGCGGCCAGTGGGGTTCACCAGGAAGCTCTTGCGAAGCCGCACGGGGTCGTAGAGCTGCTTGGGCAGGATCGGCTCGACGACGTGCTCCCAGAGGTCGTCCGGTATCAGGGACTCGGCGCCCTCCCTGTGCTGGGTCGAGATCAGCAGCTTCTCGATCTCCACAGGCCGGCCGTCCCGGTAGCGGATCGAGACCTGGGTCTTGCCGTCGGGACGCAGGTACGGCACGACCTCCGCCTTGCGCACGTCCGCGAGGCGCTTGGCGATCCTGTGGGCCAGCGAGATCGGCAGCGGCATCAGCTCGTCGGTCTCGTTCGTGGCGTAGCCGAACATCATGCCCTGGTCGCCCGCCCCCGCGATGTCGAGCTCGTCGTCGTCGGAGGCGTCGGTGCGCGCCTCGTAGGCCTTGTCGACGCCCTGTGCGATGTCGGGCGACTGCTTGTCGATCGCGTTCAGCACGGCCGCCGAGTCGGCGGAGAAGCCGAGGTCGGCGTCCACGTAGCCGATATTGCGGATCGTCTCACGGGCCACCGCCTGGATGTCCACGTAGATCTCGGTGGAGATCTCGCCCGAGACCAGCACGAGCCCGGTGTTGACCAGCGTCTCGCAGGCCACCCGCCCGTCCGGGTCGTCGGCCAGCACGGCATCGAGCACGCCGTCTGAGATCTGGTCGGCCACCTTGTCCGGGTGGCCTTCCGTGACCGACTCGGACGTGAAGAGGAACTCGTTGTCTGAAAACTCGCTCGCCATGGAGCGCGGAAGGGTACAAGCACTGGCGTGGACAGTTTCAAGACGATCATCGAGCCGTTCCGAATCCACTCCGTCGAGCCGATCCGGATGACCACCCGCGAGGAGCGCGAGGTCGCGCTCCGGGAAGCTGGCCACAACCTGTTCCAGCTGCGCGCGGACGACGTGCTGATCGACCTGCTCACCGACTCCGGCACCGGTGCGATGTCGAGCGAGCAATGGGCCGGAATCCAGCGCGGCGACGAGAGCTATGCCGGCTCGCGCTCGTGGTTTCGCTTCCGCGACGCGGTGCGTGAGCTGTTCCCGTTCGAGCACGTGATCCCCACCCACCAGGGCCGGGCGGCGGAGAAGATCCTCTTCACGCTCCTCGGCGGGCCCGGCAAGGTGATCCCGAACAACACCCACTTCGACACAACGCGCGCCAACGTCGAGGCGAGCGGCGCGGCGGCGCTCGACATCCCGATCCCGGAGGCGCGCGTGCCGAGCTCCCGGCATCCGTTCAAGGGGAACATGGACGTGGCGGCGCTCGAGCGGGTCCTGGGCGAGGCGGACGTGCCGGTGGTGTTCGTGACGGTGACCAACAACTCCGGCGGCGGACAGCCGGTGTCGCTCGAGAACCTGCGCGCGGTGCGGGCGGCCTGCGAGCGCCACGGCGTGCCGCTCTACCTGGACGCCTGCCGCTTCGCCGAGAACGCCTGGTTCGTGAAGCTGCGCGAGGAGGGCTACGCCGACACGCCCGTGGCCGACATCGTGCGCGAGATGGCGGCGCTTGCCGACGGCATGACGATGTCGGCGAAGAAGGACCCGCTCGGCAACATCGGCGGTTGGCTCGTGCTGGACGACGACGCGCTCGCGGAGCAGGCGCGCAACCTCCTGATCCTGAGCGAGGGCTTTCCCACCTACGGCGGCATGGCCGGCCGGGACATGGACGCGCTCGCCCAGGGGCTGCGCGAGGCCGTGGACGAGGACTACCTGCGCTACCGGGTCCGCTCCACCGCCTACCTCGGCGAGGCGCTCGACCGCGCCGGGATCCCGGTGGTGCTGCCGGTAGGCGGGCACGCCGTGTACCTCGACGCCCGCGGGCTGCTCGACCACGTGCCGCCGCTCGAGTACCCCGGACAGGCGCTCGCCGTGGCCCTCTACCTGGAGGGCGGGATCCGGGGCTGCGAGATCGGGACCGTGATGTTCGGCCGCCGGCCCGACGGGTCGGAGGCGCCCGCCGCGATGGACCTCGTGCGGCTGGCGATCCCGCGGCGCACCTACACGCAGTCGCACGTGGACTACGTGATCGAGGTGTGCGAGCGGGTGGCCGCGCGGGCGGGCGAGCTGCGCGGGCTGCGGATCGTGGAGGAGGCCCCCGCGCTGCGCCACTTCACGGCGCGCTTCGCCCCCTTGACGTCTTGAAGTCGATCACGAGCGGCACTCCCTGCAGCCCGTAGCGCTCGCGCAGGCGATTCTCGAGGAAGTACGCGTAGTCGCGGGTCACGCGGGCGCGATCGTTCACCTGGATTGCGAAGCGCGGCGGCGAGACCGCGAACTGGCTCATGTAGTACATGCGCAGCCGCCTCCCGCGCACCGCCGGCGGCTCGCGCAGGGTCTGGAGGTCGCCGAGGAAGCGGTTCAGATCGGGGGTGGGGATGCGCTCGGCGGAGCGGTCGGCGAGCGCGAGCGCCTCGGCCACGAGGCGCTTGAGCCCACGGCCCGTCTTCGCCGCCACCGCCATCACCTGCGGGCGCTGACGCAGCTTCCGGCCGGTCCTGCCCTTGGCGTCCTCGAGGTCGGTGCGCGTGATGTCCCACTTGTTGAGCGCGAGCACGGTCGCGCACTTCTTGTGCATCGCCATCTCCGCCACGCGCAAGTCCTCGGCGGTCACTCCCTGGCTCGCGTCGCACACCACTATCGCCACGGCGGCGCGCTCGGCGGCCCGCTCCGAGCGCAGCTGGGCGTAGTAGTCCACGGTGCCCGCAACCTTCGTTCGCGGGCGAAGGCCCGCCGTGTCCACCAGCACCAGGTCGCGCCCGTCGAACTCCACGCGAGTGTCGATCGAGTCGCGCGTGGTGCCCGCCACCGGCGTGACGATCACGCGCTCCTCGCCCAGCAGCCTGTTCACCAGCGAGGACTTGCCCACGTTGGGCCGGCCGATGAAGGCGAGCCGGACGGCGTCCGCCGGCTCGGCGCCGCCCGCCGGCAGCCGCGCCACGACCAGGTCGAGCAGGTCTCCCGTGCCGAGGCCCTGCGTGGCGGACACCGCCACGGGATCCCCCAGCCCGAGCCCGTAGAACTCGGCGGCGAGACCGACCTGGCGGGCATCGTCCACCTTGTTGGCCGCCACGATCACCGGCACCCGCCCGCCGCGCAGCTCGCGGGCGAGCTCGGCGTCGCCGGGCCGAAGGCCGGCGCGCGCGTCCACCACCATCAGCGCGAGGTCGGCCTCCTCGAGCGCGATCAGCGCCTGGCGGCGGATCTCCTCGGCCATCTCGTGCTCGCCGGCGAGGTCCACCCCGCCCGTGTCGACGAGCGTGAACGCCACTCCGTTCCAGTCGGCGTCGACCTCCTTGCGGTCGCGCGTCACCCCGGGCTGCTCGTGCACCACGGTCTCGCGCGTGTCGGAGAGCCGGTTGACGAGCGTGGACTTGCCGACGTTCGGGTAGCCCACCACCGCGACCGTCGGGCGCCTCAGCGGGCCCGCACTTGCGCCGCTCGCCTCGCGCGGGCTCGACTTCACCGGTTGCGGCGTCACCGGGCCCGCTCCACCAGCTCCACGATGCGCGCCACCACCTCGTCGACCGTGAGCCCGGTCGTGTCTAGCTCCACCGCCCCCGGCGCCCGCTCGAGCGGGGAGTGCGTCCGGGTGGTGTCCTTTGCGTCGCGCAGCGCCTGATCGCGGAGCACCGTGTCAGCGTCCGTGCCGAGCTCCGCGGCGCGCCGGCGCGCGCGCTCCTCGGCATCCGCCGTGAGGAACACCTTCACGGCGGCGTCGGGGGCCACCACGGTGCCGATGTCGCGGCCCTCGGCGACCCAATCCCCCGCGGACAGCAGAGCGCGCTGCTTCTTCACGAGCGCCGCGCGGACGCGCTCGTTCGTGGCGACCCTCGATGCCGCCTCGGAGACCTCCGGTGAGCGGATCGCGTCGGTCACGTCCTCGCCGCCCACGAGTACCCGGCCCCCTAGCTCGATCTCGAGCGCCTCCGCCTGCGCGGACGCCGCGCCGCCGCTGCGCAGTGTCATCAGCCCGACCGCGCGGTACATCGCGCCCGAGTCCAGGTACACGAAGCCGAGCTCGCGCGCCACGGCGCGTGCGACCGTGCTCTTGCCGGCCCCCGCCGGCCCGTCGATCGCCACGACCATCGCAGCCTGAGGCTACAGCGGCCCGGGGGCGCGGCCGGGGCGTGCGGCGTTGGCGGTCGGCGGCTACTCTGCTCGATCGTCGGCGCCCAGGCGGCCACCGGGTAGGCGAGCAGCGCCATCCCCGTGCAGGCGCTCGGGCGCCTGCCGGCCACCGCGGCTCAGCCGGTCAATGACCGCACGTCCGCCTCAAAGCCGGGGTAGGAGACCGCCGCCGCGTCGATCCCCACCACCTCCACGCCCTCCCGTGAGGCGAGCCCGGCCACGGCGCCGAGCATCGCCAGCCGATGATCGCCGAGCGAGTCGAGCCTGCCGCCGCGCAGCGGCGAGCCGTCTCCACACACGACGAAGCCGTCGCCGGTGGACTCGATCTGCGCGCCGATCGCGCGCAGGCCGGCCACCACGCCCGCGAGCCGGTCGGACTCCTTCAACCGCAGCTCCTGGGCGCCCCTGACGACGGTCTCGCCCTCGGCGTTCGCGCCCAGCAGGGCCACTAGCGTCAGCTCGTCGATCGCGAGCGGGACCTCCTCCGGCTCGACGACCGTGCCCTCGAGCGCCCCCGAGGCCACATCGAGCTCCCCGACCGGCTCGTGGTCGGGCTGCACCCACGGCTCCTCCAGGTCGCCGAGCACGACCGCGCCCATCCGCTGGGCGATCCGGAAGAAGGCGGTCCGCGTCCAGTTGAGCCCGACCCCGCTCATCACGACGCGCGAGCCCGGCACGAGCACCGCGGCCGCCGCGATGAACGCGGCCGAGGAGGGATCGCCGGGCACGACGATCTCGTCGAGCTCGAGCTCGTCGACGCTGGACACCGTCGCCCGCAGGCCGTCGCTCGTGAACGGCGCTCGGGCTCTGCGCAGGATGCGCTCGGTGTGGTCGCGGCTCATGGAGCCCTCGGTCACGCTGGTCGAGCCCGCGGCGAGCATCCCCGCGATCAGCACGCAGGACTTGACCTGGGCGCTCGGCACCGGAAGCTCGTAGTCGATCCCCGTCAGCGACGCGCCCGTGACCGTGAAGGGAGGGAAGCGCCCGTCGCGCACCACCACCCGCGCCCCCATCGCGCGCAGGGGCTCCGCAATCCGGTCGACGGGACGCCGGCGAATCGACTCGTCGCCGTCGAGCGTCCACACCCCGCCGGGCACCCCGGCGAGCCAGCCGGGCAGGAGCCGCATCAGCGTCCCGGCGTTGCCCACGTTCAGGAGGCCGCCGGTGGCCTCGAGCGGCGCGTGCAGGCCCACGCCGCGGACGAGCAGGCGTCCGGCGCCCTCCTCCTCCACGCCGGCCCCGAGCGTTTGCACGGCGTCGAGCGTCGAGCGCGTGTCGGCCGACTCCAGGTAGTTGCGCACGCGCACGGGCTCGTCGCACATCGAGCCGAACAGCGCGGCGCGGTGCGAGATCGACTTGTCGGCCGGAGGTGCGTACCGCCCCCTGAGCGAGCCGGCGGGCTCGAAGCGCGCGCTGCGCGTCACTCTTCGCCGACCGGGAAGCCGAGCGCCGCGATCAGCTCACGCGCCCGCGCCGCCTCGGAGTCTCCCGCGATCCAGAGCGTCATGGCGCCCGAGCTCATGTCGGCGGCGGGCGCGAGCGCCATGTCAACGATGTTCAAGCCCGCCCTGCCGAGCTCGAGAGCCACCTGCGCGACGATACCGGGGCGATTGGGAACCGTCAGGCGCAGCTCGTGCACCTCTCCGTTCGGCCCGCCCGCTTCGAGCAGCGAGCGCCGGTCCGCACGTGCGCGTTCGTTCCAGTCCGATGTCTGCTCGCGCACGAGGAGCCCCTCCACGCGCTCTAGCTCGGCGCGGAAGCGCCGGATCTCCGCCACGATCGCCTCGCGGTTGGCGCTGTAGATGTCGCTCCAAATCGAGGTGTTGGCGCCGGCGACGCGCGTCATGTCGCGAAAGCTCGGGCCGACCTGGCGAAGCGCCTCGCCATGCTCGGAGAGCCGCTCGGCCGCTTGCGAGACGAGCACGTTCGCGAGCACGTGCGGCAGGTGGCTGAACACCGCCACGAGCCGGTCGTGGGTGTCGGGGTCGACCGCCACCGGCCGCGCGCCTACGTCCACCACGAAACGGTGCAGGCGCTCGTAGAGCAGCCCGGCCGAGCGCCCGTGCGGGGTCAGGTACCAGACGGCGTCCCGGAAGAGGTCGCCCCGGGCGTGCTCGACCCCGGCCGTCTCGGCGCCCGCGATGGGATGGCCGCCCACGAACCGCGGGTCCGTCACCGCGCGCGCGAGCTCGGCCTTGGTGGAGCCCACGTCCGTGACCGTGCAGTCGGGCCCGGCGGCCGCGAGCGCAGCGCGGACGAGCTCCGGCAGCGCGCCCACGGGGGCGCAGGCAAAGCAGAGCGACGCGCCCTGCACGGCCGCGGCGAGCGAGTCGGCGGCACGGTCGATTGCTCCGAGCTCGCGGGCGCGCTCGAGCCGCTCCGGGTCGCGCCCGTAGCCCACCACCTCGACGTCCGCGCCGTGCTCCTTCGCCGCCAGGCCGATCGAGCCGCCGATCAGCCCCACTCCGAGGACTGCGATCCTCACCGCCGGGCGCGGGCGCCGGACGCGGCAGGGCGGGAGCGGAGCGCGACCGGCTGGGCGCCGGGCACGCGGGGCGGCGCCATCACACGCGCTCGAAGCTCTTGCCGGCCAGCTCCGCCGCCGCCTCGAGCTTGCGCAGGTAGTCCGCGAACGCGTCCGCGTATAGCGCCTGCGGGCCGTCGCAGACCGCCTCCTCGGGACACGGATGGACCTCCACGATCACCCCGTCCGCTCCGGCCGCGGCGGCCGCCAGCGAGAGCGGCTCGACCAGCGAGCGCTTGCCGGCCGCGTGGCTCGGGTCGACCACGATCGGCAGGTGCGTGAGCTCGCGCAGCACCGGCACTGCCATCAGGTCGAGCGTGAAGCGGTAGCTCGGCTCGTAGGTGCGTATCCCGCGCTCGCAGAGCAAGACGTTCTCGTTGCCCTCCTTGAGCACGTACTCCGCCGACATCAGCAGCTCCTCGAGCGTGGCCGAGAGGCCGCGCTTCAGCAGGACGGGCTTCCCGGCGCGCCCGACCTCCGTGAGGAGCGTGTAGTTCTGCATGTTGCGCGCGCCGAGCTGGATCACGTCGGCCACCTCGAGCACCCGCTCGAGGTCGCGAACGTCCAGCAGCTCGGTCACGATCGGCAGGCCGGTTTCGCGCTTGGCTTCCGCGAGCAGGCGCAGGCCCGCTTCGCCGAGCCCCTGGAACGAGTACGGGGAGGTGCGCGGCTTGTAGGCGCCGCCCCGCAAGAGCTGCGCGCCGGCGTCCCTGACCACGCGCGCGGACTCGAGCATCACCTCGCGCGACTCCACCGTGCACGGCCCGGCGATCGTGGCGAAGTGCTCGCCGCCGATCTTGCGTCCGTCCACCTCGACGACGGTGCGATCGCCGCGCTTGTACTGGAGCGAGGCCAGCTTGTACGGCTTCAGGATCGGCACCAGGTGGTCGACCCCCGGTGCGCCCTCCAGGCCGAGATTCGCCACGTGCTCACGGTCGCCGATCGCTCCGATCACGGTCACGAGCTCGCCCTTGGAGATGTGCGCATCGGCGCCCACCGCCTTGACGCGCCTGACCACGGCGTCGATCTCCGAGCGCGTGGCCCCCTCTTTCATGACGATCATCATCGGTCCCTACAGCGTGGCAGACCGCTGCGCGACGGCGGTTACCGTCCTGACCTTCCCCACCCCTGGCCGGGAAGGTCAGGACGCTACGAACGACTCAGCTCGCCGGCTAGAGGACCTCGTCGAGCGCTGCGAGAAAGCGGTCGTTCTCGGCCCGCGAACCGTAGGTCACCCGCATCCAGCCGCCTTGGCCGAGCGCCCGCCCCGCTCGCACGATCACGCCGCGCTGCGAGAGCCCCGCGATCAGCTCCTCCTCGTCTCGCTCGCCGAGCGCCACCCACGAGAAGTTCGCCTGGCTGTCGGTGGTGCCAAGGCCGCGTCGCTCGAGCTCGGACTCGACGTGCAGGCGCTCGACCGCGGTCTGCTCCACCCGGCGCTCGAGCTCGTCCACGTGGTTGAGGGCCTCGACGGCCGCCGCCTGCGCGAGCGCGTTGACCGAGAACGGCTGGCGCACCCGGTCCACCGCGAGCCGGAACTCCTCCGATCCGAGCGCATAGCCCACGCGCAGGCCGCACAGCCCGTAGACCTTCGAGAACGTGCGCAGCAGCACGAGGTTGGGATGGCGATCGAGGAGATCCAGCGACTCATCGGGATCCTGGAGGGTCGAGAACTCCACGTAGGCCTCGTCGAGGATCACCGCTACGCGGCGCGGCAGCTCCCCGATGAAGGCGTCGATCGCCTCGGGCGCCAGGCCCGTGGCCGAGGGATTGTTCGGATTGCAGACGATCACGATCCGCGTGGCCGCGGTGACCTCGCGCGCCATCGCCTCGAGGTCGTGCTCGCCGGCCTCGTTGAGCGGCACCGTGACCGCCCGGGCGCCCGCCATCGCGGCCATGTGCGGGTAAATCGAGAACGAGGGCCAGGCGTACATGATCTCCGCGTCCGGCTCGAGCATGGCCTCGCCCGCAGCCAGCAGCAGCTCACACGACCCGTTGCCGACCGCCACCCGGCCGAACTCGACCCCGGTGCGCTCGGAGAGCCGCCGGCGCAGCGCGGACTTCTCCGGGTCCGGATAGCGGTTCAGATTGCGCAGCTGCGCCTCGACGGCCTCCAGCACCTGCGGGTGCGGCGCAAACGGGGTCTCGTTGGAGGCGAGCTTCACGAGCTCACCCTCGAACGCGTAGGTGGACGCCGCCGGGTACACCGGGATCGCCTCGATGCGCCGGTTGAACTCGATGCCCGCCATCTACTGAGCCCCCTCCAGGTCGCGCCGCAACGCCACCGCGTCGCGCAGGTAGACGTGTCGCGGCTCGCTCTCCGGCTCCGCGTAGCAGTGGACCAGCAGCCGGATCACGCGCGGGAGCGCTCCCGGGACGGCGATCTCGCGCGCGCAGAGGAGCGGCACCGCGCTCAGGCCGAGCTGGCGCGCGGCCACCGCCGGGAACTCGGCGTCGAGGTCGTCGGTGAGCGTGAAGATGCAGCTCACCATGTCCTCCGCCGTAAGGGCATTGAGGTCCATCACGGCGTGCATGAGCTCCTCGGTGGCGGACAGGATCTCAGCGGCCTCGTTCGCTTCCACGGTGATGGCGCCCCGGAGCGCTCGCAGCCTCACGGCGGCGGATTGTGCCAGCCGCGGGCCGCGCCGCCCTGCGCAGCCGCTCGACCTCCGCCTTCGTGAGCCGCCGGCTCTTGCCGGGCTCGAGGCCGCGCAGGCCGAGCGGGCCGAACGCCACCCGCTCGAGCTCCACCACCCGATGGCCCACCGCCTCGAGCATCCGCCGCACCTGGCGCTTGCGGCCCTCGCGGATCGTGATCTCGACCACGCCGGGCTTGGGTTGGCGAGCGCCAGCGGGGGCGGTTCGCCCGTCCTCCAGCTCCACCCCCTGGCGCAGGACGCTGAGCGCCCGCGGCGAGACGCGGCCGGGCTGGACGCGCACGCGGTAGACCTTCGCCACGCCGTAGCGTGGGTGCGTCAGCAGGTCCGCGAGCGCGCCGTCGTTGGTGAGCAGCATCAGGCCGGTGCTGTCCGCGTCGAGGCGCCCGACCGGGTAGAGCCGCCGCCGCGAGCGAACCAACTCGACCACGGTCGGCCGCCCGTGGGTGTCGCGCGCCGTCGAGACCACGCCGGCGGGCTTGTTGAGCGCATGGACCTCGAGCGGCTCGGGCGCCACCGCGCGACCGTCCACCGCCACCGCGCTGGCCTCGTCCACGTCCCGGGCCGGGTCGCTCACGGGCTCGCCGCCCACGGTCACTCGGCCCTCCGCGATCAGGCCCTCGGCGGCGCGGCGCGAGGCCACCCCGGCGTGGGCGAGGAACTTGGCGAGGCGCACGCCTGGAGGCTCGCAGGCCGCGGCGGCGTGTGCCTCCGGCCTCTGGCCCGGCCGCGGGCCGCGGGGCCCCGCCGCGGCTCGCGAGCCGTCCGGTAGCGTGAGTCCGGGCGCCGGCGCGGAGGGCCCGGCGCAGGAGCTGTCCGCGAGCGTCAGTCCGGGCGCCGGCGCGGAGGGCGCTCGGCGCGGCCGGCGTCCTTGTCGCTGTACATCGCGGCGTCGGCCGCGCTCAGGACGTCGTCCGGCGAGAGCACGTTCTCGTCGAACAGCGCGTAGCCGATGCTCGCGGAGAGCTGCCCGCCGGGAACGGTGACCTCGGTCGCGACCGCCTCGGCGAGCGTCGCGGCCACGCGCTGAGCGTCGAGCTCGCCCCCGTGCGGCAGCAGCACCGCGAACTCGTCGCCCCCGAAGCGCGCCACCAGGTCGGTCTGGCGCAGCCGGCTGCGGAGCACGGCGCCCACGCTCGCAAGCGCACGGTCCCCGGCGCGGTGCCCGTAGCGGTCGTTCACGCGCTTGAACCCGTCGAGGTCGAGCACGAGCAGCGCGCCGTCCATGCCGTAGCGGCGACCGTGCGCCACGTGGCGCTCGAGCTCCTCCTCGAGGCGGCGGCGGTTGAAGAGGCCTGTCAGCGAGTCGTGGTCGGCGAGGTGGCGCAGGCGCTGCTCGAGATGGCGGCTGCCGGTGATGTCCACGACCTGCCCGAGCAGGTGGAGCGGTCGCCCGTCGGCGTCGCGCACGACCGAGGTGTGGACCTCAACCCAGAGCTCTCGGCCGTTCTTGCGCAGGTACCGCGTGACGACATGCGGCACGCGTTCGCCTGCGTAGGCTCGCGACAGCGCCTGGCGGGTCCCCCCGAGGTCCTCCGGGTGGGTGAGCTCGAGGAAGGTCCGCGAAAGCAGCTCTTCCTCCCCGTAGCCGGTCATCTCGCAGAGCGCCGGGTTCACCCGCACGAGGCGGCCCTCGGTGTCGGCGAGCGCCATTCCGATCGGGGCGTGGTCGAACGCCAGCGAGAGGCGCTCCTCGGCGAGCGTCCGCTCCGAAAGCCTCCGCTCGTCGTGGGTGATGTCCGTGCCGCTGCTCACCAGGTGAGTGACCCGGCCGCTCGGCCCGGTGAGTGCACTGGTCGACCATCGGATCAGGCGCAGCTCGCCGTCGCGCGTGCGCCAGTGGCGCTCGCACGCCAGCGGCGACTCGCCGGCGGACAGACGCTCCACCACCTCGGGCGCCCGCGGGCGCTCGTGCTCCGGGAAGAGCGTGCCGAACGAGCCGGCGTCGTCGAGCTCCTCTGCCGTGTAGCCGCTCAAGCGCTCGCAGGCCCGGTTCCAGCGCACGAGCCGGCCCTCGGCGTCCACCACCAGGATCAGCGACGTGGCCGCGGTCAACACGACGTCCAGCAGGTCGCCGTCGGCCGGCGGGTGGCGTTCGGTGGGCATCCGGTTCAACTCTGTATGGGGACTACATGCACAACCCTTGAGGCACACTCCAGTTGTGGACCTCATGCTCTTGGCTGAGCGGCTCGCCGCCCGCGGCGAGCCGGAGTTCCGGCGCCGCCAAGTCTGGGAGTGGGCCGCGCGCGGCGCCCGGTCGTACGCGGAGATGACGAACCTGCCCGCCCCGCTGCGGGATGGGCTGGCGGGCGAGCTGCCGTTCTCCACCCTGGGAACCGTGCGCGAGGCGATCGCCGCGGATGGCACCGAGAAGGCGCTGTTCGAGACCGGCGACGGGCGTCCGGTGGAGTCCGTGCTGATGCGCTACCGCGACGGGCGGCGCTCGCTGTGCCTGTCTAGCCAGTCCGGCTGTCCGCTCACCTGCACGTTCTGCGCCACCGGGCGGATGCGCTTCGGGCGCAACCTGACCGAGTCCGAGATCCTCGACCAGGCGCTCCACTTCAGGCGCAAGGAGCCGGTCAACCACGCGGTGTTCATGGGGATGGGCGAACCGCTCATGAACCTCGACGCCGTGCTCGGCGCCTGCGAGCGGCTGCCGGCCATCGGAATCGCCCACTCGAACATCGGCATCTCCACGGTCGGCTGGATCCCCGGGATCGAGCGGATGGTGGCCCAGGGCCCACCGGTGCGACTCGCGCTCTCGCTCCACGCGGCCGACGAGGCGCTCCGCTCCGAGCTGATGCCGGTGAACGAGCGCCACCCGCTCCGCGAGGTGCTCGAAGCCTGCCTGCGCTGGCACGAGCGACGGCGGCGCACCGTGTTCGTCGAGTACCTGATGCTCGACGGCGTCAACGACCGCTACGAGCAGGCGCTCGCGCTCGCCGCCCTGCTCCAGCCGCGCCGCGCATTCAAGGTGAACCTGATCCCGTACAACCCGATCGGCCCCGCCACGGGATCCCGCGGCTATCGCGGCTCCGGGCCGGCGGCGATCGCCGCCTTCAAGGACGCGCTCGAGCGGCGCGGGCTGCGCACCACCGTGCGGCTCACCCGCGGGCGCGACATCGACGCAGCCTGCGGGCAGCTGGCCGCCCGGGGCTGACGCCGCGGGAGCGCGGCGGGGCTCAGCCCGGGGCGCTCTGGGCGCGCTGCTCGCCCGCCCGCAACAGCCGCTCGCGCAGCTCGCCGGCCTGCTCGGGGGTCGGGTCGAACGCGGCCGGGTCCGGCAGCGCATCGAGCCCCTCGAGGCCGAACAGCTTCTGGAAGAGGTCGGTGGTCCGGTAGAGGATCGCCCCGAAGCGGGAGCGCCCCGACTCCTCGATCAGGCCGCGCTCGAGCAGCGTGCCGACGGCCGACTCGGACGCCACGCCGCGAATGCGGGCCAGCTCCGGTCGCGACACCGGCTGCAGGTAGGCGACGATCGCGAGGCTCTCGGCCTGGGCCTGCGTGAGCGGGGGTGTGCGCGGTTTGGCCAGCAGGCGCCGTGCGGCGTGCTCCGCCACCGGGTCGGTGGCGAGCGTGAATCCGCCCGCGACTTCGCGCAGCACCACCCCGCGAAAGCCCTCGGCGTAGTGCTCGCGCAGCCGGGCGAGCGCCTCCACCACCTCTCCCTCGCCGACCTCGCAGGCGTCCGCGAGGCGCTCCACGGACACCGGGTCGGAGGAGAGGAACAGCAGCGCCTCGACGGTGCGGGCAAGCTCGTTCACGCGTCCTCGCCGCCCGCAGCGCTCGCCGGGCCTCGGGCGACGCCCGTCGCCCCTGCCGCCGCCGCGCGCGCCGTCGCGCCGCCGGCTGCGGGGCCGGCAAAGGTGACCGTGATCGGGCCGAAGGGCGCGGCCTGCTCCCAGCTCGCCTCTCCGGCCTTGTAGAGCTCGAGCAGGGCGAACAGCGTGACCGCCTCGGTGAGCCGGTCGGCGCCCTGCACGGCCTCGTCGAACGAGAAGCGGCCGCGCGAGGCCAGCAGGTGGCGCAGGTGGCGCAGGCGCTGGTCGACCGACACCGCCGGCCGGCGCACGTGGCGCAGATCGAGAGGGGGCGGCACGGTGAGCAGCTCGCCGATCGCGCGCGCGAGCCGATCCGGGTCGTACGCGGCCTCCGCCACCTCGATCGCCACCCGTCGCAGCTCGGGAGGCAGTGGCGCCGACCGGTAGCGGTAGCCGTGCTCCGCCGCCAGGCGCTCGCGCAGGTGCTCGGCCGCCTGCCGGTAGCGGTGGTACTCGAGCATGCGCGCAAGCAGCTCCTCGGCGGCCTCGCCCGGCTCCAGGTCGAGGCCCTCCTCATCCTCGGTGGGCAGCATCAGCCGCGACTTCAGCTCGAGCAGCGCGGCGATCAGCACCAGGAACTCCGTGGCGGCCTCGAGGTCGAGCTCGCCGGAGCGCTCGAGATGCTCCACGTAGGCCAGCACCACCTCGGCCAGATCCACCTCGAGCAGGTCGATCTCCTCCCTCAGGACCAGCGTGAGGAGCAGGTCGAACGGCCCGTTGAAGACCTCGAGGTCGAGGTCGAGCGCGGCGATGGCCATCCGGGCGGATGCTAGAGGCGCTGTCCGACGTCAGCGCCGGCCGGCGCTCAGGGGTGGCTGCCCCGCCCGATCCCCATCGCCGGGCGGACCTCGGCCATCACCCCGGAGGCGATCGCGCCCGCGCGCTCGGCGCCGTCGGCGAGCACGGCCTCGAGGCGCGCATCGTCGGCGCGCAGCTCGCGGTAGCGCTCGCCCACCGGCGCCAGCAGCTCGATCACGGCCTCCGCCACCGCCTCCTTGAACGCTCCATAGCCCTGGCCGTGGAACTCGGTCTCCACCTGCTCCGGCGTGATGGCCCGGGCCACCGCCAGGATCTCGATCAGGTTCGCGATCCCCGGCTTGTCCGCGGCGCGCACGATCTCGTTGCCGGAGTCGGTCTGGGCGCGCTTGAGCTTCCTGAGGATCGCCGCGGGCTCGTCGTCGATGTACACGAGGCCGGCCTCCGTGCCCCCGGTCGTGGACATCTTCTGTCGCGGCTCCTGCAGGTCCATGATGCGCGCGCCGAGCTCGGGGATCACGTGCCTTGGCTCCACGAGCAGCTCGCCGTAGGTCGCGTTGAAGCGGCGGGCGATCTCGCGGGCCAGCTCGACGTGCTGGCGCTGGTCGTCCCCGACCGGGACCTCGTCGGTGCGGTAGAGCAGGATGTCCGCCGCCTGCAGCAGCGGGTAGAGGAACAGACTCGTGCGCACGAGCTCCTGCTCGCGCGCGGACTTCTCCTTGAACTGGTGCATGCGCCCGAGGTCGCCGTAGGCGGCGACCGAGGCCAGCAGCCAGCAGAGCTCCGAGTGCTCGCGGACGTCCGACTGGCGAAACAGGATCGAACGGCCCGGATCGAGGCCCGAGGCCATCAGCATCGCCGTGGTGTCGAGCACGTAGCCGGGCAGGGCGCGCGGGTCGTAGGCAACGCTCGTGGCGTGCAGGTCGACCATGCAGTAGATGGCCGGGTCGCCGCGCTCCTGGCCGGCGAGGTAGCCGCGGATCGCCCCGATGTAGTTGCCCAGGTGCTTTCGCCCCGTGGGCTGGATGCCGCTGAAGATCCGCACGGGGCCGGGCAGTCTAGAAGCCGACCCTCACCGGGATCCTCTCGACGGCGTTGTTGGCGTATCCCTTGAGGTTCCAGCGCGCCTCGAGCGGCTGGCTGTTTCCGGCGGAGTCGGTGGCGCGCGACGAGAGCACGTGCTCGCCGGGCGGCGCATCCCATTCGAAGCGCCAGCCCCGCCAGGCCGCCTCGCCGAGCGGCTCCTCGAGCTCGGCGGGCGTGAAGCTCTCTCCTCCGTCGGTGGAGACCTCCACGGCCACGATTTGGCCCTGGCCGGACCAGGCGCGGCCGTGGAGCGTGACCGGGCCGGTATCGAGCACGCGCTCGCGAGTCAGGAACTCGGGCACGCCCGGTGGGACCGTCAGCGAGCGCGGCGGCATGCGGGTGAGCGGCTCACCGGGGGTGCCGTCGGCCTCGAACAGGCGGTAGGCCGCGACGTTCTGGTAGCCCTGGAACGGCTCCTCGAGGAGCGTTATCCGGCTGAGCCACTTGACGTTCTGCATGCCGTACCAGCCGGGCACCACGAGGCGCAACGGGAATCCGTGCTGCGGCGGCAGCGGCGCTCCGTTCATCTCGTAGACGAGCAGTGCGTGCTCTGACTCCGCGATCGGCAGCGCGCGCTCGTAGTCCTGCATCACCCCGCCCTCGAGGCCGCGGTCGAGGCCGGTGAAGAGCGCCTCGACCACGCTCGCACGCACCCCGGCCTCGTCGAGCAGGGGGCGCAGCGGCGTGCCGCCCCACTCCGCCGTGCCCACAGCCTCCGTCAACCAGGGTTGGCTCAGGTGGCGCGGCTCGAGCAGCGCCCGGCCGTTGCCCGCGCACTCGAAGGTGATCGGCATCGTCACGCGCTCGCGGCTGCGCAGGTCGTCGAGCGAGAGGCTCAGCGGGCGCTCCACGGCGCCGCCGAGCTCGACCCGGAAGCCGGCCGGGTCCACGGCCGGGATGTCGTAGTGGGTCAGCAGGTAGTGGAGGCCGGCTGGCGTGATCGGGTAGCGCACCGCCTCGGACGGCATCGCGTGGTTGCGGGCGGCGAGCCTGAGCTCGTCCTTGGTGATGCCGGCATCCGCGGGCGTACGTGTGGGGACCGTGGCCATGACGGCAATTCTAGGCCGCGGTGCGCCCGCTGCTCAACTCGGCGGGCGGCTCCGGCGTCCCGGCGTGGCGTGCGAGTCCAGCCGGCCTGTGTCTCGGAGCGCAGTCGCGAGCCGGGG
>DASQNF010000251.1:0-3496 GCA_035645115.1 Thermoleophilaceae bacterium | reverse complement strand
AGCCCGGGCAGGCCCAGGCCGCCGAGCCCGCCCGGCCCGGCGAGGCCGCCCGCGGCGGCGTTCATCTTCGTAGCGGCGAGCTCTTGGGCGGACCGGATCGCCTCGTTCACCGCGGCCTGCACCATGTCCTGGAGCATCTCCACGTCCTCCGGGTCCACGGCCTCGGGGTCGATCGCGAGCTCCTTGAGCTGGAGGTCGCCGCTGATCTTGACCGTGACCATCCCGCCGCCCGCGCTTGCCTCCACGACCTCGTTGGCGAGCTCCTCCTGAGCCTTCGCCATGTCGGCCTGCATCTTCTGCACCTGCTTCATCATCTGGTTCAGGTTCGGCTGACCCATCAGCGCTTCTCCTCGTCTGGTTCGTCGAACAGCTCCTCGGCGCCGAACTCCTCACGCAGGCGCTCGATGAGCCGTTCGTGGTCGAGTGTGGCCTCCCCCGCCGGAATGGGGTCGTCGCTCAGCTGGAACGCGAGCCCGACCGCATACCCGGTTAGGCCGCGAACCGCGCCCGCCACGAGCTCGCGGCTGGCCTCCGCCTTCTTGCGCACGAAGGCCGCATCGGCCGGGAACGCGATCGTGAGGCGGTCGCCCTCCACACCCACCGGCCGCGCCGCCTCGAGCCCGGCGCCGAGCATCGGATTCTCCGCCGCCACCGTCTCGGCCACCGCCGGCCAGAGCGCCACCAGCCGCTCCAGCTCCACCGCGCCGACGGGCTGCGACTCCTCGCGGGGCCGGCTTTCCACCGCCACCGCGGTGGCAGCCCCGACGGAAGACTGCCGGGGGGCGGCGGCCGGGGACGAGCTCGAGCCCGCGGCCGGAGACGAGCTCGACGCGGCCGCCGGCTGCGCGGGCCGCTCCTCGCGCCCCTCGAGCCGGGCCTCGATCTGCTCGATCCGGAACATGAGCGCCTGCAGCGACAGGTCGGCCTGCGGCTGGGTCGCCTTCAGCAGCGCCATCTCCAGCTGGAGGCGCGGCTCGGAGCCGTCCTTGACGGCTGCCAGCGCGGCCGCCAGGAAGTCGATCGCGCGCAGGATCTCACCCTGGGAGATCCGCTCCGCCTGCGAGGCGAGCCTGTCGGTGTGCTCGGCCGTGACCGAGAACGAGTCCGGCACCTGACCCAGGGTCTGCACCACGAACAGGTGGCGCAGGTGGCCGGAGAGGTCGCGCATGAACTGGGTGAAGTCGCGGCCGGAGTCGGACAGGCGCTGGACGGCGATAAGGGCCGCCTTCGGGTCGCGCCCGGCGAGCGCCTCCCCCACCTCGAGCACGAGCTCGGCCTCGGCCACGCCGAGGATGTCGAGCACGTCCTCCAGCTTGACCTGCGGGCCGCCGTAGGTCACGAGCTGCTCGAGCGTGCCGAGCGCATCGCGGAAGCTGCCGGTGGCGGCGCGCGCAAGCATGCCCACGGCCGGATCCGGGATCTCGATGCCCTCCTCGGCCGCCACGCGCTTCAGCACGCCGGCGATCTGCTCGAGCCCGGGCCGCCTGAAGTCGAAGCGGTGGCAGCGGTCCACGATCGTGGCCGGCACCTTGTGCGCCTCCGTGGTGGCGAGCACGAACACCACGTGCGCGGGCGGCTCCTCGAGCGTCTTCAAAAAGGCGTTCCAGGCAGCCGTCGAGAGCATGTGCGCCTCGTCGAGGATGTACACCCGCTTGCCGCCCTGCATCGGCGCGAGCGCGACGTTCTCGCGCAGCTCGCGGATGTCGTCCACCGAGTTGTTCGAGGCCGCGTCCATCTCGACCACGTCGAGCGAGGTCCCCGAGAGGATGGCGGCGGCGGTGGGCGAGGCCGGGTCGAACTCCACTCGCGGACCGCCCTCGGCGTTGAGCGCGCAGGCGAGCAGCTTCGCCATCGAGGTCTTGCCGGTGCCGCGGGACCCGACGAACAGGTAGGCGTGGTGGACCTTGTCGAGCTCGATCGCGTTGCGGAGCGTCCTGACGATGTGCTCCTGGCCGACCACCGAATCGAACGTCCGTGGGCGGTGGCGGCGGTAGAGCGAGAGCATCGGTCGCCCCATGCTAGCTCCCGCCCGGGCCGTCCTCGCGGCCGCTCCTATCCGAGCAGGTCGAGGGCGGCGCCGACCACGCTCTCGGCGTCGATCTCGTGCAGGCGATACACCTCGTCGAGGTCTCCGGACTGGCCGAAGCTCGTGACTCCGAGGGCCGTCAGCGGCGTGGCGTTCACGCCGGCGAGAAAGGCGAGCGAGTGAGGATCGCCGTCGAGGACGGTCACGAGCGGGGCCGCGCGGTCCGCGGGCAGCAGCCGCTCGAGCACGCCCGGCGGGTGCTCGCCGAAGCCGGCGCGGGCGCGGTAGGCGCGGAACAGCAGATCGGCGCTCGTGATGCAGAGCACGTCGACGTCCTCTCCCAGCACGTCGGCCGCGGCGAGCAGCTCCGGCATCACCGCGCCCATGCCGGCGAGCGTCACGCGCGGCCGGCCGGCGGCGCGCCGCAACGGGTAGCCCCCGGCGAGCACGAGCTCGCGGCGCTCGTCCGCATCGCCGTCCGGGACCGCCGCGAGCGCCTGGTCGATCGGACGGGTGGAGAGCCGGAAGTACGCGGACTCGCCGTCGGGGCGACCGAGCCGCGAGAGCGCGTGCAGCAGCGTCCACTCGAGGTCCTGGCCGAAGGCCGGCTCCCAGGCCGTGCAACCGGGCTGGCCGATCCCGATCGACGGCGTGACGATCGACTGGTGGGCGCCGCCCTCGGGCGCGAGCGACACGCCGCTGGGCGTGCCGATCAGGATGGACTGCCCGCCGGCGTACATGCCGAACGCCCACGGCTCGAGCGCGCGGCCCACGAACGGGTCGTAGATCGTGCCGATCGGGAGCAGCGGCTGCCCGTGGCGGCTCCAGGTCGCACCGAGCTCCCCGAGCAGGCCGACGAGGTTCGTCTCTGCGATCCCGAGCTCGATGTGGCGTCCGCCGGTGGTCTCGTGCCAGTGCACGAGCGTCTGGGAGTCGTCGGCGAACCAGTCGCGGCGCTCTCCCACCGACCAGATGCCGGCCTTGTTGATCCAGCCGCCCAGGTTCGTGGAGGACGCCACGTCCGGGCTCACCGTCACCACGCGTTCGGCCACCTCCGGCGCCTCGTGCACGAGGTCGACGAAGAATCGCCCGAAGGCCTGCTGTGTCGACTCCGACCCGCGGTGGGAGCGACCCAGCGCCGTTGGGGGCGCCGGCGGGCGACGCGGCTGCGGCTCCTCGCGTGCGAGCGCCAAGGCGGCCGCCGAGCACAGTTCGGCCTCCGGGCTCGAAGGGTCGAAGGGCGCCCACGGGTCCGCTGCGTCGGCGCCCAGCTCATCCCCGAGGTCCGCAAACTGCTCCTTCGTCAGCAGCGCCGAGTGGTTCTCCGGGTGGCCCTCGATCGGCAGCCCCCACCCCTTGATCGTGTAGGCGAAGATCACGCTAGGCCGGTCGTGTTCGACCTGCCGGTACGCCTCGATCAGCTTGTCGAGGTCGTGCCCGCCGAGATCGCGGAAGCCGGCGCGCAGCTCG
>DASQNF010000250.1:0-9017 GCA_035645115.1 Thermoleophilaceae bacterium | reverse complement strand
TCCATCCCCTGGACGAGGTCGCGGACGCTGCGGGAGTCGGTCACGTCCCCCTGGCGGTACTCGGTCTTCCTCCAGCCGCGGGCGGCCGGGTCGAAGGGGCGGCGAGCCATGCCCACGATGCTCTTGACCGCGGGCGAGCGCTCGAGCGCGCTGACGATCCCGATGCCGAGATCTCCGGTGGGCCCGGTTACGGCCACTCTCAGCCCGGCGGCGGGCACAGGGCGGGTTCTACCGGATGGACGCTGGACGCGGCGTTAGGGCGTCAGCGGCGCGGGTCGCATGTCTACGTTCTCGCAGCCGCTGATCACGTCGAGCGGGTCGGCGTCGACGGAGTCGGCCAGCCCGGCCCCGCAGTCAACGCGGTCGCGGCTGTTGTCGCGCACCTGCACACGGTCGTCGCCGGCTCCCGTGGCGATCGTGTCGCGGCCACGGCCGCCGTCCACATCGTCGCCGCGGTCCCCGGTGCGGATGCGGTCGTGACCGCGGCCGCCCTTCACCGTGATCGCACCGCCGGATGCGCTCACCACGTCGCTGCCGCCGCCCCCGAAAATCGTTGCATCGCCGCCGTCAGCGCTCACGTGGTCGGCGCCGGAGCCGGCGTCCACGATGTCCGTGCCGAGGCTCGCGTAGATACGGTCGCGCCCCCCGCCCCCGAACAGGCGGTCGCTGTCGGCTTGGCCGAAAAGCGTGTCCGCCCCCTGCCCGCCGAGCACGAGGTCCTCGCCCGCCCCGGCGTAGACCACGTCGTCCCCGGCCCCGGCGTCGACGTGATCGGCGCCCGTGCCGCCCATCACGAGGTCGAGCCCGGTGCCCGCGTCCACCTGGTCGCCGCCCGGGCCGGCCTCCAGGTAGTCGCCGGCGCCGGCGCCTGCGATCACGTCGGCGCCGCTCTCGCCATAGATCTGGTCCGGGCCCGCGGTGCCGGTGAGCTGGTCGGGCCCCTCGGTGCCGATCAGCGTGTCGGCGAGCGCCACGGCCGCCGGGGCGCCGAGTATCGCCGCGACCGCGGCGAGGATCGTGAGGCTTCGCTTCATCTGATCCCTCAACAGGTCACGGAAGCCATGGTTGCGGCGCGCCCGCTCATGCGTGGCCCTGTCGGCACGCCGGCTCACGCCTCGTCGTAGCCCGGGTCGCCCGGCAGCAGCACGCGCGGGGCCTCCCCGCTCGGGACCAGCTTGGGCAGTATCGGAGTGATCGGCCGCTCGCGCGCGGCGGCGAGCGTCTCGGCCACGCCGGCCGTCTCGGAGAGCAGCTCCAGGTGCTTGATCGTGGGGAAGACGAGCATCAGCCCGCCTCGCGCGTGCGCCGCCAGCGCCTCGTCGGGACGAAGCCAACGTGCGTCGACGCACTCGCCGCCGTCCACCTGCGCCTCGGCGCCGGCCGGGGCCGCCGCGACGAAGAACCAGGTGTCGAAGCGGATCTTGACCCCCTCCGGGGTGATCCAGCGCGAGAACGGCACGATCTCGCCGGCGTCCGCGAGCGCGATGCCGGCCTCCTCCTCGAGCTCGCGCAGCGCCGCGGCGGCCTCGTCGGCGTCCTCGTCGTGGACGGCTCCACCGGGGAACACCCACGCTCCACCCATGAAGCGCTGCGCGGGGTTGCGCCGCACGAGCAGCACCTCCGCGCCCGCGGGAGCGTCGCGCAACAGGATCAGGGACGCGGCCGGGCGCGCCGCGGTCGGCTCGCCGGCGCTCCACTCCTCACCCGGCGGTGGCTCGTCCACCCTCACCGCCGCAGCGTATATTTCCGCGGCCCATGAGTTCGGCCACGACGACGCTGTGGATCTGCACCTCCTGCGGGTTCATCTACGACCCCGATGAGGGCGACCCCGACGGCGGCATCCCGCCCGGTACCGCCTTCGAGGAGATCCCGGACGACTGGTTCTGCCCGGTCTGCGGGGCGCGCAAGAAGGACTTCGAGCCCTACGACGGTTGAGCGCGGTGGCGGGCGGCTCGCCCTACGCGGCCATGGGAAGCGCCCGTGAGACCCCCGCGCTCGCCGCCGCCACCGCCTCGCCCGTGAGCTCCACGAGCCTGCGCAGCTCCGCCTCGGCGATCGCCAGCGGGGGCATCAGCACCACCACGTCGCCGAGCGGCCGGATGATCGCGCCGCGGCGGCGAGCCTCGAGCGTCACCCGGTGACCCATGCGCAGCGCGAGCGGGTGCTCCTCGAGCTCGATCCCGACCATGAAGCCGCAGCGACGCACCTCGCGCACCGCGGCGTGCTCGGCGATCGGAGCGAGCAGCTTCCCCAGCAGCTCGATCTTGGGCGCGAGGCGCTCAAGCGTGCGCTCCTCCCGGAACACGTCGAGCGTGGCGATCGCCGCCGCGCAGGCGAGTGGGTTGCCGGTGTAGGTGTGGCCATGGAAGAACGTGCGGAACTCTTCGAACTCGCCGAGGAAGCCCTCGTAGATGCGCTCGGCGGCGAGCGTCGCCGCCAGCGGCATGTAGCCGCCCGTGAGCCCCTTGGCGACGCAGAGCAGGTCGGGCGCCACGTCCTCGTGCTCGCACGCGAACATCCGCCCGCTGCGGCCGAAGCCGGTGGCCACCTCGTCGGCGATCAGCAGCACGTCATAGCGGTCGCACAGGTCGCGCAGGGCGCGCAGGTAGCCCTCCGGGTGCACGACCATCCCGGCGGCGCCCTGTACCAGCGGCTCCACGATCAGCGCCGCGACCTCGCCCTGGTGCGCGGACAGCAGCCGCTCCATCGCCGCGGCGTCGCCCGGCGGCGCCTTCAGCGTGTCGAACAGGAGCGGCCGGTACATCGAGTGGAACAGGTCGATGCCGCCGGCCGAGACGGCGCCGATCGTGTCCCCGTGATAGGCCATCTCGAGACAGGCGAACCGGCGGCGCTCCTCGCCGCGCTGGCGCCAGTACTGGAAGGCCATCTTCAGCGCGATCTCCGTGGCGGTGGAGCCCGAGTCCGAGTAGAACACGCGCGTGAGCCCGGCCGGCGCGAGCTCAACGAGCCGGCGCGCTAGCTCTATGGCGGGGCGGTGGGTGAGGCCGAGCATCGTGGAGTGCGCGACCCTGCCGAGCTGGGCCTCCACCGCGGCGTCGATGCGCGGGTGGCGGTGGCCGTGCACGTTGCACCAGAGCGAGGAGACGCCGTCGATGTAGCGCCGGCCGTGGACGTCGATCAGCGTGGCGCCCTCCGCGCGCTCGACGATCACGGGCTCCTCCTGCGCCCAGCCGCGCTGCTGGGTGAACGGGTGCCAGAGGTGGGCGCGATCGGCGGCGACGAGGTCCATGCGCGCGACAGTAGCTCCGCGCCAGGACGCCACCACCGGCAGCTCGGGGGCCACGCCGGCCCGTAGCTATCTTGCGAGGCGGAATGCCGCCTCTGCCCCTGCTCGTCTTCGTGGTGGGGACGGGCTCCCTCGGCGCGGAGATCGCCGCCGTCCGGCTGCTCGCTCCCTACTTCGGCGCGTCCACGATCGTGTGGGCGAACACGATCGGGATCGTGCTCGTGGCGCTCTCGCTCGGCTACTGGCTGGGCGGGCGGCTCGCCGACCGCAACCCGCACATGCGCGGGCTCTGCCTGCTAGCGCTGACCGCGGCCGGCCTGCTCGCGCTCGTGCCGTTCGCGGCCGACCCGATGCTCGAGCTCGCCGTGGACGCCCTCGACGAGATCTCGGCGGGGGCCTTCCTCGGCTCGCTGGTGGGGGTGCTCGTGCTGGTGGCCGTGCCGGTGCTGCTGCTGGGCGCGGTCTCGCCCTACGCGATTCGGCTGGCCGTGTCCTCGGTCGAGGAGGCCGGCAGGGTGGCGGGGCGCCTGTACGCGCTCTCCACCGCCGGCTCGCTCGTGGGCACCCTCCTCTCGGCGCTGCTCCTGATCCCGCTCGTGGGAACGCGCCGCACATTCCTGATCTTCGCGCTCGCGATCGCGCTGATCGCGGTCGCGGGGCTGCGGCCGGTGCGCCGTTGGGCGCTCGCGCCGGCGGCGATCGCAGCGCTGATCGCCCTGCCGGTGGGCACCCTCAAGGCCGACACGGAGGCCGGCGCGCGCGTGATCCACGAGACCGACACCGAGTACCAGTACGCGCGCGTGATCGAGTACGACGACGGCACCCGGACGCTCGAGCTGAACGAGGGCCAAGCGCAGCACTCCGTCTGCGAGGCCGAGTGCGAGCCGGGGCCGGGCGGCCCGCGCGACCCGGCGTCGACGCTCACGGGCGACGTCTGGGACGGTCACCTGGTGCTCCACTTCGCCGCCGGCGACGAGCCGCCGCGGCGTGTGGCGATCCTCGGCAACGCCGCCGGCACCACCGCCCGCGCCTACGAGGAGTTCTTCCCGGACACGCGGGTGGACGGCGTGGAGATCGACTCCGAGCTCTCGGACATCGGGCGCGAGTACTTCGACATGAACAACCCGCGCCTCGAGCTCTACCACGAGGACGCGCGGCCGTTCCTACGGCGGGTCGACGCTCGCTACGACGTGATCTCGGTGGACGCCTACCGCCAGCCCTACATCCCGTTCTACCTGACCACCGTCGAGTTCTTCGAGACCGTGCGCGACCGGCTCGCTCCCAGCGGCGTCCTGATCGTCAACGCGGGGCACCCCGAGGGTCAGGACGAGCTCGAGGAGGTGCTCACGACCACGATCGCCGAGGTCTTCCCGAGCGTGATGCGCGACCCGATCGAGCCCACCAACACCTTGATCGTGGCGAGTGAGCGGGAGCTGTCGAGCGAGCGCCTGCGCGCCGCGATCCCGGAGCTGCCGGAGGCCCTGCGTGGCACGGCCGAGGCGGCGGCCGGGCGGCTCGGGGCGCCGCTTCGCGGCGGCGAGGTCTACACCGACGACCGGGCGCCCGTGGAGTGGCTGATCGACAAGTCGATCGTGGACTACGCGAGCGACGAGTGAGCTCGACCGCCGCCGAGGTCACGATCATCGGCGCCGGCGTGGTGGGCTGCGCCGCGGCGGCCGTGCTGGCCGAGGCGGGCGCCCGCGTGCAGGTCTACGAGCGCGACGAGGTGGCGGGCGCGGCCAGCGGGCGCAACTCGGGCGTCGTCCAGCACCCGTTCGACCCGGTGCTCGCGGACCTTCACGTCGAGACCGTGGGGCTCTACCGCGAGCTCGACGGCCTCGCCCTCCCGGTTGACCCAGCCGGCGTGCTGATGCTCGCGCGCGACCCGGCGCAGCTTGCGGGCGTGGCTGCCGGGATCGGACGCGAGGCCCCCGCCCTGCGACCCACGCTGCTGGAGCCGGCCGAGGTCCGGCAGCTCGAGCCGGCGCTCGCCCCCGGCCTCGCGGGCTGCCGCCTCGAGACCGGCTTCCCGGTTCGCCCCGCCTCCGCAACGCGCGCGCTCGCCCGGCGGGCCCACGTGCTCGGCGCGGTCTTCCACGAGCACGAGCCGGCGTGGCCCTGGGTGGGCTCCGGTCGCGCCCGCGGCGTGATCGCCGCCGGGGTCAGGCGCCCGGCGGACGCCGTGCTCGTGACGGCGGGCCCATGGACGCCGGAGGTGGTGGACACCACGGGCGCCTGGCGACCGATCGAGCACGTCTGGGGGGTGGTCGCCGAGGTCGAGCTGGCGGACCCGCCGCGACACGTTGTCGAGGAGGCCGGCGTGGAGGCCGTGGCCGCGGGCGGCCCGTCCGGCGCCCACGGCTCGGTGTTCAGCGCGGTGAGCGCCGACGGGGTGACCTCGGTGGGCTCGACCTTCCTGCGCGAGCAGCCCGACCCGGCGGCCTGGACGGACAGCCTGCTCAGCGCCGGCGCAGCCTTCTTGCCGGCGATCGCGCACGCTCCCGTCCGCGGCGCACGTGCGTGCGCGCGGCCGCAGTCCTTCGACGGGCGCCCGCTCGTGGGCGAGCTGCCCGGCATCGGGGACCTCTGGGTGGCGGCTGGTCACGGGCCCTGGGGGATCTCGACCGGCCCCGCCACGGCGCGGATCGCCGCGGACGCGATCCTGGCGGGGCAGGCGGTGCCGGCCGAGCTGTCGGTGTCGCGAGCCGCCTGAGCCGCTCGCCCAGGCCGACGGCCGGTGGGGCGGGTCAGGTCGCTCGGGCGCTCGCCGGTGAGGAGGGGCCGCCGCGGCGTCGCTGTAGGGCGCCCGCGCGTTCGGGACGCTCCCGGTCCGGGCATCTTCACTGACATGAGGCGCTACGAGCTGGGCAGCTACGAGGAGATGTGCGCCGCGCACCGCTGGGAGGTGCCCGAGCGCTACAACATCGCGCAGGACGTGTGCGACAAGCACCCGCGCGACAGGCTCGCGATGCTCTGGGAGGACTGGCAGGGCAAGGAGCGGCGGGTGAGCTTCGGCGAGCTGCAGGACCTCTCCAACCGCTTCGCGAACGTGCTCGAGGCCACGGGCGTCGAGCGCGGCGATCGGGTGGCCACGCTGCTGCCATCCCTCCCCGAGACGGCGGCGGTCTTCCTCGGCACGTTCAAGCGTGGGTCGATACTGCTCTCGATGTCCGTCCTCTACGGCGACGAGGGCATCGAGCACAGGCTGCGCGACTCGGAGGCGCGGGCCGTGGTCACCGACGCCGTCAACCGCCACCGGATCCCGGCCGGGCTCGTGGAGAAGGTGTTCGTGATGGGCGGCGCGGGCGAGTCGGGCGACGTGGACTTCGACGAGTCGATGGCGCGTGCCTCCAGCTCCTACGAGCCCGCCGACACGGCGGCCGAGGACCCGGCCCAGCTGTACTACTCGTCGGGAACGACCGGCAAGGCCAAGGGCATCCTGCACGCCCACCGCTACCTGCTCGCGCACGAGGAGTTCGAGTTCTGCCACGACGTGCAGGACGGCGAGCTCTTCCACGGCTCGGGCGAGTGGGCCTGGGCGGCCGGGATCTGCCCGCTGCTCGGCCCCTGGCGCTACGGAGCCGTGGCGCTGGTCCAGGCTCGCAAGGGCGGCTACGACCCCGAGGAGCACCTGCGCTTCCTCTCGCGGCACGGGGTCGAGAACATGTTCACGACGCCCACGGCGCTGCGCGCGATGACGGGGGTGGAGGACGCCGGCAAGCGTTATCCGCTCGATCGTCTGAGGATCACCTGCTCGGCGGGAGAGCCGCTCAACCCCGAGGTGATCCGCTGGTTCCGCGAGCAGTTCGGGATCACGGTGCTCGACTACTACGGCTTGACCGAGAGCTACCCGCTCTGTGGGAACTTCCCGAACGCCGAGGTGCGCGAGGGCTCGATGGGCAGGCCGATGCCGGGCTGGGAGGTCCAGGTGCTCGACGAGGACGAGCAGCCGCTGCCGGCCGGCGAGCGCGGCGAGATCTGCCTACGCGCGCGCTCGAACCCGCACTACCCGCTCGGCTACTGGAACCGGCCCGAGGACACCGAGGAGGTCTTCGGCGGCGAGTGGTTCCACACCAAGGACGCCGCCACCACCGACGAGGACGGCTACGTCTGGTACGCCGGCCGCGCCGACGACGTGATCATCTCGGCGGGCTATCGGATCGGGCCGTTCGAGGTCGAGTCGGCGTGCGTGGAGCACCCGGCGGTGAAGGAGGCGGCCGCCGTGGCATCGCCGGACCCGCGGCGCGGGGACCTCGTCAAGGCATTCATCGTGCTGACAGGCGGCCACACGCCGAGCGACGAGCTCGCGGACGAGATCAAGGCCCACGTGCGCGAGCGCCACTCCGCGTACGCGTATCCGCGCGAGATCGAGTTCGTGGACGACCTGCCGAAGACGCTGACCGGGAAGATCCGCCGCGTGGAGCTGCGCGAGCAGGAGCGTCAGCGCAAGCGGGCCGATACGCCGGCCTGACCCGTGCTCCGCCGGCCTCCGAGGGCCGGGGGCGGGGGTGCGCGCCCGCGCGGAGGGCAGCGAAAATGCCGGGCCGCCAGGCGAGACCGAAGTTATCCCCCGTATAGGCCGATAACTTCGGTCTCGCGAGCTGCGAGGCGAGGGGCCGGCGCCGGCGGGCGGGCGCGCTCGGGAGCGAGAGCGCGCACGAGCGGCCGCTCAGACCGGCAGCAGCGGGATGTCCCAGAGGACCGCGGCGGCAACGAAGGCGCCAACCGCGAGCGCGGCTGCCAGGGCGCCCGCCACGCGCTGCGCCGTCGAGGTCTGCTCAGCCCGCTCCCTGGCCCGGTCGGCCCACACGAGCGCCCGCTCCAGCAGCCGCTCGGCGCGCTCGAACTCGAGGGCGAGGAAGCCGAGCCCGACCAGGATCACGGCGATGCCGGGGCCGGGGACCCCTGGGCCGGACATGACGATGCCCGCGAGCACGATCAGGAGGCCCAGCACCACCACCGCGGCCCGGTGAACGATGTGGCGCTGCTTGTGCCGCTCCTTGCGCTCGCGCAGCTTGCGGATCAGGTCGGGGATGTCCTCCGCGTCGGGACCGGGCCGGCTCCCGAGATGCTCGTGCTCGCTCACCTGCGCTCACCGTAGCGGCGCGACGGTAGGGCCGCCGACCGGCCGCGAACGGTGGACCGCCGGGGCGGGGCGACGGTTCGGCGGCGCGTGCCGCAACCGTTGCCGCGGGTCGGCCCGGCGGATGCGGCCGCGGCCGGGCGGCGCGCGCGGCGGCGACCCAGCGGCCGAGAGCCCCCGTACCCAGCTGCCGTTCGCCCCGGAGCGCACCGCGCGGGCGCTACCGCCCCCCAGCGAGCCACTCGGCCAGCGGCAGCGCCGCCCCCGCCGCCGCGAGGCGGTCGCGGCTCGTCGGCGCCAGCCCCGTCACGGCCACCTCGGCAAGCCGCTCCACCGTCGCGCGGTTCGAGAGCTCGATCGGCGCCGGGACTGCCGGCCATGGTGTCATCACCACCCCGGCAACCCGCAGGCCCACGGCCCGCGCCGCCTCGACCGTGAGCAGGGTGTGGTTGATCGTCCCGAGCCCGGTGCGCGCCGCCACCACCACGGGCAGCCCGAGCTCTACCGCAAGGTCACGCACGAGGTAGCCCGGAGTGAGCGGGACCATCAGCCCGCCCACGCCCTCGACCACCACAAGGTCGGCGCCGGCCGCGGCGGCGCGCGCGGCCGCCACCAGGCGAGCCGGCTCGATCGTCGCGCCGCCGAGCTCCGCGGCGTAGTGGGGCGAGAGCGGCGGGTCGAAGCGAT
>DASQNF010000249.1:0-3296 GCA_035645115.1 Thermoleophilaceae bacterium | reverse complement strand
TGGATTCGATCGTCACCGCCACCGAGGTCCGTCGTCGCTACGGGCAGGCCGACACCGCCGTGGACGCGCTCGCGGGCGTGAGCGTCGGCTTCGAGCGCGGCCGCTTCAGCGCGATCATGGGACCGTCCGGCTCGGGCAAGTCGACCCTCATGCTGGCCGCGCTGGCGGGCGTCCTGGCCGCGATCTGGCCGGCGCGGCGCGCGGCGCGGCTGGACGTGCTGCGGGCGCTCGCCTATGAGTGAGCCCGCGCGCGGCGTGGCCGTGCGCGGGATCCCCGTCAGCGGGGTATCCGAGCTCGTGCTCGAGGTGGTTGACCTCGAGGCGGCCGAGGAGTTCTACGCGCGCGTGCTCGGCCTGCCGGTGGTGGAGCGCTGGCCCGATCGCGAGGCGATCTGGGTGATGGCGGGCGAGCGCACTCGGATCGGACTGTGGCGCCCGCAGGTGGGCCTGGCCGGCGGTCGCGGCGGGGTGCACGTCCACTACGCGATGAAGGTCGCCGAGGCGGACTTCGACGATGCGGTCGAGTTGTTGCGCGGGCGCGGGCAGGAAGTGGAGGTGCTCAGCTTCGGCGACACGCACGGGCGCGCCGCCTACGTGAACGACCCGGACGGCAACGTCGTCGAGCTCTGGACCTGGGACGTGGGCGAGCACCTGCGCTGAGGCCGCGGCGCGTCCGTCCCGAGGGCGTCTCGTAGCATTGCCCGGCCCATGCCGGCCTCCGGACGCACCGCCGCCGATCTCGCCGAGCGCCTGCTCGCCGGCGACAAGCGCGCCCTGGCACGGGCGATCTCGCTCGTCGAGAACGACGATCCTGAGGGCTGGGCGCTCGTGCGCGAGGTATACCCGCGTACCGGCCGGGCCGCCGTGGTCGGCTTCACGGGACCGCCGGGCGTGGGCAAGTCCACGCTCATCGCGCGGCTCGTGGAGCACGCGCGCGGGCGCGAGCGCCAGGTGGCCGTGCTCTCGATCGACCCGAGCTCGCCGTTCACCCACGGCGCGCTGCTCGGCGACCGCATCCGGCTCGCCGAGCACTTCCTCGACCCGGGCGTGTACATCCGCTCGATGGCCAGTCGCGGCTCGCTCGGCGGGCTCTCGGAGGCCACGCTGCAGGCCGCCCTGCTGATGGACGCGAGCGGCAAGGACGACGTGTTCCTGGAGACGGTGGGGGTGGGCCAGGCGGAGGTCGACATCATCGACCACGCCGACACCGTCGTGCTCGTGCTGATGCCCGGCTCGGGTGACTCGATTCAGGCGCTCAAGGCCGGGGTGATGGAGATTCCCGACGTGATCGCGGTCAACAAGTCCGACCACACTCTCACCGACACGATGGTGCGCGAGATCCGCGGCGTGCTCTCGCTCGGCCCGCAGGAGGGCTGGACCGTGCCGATCGTGAAGACCGAGGCGAGCAGGGGGGAGGGCGTGGAGGAGCTGGCCACGAAGATCGGCGAGCACCGCGCGTTCATCGAGGAGCAGGGCACGCTCGCCGAGCGCCGCCGGCGCAACCTGATGAGCGAGGTGATGGCGCTCGCCGCGGCGCGGCTGCGGCGCGAGCTGGAGGCCCGGGTTGGCGCGGACGAGTCGGTGAAGGAGCTGCTCGACGAGGTGGTGGCACGCCGCCTCGATCCCGCCACCGCGGCCGCCAAGCTGCTCGAGAGGGACCGCTGGACCGCCGAGCAGGACCGCTAGGCTCCGGGAATGTCGCTCCGGACATACGGGCTGGAGCAGGGCGAGCCGCTCATCGAGGGGTTGCGCCGGATCGCGGTCGGCCGGATCGACAACGCGATCGAGGCGCTGAGCGGCGAGCTCGGGCTCACACCCGAGCAGGCCGTGCACGAGGCGCGCAAGGACCTCAAGAAGCTGCGCTCGCTGCTGCGCCTGGTGCGCGGCGGGCTGGGCGAGAAGACCTACCGTCGCGAGCTCACCTGCTTCCGCGACGCCGCCGCGGAGCTTGCCGGGGCGCGCGACTCCGACGTCATGGTCGCGACCCTCGACGGCCTCGGCCTCGCGCCGGAGCTCGCCGGGCCGTTGCGGCGGTCGCTCGAGGCGAATCGGCTGCGCAGCGGTGGCCCCGCCCACGGCGCGGTGATCGAGATGCTCCGCTCGGCGCGCGAGCGGGTCGGCGCCTGGTCGGTCTCCGACGACTCGTTCCACGCCGTCAGGCCAGGCCTCGAGCGCATGTACCGGGGCGGGCGCCGAGGATTTCGCTCGGCGCGCGAGCAGCCCAGCGTCGAGGAGCTGCACGAGTGGCGCAAGCGGGTCAAGGACCTCTGGTACCAGCAGACGCTGCTGCGCTCGCTGTGGCCGCCGGTGATGAAGGCGGTTGCCGACGAGGCGCACGAGCTCT
The DNA here is from genome assembly GCA_035645115.1 of Thermoleophilaceae bacterium. Taxonomy (GTDB): domain Bacteria; phylum Actinomycetota; class Thermoleophilia; order Solirubrobacterales; family Thermoleophilaceae; genus JACVRW01. The sequence continues at coordinate 952 of DASQNF010000249.1, read as the reverse complement.
CCGACCTGCTCGGCGACGACCATGACCTTGCGATGCTGCTCGACTGGGCGCGCGAGCACGCGGAGGCGCCGCCGGAGCTGGTCGAGGCCGTCGAGCGCCGCCGCCACGCCCTGCAGGCGGCCGCGCTGGCGCTCGGAGCGCGGCTGTACTCGGACAAGCCGAGCGCCTTTGTGCGGCGGCTCGAGCGCTGCTGGCGGGCGGCCGCACACCGGCGCACTCGCCTAGGCCAGTCCCCGGCCACGTCGCCGTAAGCTCGATTAGGGAACCCTAATATGCGCCGCGTGAGCTCTGGGCACAGAGCGCCAGGTCCCGTGGAGGTCTGGGCCGCGCGCGCATGGAACGTCTTCAACGAGGGACGGCCCTTCTCGCTCGTCTACCCGCCCCTCGTCCTGATCTGCTCCTACCCGCTCGCGCTGGGGCCGGACGGGCCGCTGGGACTGGCGCTCGTGGGCGCACTCGGCTCGGCGGCCGTGCTCGCGTGCTTTGCGTTCCCGCTGCGCGGCCGCGCGCTCCTGTGGCTGGGCGCGCTCCTGTGCGTCCCGCTGCTCGAGCCGTGGCGAGCGCCGGTCCTCTTGCTTGGCGCCGTGGGCGGGTGGGCCTTTTTCACCGTCGTCGTGTGGGGCAGCGTCTACTACCACCTGCGCACCGGCGCGCCGTGGTCCAACGGCCTGCGCTTCTGGCGCCTCGTGCTCACCACCTCCGATCCCACGAGCGGCAACGCGCTCGAGCAGGTGCCGAAGATGTTGGTGTCGCTGTCGGCCGCGACGCTGCTCGCCGAGGAGCCGACGGCGACGTCGGTTGGATCGATCGCCCTGGCCGCGGCCGTGAGCGCGGCGCTCGGCTGGATCGCCTGGCGGCGCTTCGCCCGGCGGCTGCCGCGCTATCCCGAGCGGGCGGCTGGGGCGGCGACGTCCGAGCTGGAGCCGCCCGCCGCGGTTGCGCCGCCCGGGGC
>DASQNF010000248.1:0-8491 GCA_035645115.1 Thermoleophilaceae bacterium | reverse complement strand
CACCGTGTCGGGCGAGGCACGCCGGCTGCTGCCGCTGCTCGACTAGTAGGACGCCTCGAGCCGCTCCCAGAGCTCCCAGTCGTGGCTCGGGATGATGAGCGCGTCCGGCGTCTGGGAGCGGTACTGCCGCAGCTCGCCGAGCGAGCGGCGGAAGAGGTGCTCGTCCTCGGAGCGATGGGGCAGGTGGCTGTCCGCGAGCGTGGCGGCCAGGTAGATCGCGTCCCCAGCCACGAGGACCTCACCCGCGCGCGTGCGCAGCACCACCGACATGTGCCCGAGCGTGTGCCCCGGCGTGTACACGCAGCGCACGCTGCCGTCCCCGAACAGGTCGAACGAGCGTGCAAAGCCGGCGAACGAGGACGCGTCCGGACCCTCGAAGTCGAGCAGGCGGTAGTCGAAGGCGTGGTCGAACTGGCTCCTGAGGTAGCCGTGGAGCTGGCTGGCCTCGGTGGCGGCCTCCCATTCCGTGCGCGAGACAAGGAAGGTCGCCTGCGGGTACTCGGCCACCGCGCTCGCGTGGTCGATGTGCATGTGGGTCATCACCACGAGCCTCACGTCGGCGGGCTGCATCCCGCGCGCGCGCAGCTGCGCCGAGACGGCCTGCTCGGGCTCCATCCGCAGCCCCTTGAGCGCGAGCAGGCCGATCCGGCCGAGGTTCTGGCTCGGGTTCACGGCCACCGACGGGTGCAGCCCCGTGTCGATCAGGAACGGGCCGGCCCCAGGGTGCTCCACGAGGAACGCGGGCAGCGGGACGGTCAGCCACTGGTCCCTCGAGACGCCGAAGCCGAGAGCCTTGCGCCACGCCAGCCGCCCCTCCTCGCGCAGGAACCAGGCGCGCGGGGCGGTGGCGCGGCCGGTGAGCAGCGGATGCAGCCTCACCGTCGCTCTCGGGCGGCCGCCCGGCAGCGGCAGCTCGGCGGGTCGCGGTTCAGCCGCTGTCGCCATCGGCGGAGACCATAACCTTCTGCCACCACTCGATCTGCTGCCGCTCGGCCGCGATGCCCGCGTCGAGCGCGAGCCGCACCCCGACCGGGGCGTCGGCGGGCAGGCGCTCACGGGTCTGCTCGTACTCGGCGAGCTTGGCCCGGTGAGCTGCCAGCTGGGGAGGGCCGAGCGCCGCCGGATCGGCGCCGAAGAACAGCTTGAGGATTGCCTGGTTGCGCAGCTCGCCGATCGCGTCGGTGGGCTGCTCGCGCCACTCCTCGAGCGCCGCGAGCCCCTTGGCGGTGATGGCGTAGAGCTTGCGCCGGCGCCCGCCCTCCTCGCGGGTCACGGTCACGTAGCCGGCCTTCGCCAGGCGCTCGGTCTCGGTGTAGAGCTGGGCGTGCTGAACGGTCCAGAAGTTCCCCACCGAGACGGCCACGATCTGCTTGAGCCGGTACGGGGTGGACGCGCCCGTCCACTCCAGGAGGCCGAGCACGATGTAGGAGGTGGGGGTGAGGCGCGGCTCGCCTTGCATTAGTCCAGACTAGACGGTATATTCGCGACCATGACGACCGCACTCTCGCACAAGCAGGAGACGAACCACCGGCTCGGCTTCACGAGCCAGGAGGAGGAGACGGCGCTCGACGCGCTCCCGGTGAGCGGCGAGCTGCCCGAGTGGCTGACCGGCGCGCTCGTGCGCGTGACGCCCGCGAAGCTCGACACGGTCGACCACTGGTTCGACGGCCTCGCCATGCTCAACCGCTTCGGCTTCGAGGGCGGAAGGGTCTCCTACCGGAGCCGCTTCATCCGCAGCCGCGCCTACGTGCAATCCGGCGAGGGGCGGCTGCGCGGCGGCTTCGGCACCGATCCCTGCCGCTCGATCTTCAAGCGCGTGCAGGCGATCTTCTCGCCCGAGCTCACCGACAACCCGAACGTCAACCTCGCGCGCATCGGCGAGCGCTACATCGCAATGACGGAGACGCCGCTCCCGGTCGAGTTCGACCCGACGAGCCTCGAGACGATCGGGCCGCTCCACTACGGCGATTCCCTCAAGGCGCACGCGACCACCGCGCACCCGCACCACGACTTCGAGCGAGACGAGCTCCTCAACTACGTCGCGCGCTTCTCGAAGACGAGCGAGTACGTGCTCTACGGGCTGGCGGCCGGCGCCTCGGAGCGCCGCGTGATCGCCCGCATGCCCGTGAAGGAGCCCGCCTACATGCACTCCTTCGGCATGAGCGCGCGCCACCTGATCCTGGCCGAGTACCCGCTGCGCGTGAACCCGCTGCGGCTGGCGCTGTCGGGCAAGCCGTTCATCCAGAACTACCGCTGGCGCCCCGAACAGGGCACGACCTTCCAGGTGTTCGACCGCGCCACGGGCGCCCTACGCGGCTCCTACGGGACCGACGCGTTCTTCTGCTTCCACCACGTGAACGCCTTCGAGCGCGGCGACGACGAGCTGGTGGTGGACCTGATCGCCTACCGCGACCCCTCGATCATCGACGTCCTCTACCTGGACTCGGACGGGCCACGCGGCGAGATCCCGCCGACCGAGCTGCGCCGCTACACGATCGGTCTCGACAGCGGCGAGGTGAGCTGGGAGAAGCTCGCCGACAACGTGGAGCTGCCGCGAATCGACTATGCCCGGCGAAACACCCGCGGCTACCGCTACGCGTGGTTCACCGGCACTCGCGGCGGCAGCGGCTTCATCGACCACCTGGTGAAGGTCGACGTGAGCGACGGTTCGCGGCTCGAGTGGCGCGCCGAAGGCTGCTACCCGGGCGAGCCGATCTTCGTGCGCGAGCCGGGGGCAGAGGCCGAGGACGGCGGCGTGATCCTGTCCGTGGTTCTCGACGCCGCGGCGGAGCGCTCGTTCCTGCTCGTGCTCGACGCCGGGACGATGGCGGAGCTGGCGCGCGCCGAGGCGCCGCACCACATCCCCTTCGGCTTCCACGGCCAGTACCTGGGAGGTGCGTGATGAGCGAGCCGGAGCTGAGGGCCTCGGATGCCGACCGCGAGCGGACCGCGGAGCGGCTGCGCGCGGCCACGGCCGAGGGGCGGCTGAGCCCGGAAGAGCTCGAGGAGCGCCTCGAGGCGGCGTTCGGGGCGCGCACCGGCGCCGAGCTGTCCGAGCTCGTACGGGACCTGCCGGAGCCACCCGCGCCCGAGCCCGCCCGGCGCCGCTCGGGGCCGGTGCGCCCGCACGGGCGTCAGGCGTTTCTCGCCGCCTCGATCCTGCTGGTTGCGATCTGGGCGCTCAGCGGCGCCGGCTACTTCTGGCCGATCTGGCCGATCCTCGGCTGGGGAGTGTTCGTGGTCGGGCCGGCCCCGTTCGGTTGCGGGCGGCGGAGGCGCCCGGCCCGCCATGGGGCGCTGGGACCGGGCCGCGGTCGGGCGTAGCCCGCGCGGCCCTCAGCGCTCGCTCGCGAGGCCCGGGCCCGCGCCCGGATCGTCGCGCCCGACCTCGGGGTCGCTGACCACCTCGGTCGGGTCGACCTCGTCGGGCTCGCCGTACTCCACGGTTGCCTCGTCCGCGCGCTCCTCTCCCGGGAACGCGTCCTCGGAGGGCGCGTGCCGGCGCTCGCCGTGGCCGGCGGCCTCGACCAGCTCCTGCTCGGACTGCTCGAAGCCCTCGGCCACGCCGCCGCCGCCCTCGTGGACGGCGCGCATCTCCTCGTCGCCCTCGTAATCGGGCGCCGGTCCGCCGATGGCCGCGGCCTCCTCGGCCGCCGCCTGCTCCTCGCGCGCCGCGAGCGAGTCGTCGCCGGCCGGGCCCGTCTCTGCGTTCATGGTCATGGGGCTCCCCTACCCGAGCCCGGCGCCGGGACACGCGGACCCCCGCCCCTCCCGAGAATCGGAGCACGGGCGTGATCAGCGGTCGAACAGCGTGGACAGCACCACCTCGGTGACCGTGCGGCTGATCCCGTCGGTGGCGCGGATCCGCTCGAGGCAGACCTCCAGGTCCTGTGTGTCGCGCGCCATCACGTGCAGCAGCGCGCTGGCCTCGCCCGCCACGGTGTGCGCCGACTTCACGCCGGGCTCGCCCTGGACCGCCCGCTTGATGGCCTCCGCCGGCATCCCGCCTTCGCAGTACAAGTCCACGAACGCCTCCGCGTGCCAGCCGAAGGCATGCGGGTCCACGATCGCGGCGTAGCCGCGGATCACGCCCTCGGCCTCGAGCCGGTCGACCCGGCGCTTTACCGCCGGCGCCGACAGGTGCACGTGCCCCCCGATGTCCTTGAAGGAGCGGCGAGCGTCCTCTCGCAGCAGCGCAACGATCCTCTGGTCGGTGTCGTCCATCTTCCCTGGAACCCGCCCACTTCTGCAACGAATCGGTGTTGAAGCGGCGCCGAAAGCATACGATCATTTCGTGAGAACCTGCGAGAGGAGACAGATGGCCACCGAAGAGCTCGCGCCCGGCGCCGTAGCCCCACCCGTACCCGAGCACGACACCATGCCGGTCCACGGCATCGATCACGTGGAGATGTACGTGGGCAACGCCGCCCAGGCCGCCTTCTACTTCAAGAACGCTTTCGGCTTCACGGAGACGGCCTACAGCGGCCTCGAGACCGGGCGCCGCGACCGGGTCTCGCATGTGCTCGAGCAGGGCCGCATCCGCCTGGTGCTGACGGGGACGCTCAGGGGCGGCGACGAGATCGCCGAGCACCACGCCCGCCACGGCGACGGCGTTCACAAGATCGCGCTGAGCGTCCCGGACGCAGCGGCGGCCTACGAGCACGCCGTCTCCCACGGGGCGCGCGGCGTGTTGACCCCGCGCTCGGAGGAGGACGATCACGGCCGCGTCGGGCTCTCCGCAATCGAGACCTACGGGGACACGCTGCACCTGTTCGTCGAGCGCGAGGGCTACAGCGGGCCGTTCCTCCCGGGCTACGAGCGTCGCGCAGAGGCGCCGAAGGACCCGGACGCCATGCGGCTGATGGCGATCGACCACATCGTCGGCAACGTCGAGCTCGGCCACATGAACGAGTGGGTCAAGTACTACGAGCGCGTGTTCGGCATGACCGAGATGATCCACTTCTCGGACGAGGCGATCTCGACCGAGTACTCGGCGCTGATGTCGAAGGTGGTCACGGACGGCAGCGGGCGGCTCAAGTTCCCGATCAATGAGCCCGCGCAGGGCAAGCGCAAGTCCCAGATCGAGGAGTACATCGAGTACTACAACGGCGCCGGCGCCCAGCACATCGCGGTGGCCACCCGCGACATCGTGCGCTGCGTGGCCGACCTGCGCGAGCGCGGCGTCGAGTTCCTGACGATCCCCGAGTCCTACTACGAGGAGGTACCCGGCCGGATCGGGGAGATCGACGAGGACGTCGACGACCTGCGGCGGCTCGGGATCCTGGTCGACCGCGACGACGAGGGCTACCTCCTGCAGATCTTCACAAAGCCCGTCGGGGACCGACCGACCGTGTTCTTCGAGATCATCGAGCGACACGGCGCGCGCGGCTTCGGCGAGGGCAACTTCAAGGCACTGTTCGAGGCGATCGAGCGCGAGCAGGAGCGGAGAGGAAACCTGTAGTCATGCGTTACGCAACGCTCGGAGCGATTCCCGCCAAGCGGCACGTGCAGGTGCGGCAGAACGGCGCCGCGTCGCCGCTGCTGGTCGAGGAAGTGATGGGCTACGAGGGCTTCTCGGGCAACGAGTCGATCCTCCTGCACCTGCACTCGCCCTGCCGGCTCGAGCAGGTCGGCGGCTTCCAATCGATAGCGCGCGAGGAATGGGTGCCGTCCACGCACGTCCACCGGCTGGCCGACACGGCGCCGGTCGAGGCCGAGGGCGATCCGGTGTCGGCCCGGCGGCTCTTGATGTGGAACGGTGACATCGAGGTGTCTGTGGCCAAGCCGACCGCGGAGCGCGAGGGCTTCTACCGCAACGGCGAGGGCGACGAGGTGCTCTACATCCATCGCGGCGGAGGCGTGCTGCGGACCGTCTTCGGACGGGTGCCGTTCCGCGAGCGCGACTACGTCGTGATCCCGCGCGGCACCACCCACACATGGGAGCTGCCGGAGGGCGAGGAGCAGTTCTGGCTCTGCTTCCACACGCCGGGCGAGATCGAGACGCCCAACCGCTACCGCAACCGCTACGGGCAGCTGCTCGAGCACGCGCCCTTCTCGCAGCGGGACTTCCACCCGCCCACGGAGCTCGAGACCTGCGACGAGTCGGGCGAGTATCCGGTGACCGTGCGCGTGCGCGACGGCTACCAGGACTATGTGCTCGACCGGCACCCGTTCGATGTGGTGGGCTGGGACGGCTACGTCTGGCCGTACACCTTCAACGCGGACGACTTCGAGCCGCGCGCCGGCCGCTTCCACCTGCCGCCGCCCGCGCACCAGACCTTCCAGGGCCAGAACTTCGTGATCTGCACGTTCGCGCCGCGGATGCTCGACTGGGACCCGGAGGCGGTCACGTTGCCCTATCACCACTCGAACATCCAGTCCGAGGAGGTCATGTTCTACGCGGCCGGTGACTACGCCGCGCGCAAGGGCGTGGGCGTGGGCAGCATCACGCTTCACCCGTCCGGCCTGCCGCACGGCCCGCAGCCGGGCGCGGTGGAAAAGGCGCTCGGCAAGAAGTCGACGGACGAGCTCGCGGTGATGTGGGACACCTTCCGGCCACTGCGCCTGGCCGCACTGTGGCAGGAGATCGACAAGCCCGAGTACGCCTACTCCTGGAACCCGGAGAAGGAAACGGCGCCGGCGGGCTAGGACAGAGGTCGGGACCGTCGCGCATCCCGGCCGCCAACAGTCAGTTGTCGCGGGGGGTGGCCTGACCACGGACCGGCCAGTTGTCGGGGGGGTCTGGGGGCGTGAGCCCCCAGATGCAATCGCCGTGTTGGTTGTCGCGAGGCTGGTCTAACCCCGACCGGCCAGTTATTACCTAGGTATACATGCCGCCGAACTGGCCGCCGGTCACGTTCAGCACCTGTCCGTGCACGTAGTCGGACCAGGGGGAGCAGAGGAAGAACACCGGACCGGCGGCCTCCTGCGGTGAGGCGGGGCGGCCGAGCGGGATGATCATCGGGGCCATGGCTCGCATCTGCTCGGGGATCCCGAGCTGGATCTCCTCGCCGTCCTTGGTCATCGTGTTCCCGCTTTCCTTGGCGGCCGTCAGGCGCGTCTCGACGAAGCCGAAGGCCACCGCGTTCACGTTGATCTTGAACTGGCCCCACTCCTTGGCGAGCGTCTTCGTGAGGCCAACCACGGCGGCCTTGCCGGCCGCGTAGTTCGCCTGCCCCGCGTTCCCCATCGTGCCCGACACGGAGCTCACGTTCACGATCTTGCGGAACACCTCACGGCCCTCTTCCCGCTCCTTCTTGGCGGGCTCGCGCATGTGCGGGGCTGCGGCGCGGACGATCCGGAACGGCACCACCGTGTGGATGTCGAGCATCGCTTGGAACTCGTCGTCGCTCATCTTGTGAGCGACGTTGTCGCGGGTGTAGCCCGCGTTGTTGACGATGATGTCGATCTGGCCGAACTCGTCGATCGCCTTTTGGACGAGCCGGTCGGGCACGGTCTGCTTGGTGAGGTCGCCGCCGAACACCGCGGTCTCGCCGGCGATCTCCGCCGACGCCTGCTCCGCGAGGTCCGCGTCGAGGTCGTTGACGAGGACGCGCGCGCCCTGCTCGGCGAGCAGCTCGGCGGTCGCTCGGCCGATGCCGCGGGCGGATCCGGTCACGATCGCCGCCTTGCCGTCGAGCACTCCCACGTGGTCGGTCTCCTTCTTCTCAGAGGCTGATTGCAGCGTTCTCAGGGGCTGGATTGCAGCGCAGAGCAGGGGAAGCCCGGCATCATGACGATCGCCGCCCTGGCTGACCGCGTCGCCCCCGCGCGGCCGGCTCGAGAGGCGAGGGCGAGCGGCGGGGTAGCGAGGTGGCGAGGTAGTCGGGCGGTACGCGGGGCAGCCCGCCGCGCTAGCCTCGTCCGCCGATGACGTTGGGCGCGGTCCGCTACGGCATCCCGCTCGTGCTGCTGGTGGCGGGGGTGGTCGTATGGGCCACCTCCGGCCGAGTCGGGATCGCTGTGGGCGCGATGTTCGTCAGCGCCGCCACGGCCGTGCTGCTTCTCAACGTGCTCTACCGCATGGGGGTGGAGGGCGACAAGGATCGCGACCGCGAGGAGGATGCCCGCCGCTTCTTCGACGAGCACGGCCGCTGGCCGGACGAGCCCAAGAGCGCCTCGCGCCGCTGATCCGACGGGCGCTCGCGCCCGTGGAGGCCTTACGGCTCGAGCTGCTTGCCGAGGATCTCCTTCATCACCTCGTAGGCGCCGCCCCCGATCGGGCCGAGTCGGCAGGCGCGCACGCTCCGATCAGCCTGTGCGCGGCCGCGTTGCCCGGAACACCCGCGGCCGTGCGCCGCAGGCTCCATAGCCCGACGACGTGAATTCCGGGTCGACGAAGAAGCGCCCCGGGCGCAGGGGCGCGTACTCGCGATCGCCGCGGAAACGCGCCCTGGGAAAGCCCGCTCGCCCGACGAGCGCCAGAGCCGCCGCCCGGGTGCGCGCTGCCCGCAGCCGCCTCGCCGAGGGCACAAGGCATTGGGCGTCGAGC
>DASQNF010000247.1:0-2589 GCA_035645115.1 Thermoleophilaceae bacterium | reverse complement strand
GAGCGGCACTCCGTCGTACGGCTCGAAGGGCGCCGCCTCGCCGTACCCGGCCACGCCGTCGCCCGCCTCGAGCCGCAGCAGCAGCAGGTCCCGCGCGCTGATCACCCCGTTCGAGGTCACGAACGGACGCTCGAGCGGAATCGACAGCCGGACGAGCGAGCGCTTCACGAGAGCAGCACGCCGCCCGCCAGCAGCAGCGAGAACAGCGCCAGCAGGCGGCCGGTGCCGGCGAGCGCCGAGTTGAGGGCGGGCCCGTCGGTTCGCGTGGAGACCGTGCGGATGAGCGGCGCCGCGAGCGGCAGTGCCGCGAGCGCCAGCAGCACCCAGGCGGACAGCGCGGGTACGAGCAGCGGCGGCACGAGAAAGGCGATGGCGACCATGGCCGTGAACAGCGTCCGGGCCCGCTCGCGGCCGAGCTTGACGGCGAGGGTGAGCTTGCCGGCACGGCGGTCGGTATCGATGTCGCGCACGTTGTTCACCACGAGGATGGCCGCCGCCAGCAGCCCGACCGGCACCGCGAGCGCCAGCGCCTCCCAGCGCAGCTCCTCGGTCTGCACGAAGTAGGAGCCGGCCACGGCCACGAGCCCGAAGAACAGGAACACGAACAGCTCGCCGAGCCCCTCGTACCCGTACGGCCGCGGCCCGCCGGTGTAGAGCACGCCCGCGAGGATCGACGCCGCCCCCACCACCAGCAGCTCCCAGCCGGCCTCGGCCGCGAGGTATGCCCCCGCGGCCACCGCCAGGCCGAACGCCACGTAGGTCCCGATCAGCACCCGCCGCGGCGGCATCAGGCCGCCGGCCGTGACTCGCACCGGTCCGAGCCGCTCCTCGGTGTCGGCGCCGCGGCGGGCATCCGAGTAATCGTTCGAGAGGTTCGTACCGATCTGGATGAAGACGCTCGACACGAGCGCGGCCGCGAAGGGGAGGGCGCGGAACACGTCCTCCGACCCCGCCAGGGCGGTGCCCACCAGCACCGGCGCCACGGCGGCCGGGAGCGTGCGGGGCCGCGCCGCCAGCAGCCACAGCCGGAGCGTGCCGCGCGGCGCCGCCGTCACTCCGCTCACGGGCGCTTGGGGAACTTGCTGTAGTCGGGGGGCCGCTTCTGCTTGTACGCCTCGCGCCCCTCGCGCGCCTCCTCGCTCGCGTAGAAGAGCAGGTTGGCGTCGTGGGCGAGCTGCTGGATCCCGGCGTAGCCGTCCTCCGAGGCGTGGAAGCTGGCCTTGAGCAGCCGCAGGGCGAAGGGGGAGAGGCGGAGCATCTCGCGACACCAGGCCACGGTCTCCGTCTCGAGCTCCTCAAGCGGGACCACTCGGTTCACGAGCCCCATCTCGCGCGCCTGCTCCGCGTCGTAACGGCGGCACAGGAACCAGATCTCCTTCGCCTTCTTCTGCCCGACCTGGGCGGCAAGCAGGCTGGCGCCGAAGCCGCCGTCGAAGCTGCCAACGATCGGGCCGGTCTGGCCGAAGCGGGCGTTGTCGGCGGCGATCGTGAGGTCGCAGACCACATGCAGCACGTGCCCGCCGCCGATCGCATAGCCCGCCACCATCGCCACCACCGGCTTTGGCAGGCGGCGCATCTGCACGTGCAGGTCGGTCACGTGGAAGCGCCCGACCGCCGCGCCGTCGGGGACGTATCCGCTGTCCCCGCGCACGCGCTGGTCGCCGCCCGAGCAGAACGCGAGCGGGCCCTCTCCGGTGAGCACGACCACGCCCACCGAGGTGTCCTCGCGTGCACGCTCGAGCGCCTCCGACAGCTCGATCAGCGTCTCGGGACGGAACGCGTTGCGCAGCTCGGGCCGGTCGATCGTGATCTTGGCGATCCCGTCCGCGAGCTCGTAGCGGATGTCCTCGTAGTCGCCGCCGCCGGGTCGCCAGTCGGCCCCCGGCCGGATCGAGCGTCCCGACTGCTCCTCGGCCCAGCGGCGCGCGGCGTCCTTCTCGGTGGCGGACATTCGCCGGCGAACGATAGTCCCCGCCGTGCATACGCTTGGGCCCTGCGCGACTGGCTCACAGCTTCGGCACGGGCTCGCCCCGACCATCCGGCGCTCGTGGCAGGCGGGCGCACGCTCAGCTATGCGGAGCTCGACGCCGCCGCCACGCGCGCCGCCCGGCGCCTCGCCGCGCGCGGCGTGGGCCCCGGCGACCTCGTGGCCACCGCGCTCGGGCCGGGGCCGGCGTTCGCCGAGCTGTTGCACGCGCTGCCGCGGCTCGGGGCGGTGCTGGCGCCGCTCGACCCGGCCGCGCCGGCGCCGGTTGACGCCCGGCTCACGGTCGGCGCGTCGCTCGCCGGCGCGGAGGCGGAGATCCGGCCGCCGGTGGAGATCGACCCCGGCGCCACGCACAGCGTGATCCACACCTCGGGGACCACCGGCGCGCCGAAGGCGGTCGAGCTCAGCTACGGCAACCTCGCCGCGAGCGCGGCCGCGTCCGCGGACGCCCTCGGCGTGGAGCCGCACGACCGCTGGCTGTGCCCGCTGCCGGTGTTCCACGTGGGCGGGATGTCGGTGCTCGTGCGCTGCGCGATCAACGCCACCACCGCTCTGCTGCACGAGCGCTTCGACCCCGAGCGCGTGAAGGCCGCTCTCGAGGC
>DASQNF010000246.1:0-4138 GCA_035645115.1 Thermoleophilaceae bacterium | reverse complement strand
CGGCGAGCGCTTCTGCGTGACCTACGCCGACGGAATGGCCGACCTGGACCTGCGGGACGAGCTCGAGTTCCACGCGGCCCACGGCCGCCAGGCCACCATGACGGTGGTACAGCCGCGGCTCCAGTTCGGGGTGGCGCAGCTCGGCGCCGGGGACGGGGTCGAGGGGTTCGAGGAGAAGCCGCGCTTCGACGGCTGGGTCAACGGCGGGTTCTTCGTCTTCGAGCGGGCGGTGCTCGAGCTGCTCACCCGCGACAGCGTGCTCGAGCGCGAGCCGCTGGAGACCCTCGCCGCCCGCGGCGAGCTGCGCGCCTTCCGCCACACGGGCTTCTGGGACTGCATGGACACCTACAAGGACGCCGTCCTCCTGAACGACCTCTGGGCCGCGGGGCGCGCCCCCTGGAAGCTCTGGGCCTGAAGGAACTCCGCCGTCCCCGCCGAAAAACCGTGCGTGACGCGAACCGGGACGACCGCCCTCACCCTGTCCGAGGAGATCCGCCAGCGCTTCGACGAGTTCAGCCGCTCGCAGAAGGACGTCGGGCAGTACATCGTCGACCATCTCGAGGAGGCCGCGTTCCACACGGCGGAGGAGCTCGCCCGCCGCGCCAACACCTCCAGCTCGACGGTCGTGCGCTTCGCCCAAGCGCTCGGCTTCGAGGGCTTCCCGGAGCTGCAGGCCGCGGCGCGCGACGAATACAGGCGCGCGCGCGAGAACGGCGCGGCCACCACCGACCTCACCGGCCCGCCGCTGTTCCCGATCGACCAGACCGACTTCGAGACCGCGCTCGCCGCCGACCACGCCAATGTGGCCGAGACGGCCCGCAAGGTCGACCGTGAGGAGGTGGCGGCGGCGGTCGACCTCGTGTCGCGCGCCGAGCGCATCGTGCTCTGCGGGACCGACCAGATGGCATTCTTCGCGAGCTACCTGCGCCACCTGCTGATGCTGCTCGACCTGCGCGCCGAGGTGGTGGCCTCGCCGAGCCAGGAGGGGCTCGCCAAGCTCGGCCGGGTCGACGACAAGACCGTGATGATCGGGTTCTCGGCCGGGCGGCCGCACCCGCTCGTGGTGCGCGCGATGAAGCTCGCCCGCAACCGGCGTGCGGCCACGATCGCGATCGCGGACGCCACGCTGTCCGAGGTGGCCAAGCTCGCCGACCACCGGCTCTACTACTCCTCGAACAGCCCCGCCTACATGCGCTCGCACTCGGCCCTGCTCGGGGTGATCCAGGCGCTCGCCTACGGCGTCTACGCCCTCGACGAGACGGCCTACGCCGACCGCATCAAGGCCTTTCGGCTGAAGTAGCGCGTCCACCCGAGCGCCCCGCCCGGGTATCCTCAGCCGAGATGGAGACGGGCACCTTCACAGTCAAGGCCGGCCTGGCCGAGATGCTCAAGGGCGGGGTGATCATGGACGTGGTCACCGCCGAGCACGCCAAGATCGCGGAGGACGCCGGCGCGGCCGCCGTGATGGCGCTCGAGCGCGTGCCCGCCGACATCCGCAAGGACGGCGGCGTGGCGCGCATGTCCAACCCGAAGATGATCGAGGAGATCCAGGGGGCCGTCTCGATCCCGGTGATGGCCAAGGCGCGCATCGGCCACTTCGTCGAGGCCCAGGTGCTCGAGGCGCTCGAGGTCGACTACATCGACGAGTCCGAGGTCCTCACGCCGGCCGACGAGGCCAACCACATCGACAAGCGCGCCTTCAAGGTGCCGTTCGTGTGCGGCGCCACCAACCTCGGCGAGGCACTGCGACGGATCGCCGAGGGCGCCGCGATGATCCGCTCGAAGGGCGAGGCCGGCACCGGCAACGTGGTCGAGGCGGTGCGCCACATCCGCAGGATCACGGCTGAGATCCGCCGCCTGGGCTCGCTCGACCCGGTCGAGCTGCCGAGCGCGGCCAAGGAGCTGCAGGCGCCGCTCGAGCTCGTCCGGGAGGTGGCCCGGGCGGGCCGGCTGCCGGTGGTGCTCTTCTGCGCCGGGGGGATCGCCACCCCCGCCGACGCCGCGCTGATGATGCAGCTCGGGGCCGAGGGGAACTTCGTGGGCTCGGGGATCTTCAAGTCCTCCGACCCGGAGCGCCGTGCCAGGGCGATCGTGGAGGCCACCACCCACTTCCAGGATCCCGAGCGAGTGCTCGCCGCCTCGCGTGAGCTCGGCGAGGCGATGCCCGGCATCGAGATCGGCGCCCTGCAGGAGAACGGCGGACTGCTCCAGAACCGCGGCTGGTGAGGATCGGCGTACTAGCGCTTCAGGGGGGCTTCGAGGCGCACCGGGCCGCGCTGGAGGAGCTCGGCGCGGAGGTCCGGGAGGTACGAGTGGCGGCGGACCTCGACGGGCTCGACGGGCTCGTGATCCCGGGAGGCGAGTCCACCACGATCACCCTCGGGGTGGAGCGCGAGGGCTTGGCCGAGCCGCTGCGGGAGCTCGTGCGGAGCGGCCGGCCCGTGCTCGGCACCTGCGCCGGGATGATCATGCTCGACCGCGAGCATCTCGGCCTGCTCGACGTGAGCGTGCGCCGCAACGCCTTCGGTCGCCAGCTCGCCTCGTTCGAGGCCGAGCTCGACTTTCCCGACGGGCCGCTCCACGCGATCTTCATCCGCGCGCCCTGGGTGGAAGACGCGGGTGACGGGGTGGAGGTGCTCGCGCGCGTGGACGGTCACCCCGTCGCGGTCCGCCAGGAGAACATCACGGCGGTGGCGTTCCACCCGGAGCTGACCCGCGAGCGCCGCCTCCACCGCTGGCTGCTCGAGCAGGCTAGGGTCCCGAGCCGATGAGGGACCAACGCGCGGAGGCGCTCGCCCAGATCCTCGTCCGCTACTCGACCAGGGTCGGGGAGGGGGACGTCTGCGTGATCCAGTCCACCAGCGCCGCGGAGGTCCTGGTCCAGGCCGTGTACGAGGAGGTGCTGCGCGCCGGCGGCCTGCCGATCATGCAGCTCACCACCACGGGCGCCCAGTCCGCCTTCTACGAGCTCGCCGGGGACGCGCAGCTCGACTGGGTCCCGCCCACCGCGGAGTGGGCGGCCGAGCACTCCGACGTGCGCATCGCGATCATGGCCGACGTCAACGCGCGCGAGCTCTCGAAGGCAGACCCGAAGAAGCAGGCGCGCACCCAAAAGGCGCGCAAGCAGCTCATGGAGACCTCCATGAAGCGCTCCGCGGCCGGGGAGTACCGCTGGTCCCTGACGCTCTTCCCTACGCACGCGTACGCGAGCGAGGCGGGAATGTCGCTGAGCGACTACGAGGACTTCTACTACGCGGCCTGCCTGGCCACCGACGGCGATCCGGTCACCGCCTGGCAGCGCCAGTCGGACGAGGTCAACAGGCTGGCGGAGTGGATCGAGGGCAAGGAGGAGGTCCAGATCCGGGCCAAGGACACCAACCTGACCGTGGGCGTGGCGGGCCGCCACTGGATCCCCTGCGTCGGCGAGCACAACATGCCCGACGGGGAGTTCTTCACGGGGCCCGTGGAGGACTCCGTGAACGGTGAGATCGCCTACTCGTTCCCCGCGAGCTACGGCGGGCGGACAGTGTCGGGGGTGCGCCTGCGCTTCGAGGACGGCAAGGTCGTGGACGCCTCGGCCGAGCAGGGCGAGGAGTTCCTGATCGAGATGCTCGACACCGACGAGGGCGCGCGCCGGCTCGGCGAGATCGGGATCGGCACGAATTACGGGATCGAGACCGGGACCAAGGAGATCCTGCTCGACGAGAAGATCGGTGGGACGGTCCACCTGGCGGTGGGGATGAGCTACCCAGAGACCAACGGCGTGAACAGCTCCGCCATCCACTGGGACATGGTGTGCGACCTGCGCTCCGGGGGCTCGCTCAGCGTGGACGGGGTCGAGCTCCAGCGCGACGGCAAGTTCCTCGTCTAGCTGAGCACAAGCCCGCCAGCCCGCCTGCGAGCGCGCGCAGGGAGGCGCGAGGGCACGCCTCGGGGGTAGCCCCGATCCGCCGGTTCCTCGCCTGGCCGACTGTAGGCTTCGCGCGCATGGCGGGTCATTCCAAGTGGGCCTCGATCAAGCACAAGAAGACGGCCGTCGACGCCAAGCGCGGGGCCCTGTTCACCAAGCTCACGCGCGCGATCACCGTGGCCGCCCGCGAGGGCGGGGGGGACCCCGAGGGCAACCCCGCGCTGGCAC
>DASQNF010000245.1:0-16662 GCA_035645115.1 Thermoleophilaceae bacterium | reverse complement strand
CGCCCGAGGCCCACGCCCTCGCCCGGCTTGAAGCGGGTGCCGCGCTGGCGCACGATGATCTCGCCGCCGCTCACGGTCTGGCCCGCGAACACCTTCACCCCGAGGCGCTTGGCGTTCGAGTCGCGGCCGTTGCGGCTCGACCCGAGACCCTTCTTATGAGCCATCCTCGTCCTCCTGCTTCTTGGCCGCAGGCTTGCGCGCACCGGCCTTGATCGAGCTGATCTCGAGGCGGGTCAGGTGCGAGCGGGCGCCGTAGCGGCGCTTGTAGCCGCGCTTGGGCTTGAACTTGAGCCCGTGGATCTTCTTGCCGCGCTCGTGGCCGGTGACCTTCGCCTGGACGCTGACCTTGCCGAGCGCGTCGCCGCCGAGCACCGACTTGTCGCCGTCGGCGAACAGGAGCGGCTCGAGGTCGACCTTTTCGCCCTCGCCCGCGGACATGCGGTCGACGACGATCGAATCGCCCTCCTCCACGCGGTACTGCTTACCGCCGACTCTGACGACTGCATAGCTCATGACAGGGAAAGGGCGGCCGCGGGGGCGGGCGCCCGGCCCGCGAGTGTAGCGAGTCGGGGCAGGCCGGCGACCGCGATCACGGACGCGCCCGAGCGCCCTGGGCCGGGCCATGGGGGCTGAGGTGAGCGGGGTCGGGACGGGGCACGTCGTCCGCGCGAGCGGCCGCCGGGGCCACCCCGGACGGATCCTCCGCTCGCCGCTGCGCCTGGGCGACCAGCAGGCCTGCTGCCACCAGCGCCGCGCCGCCGAGAGCCTCCGCGGTGATCGGCTCGGACTCGATCAGGGCGCCGAGCACGAGCGCGCCGAACGGGATCAGCATCGCCACGAACGAGAGCGTCTGCGCCCTCATGTGTCGCAGCAGCACCATCAGCACCACGAACGGAACGGCGGAGCCGACGATCGCCAGGTATGTGATCGACCCGACGGCGTCGGCGCTCCAGGCCGCCTCGGACCAGCTCTCGGAGACCCCGGACCCGGCGAGCAGCAGGAGCCCGCCGGCGAGCATCCCCCAGCCGTTCACGACGATCGCGTCGAGCCGGCCGCGGTCGCGCCGCTTGGTGGCGATGTTCCCCACCGCGGCGCCGAGCGGGGCGAGCACCACCGCGAGCGCGCCCGCCCAGGCGAGGTCCTCCTCGCCGAGGTCGAGGCTCTCTGCGAACGCGAGCATCAGGCCGCCGAGCGCGATCGCCACACCCAGCAGGAGGCGTGCACGCAGCGGCTCGTCGTGGAGCAGCACCGCGCCCATCAGCGCGGTGTAGAGCGGCATCACGCCGAACAGCACCGCCGTGAGCCCGGAGGGGATGTACTGCTCGCCCCAGTAGACGAGGCCGTAGGCGATCGCGAACGGGAAGACCGCGAGCAGCGCCACCAGCACGCGGTCGGTGCGAAGCGGGCGTCGACTGAGGAGCGCGAAGCCGATCAGCAGCACGCCCGCGAGCGTGAACCGCAGGCCGGCGCCGAGCAGCGGCGGGCAGTCCTCGAGGCCGATCTTGATCGCCACCCAGGTGCTCGACCAGATCGCCACGATGAGGGCGTAGAGCGCGTAAAGGGCCGAGCGGCTCACGCCCTCCGACACTAGCGCCGCCCGCCGCGGCCTCCCAAGAGCTCGCCGAGGTCGGCCACCGGGCCGAGGTGGCGCAGCTTGTCGGGGTTGACCACCGAGTTGACCGCGTGCACGCGCCCGTCCGCGATCGCGAGCACCATCACGCCGATCAGGCCGCCGTCCGGGGCGAGCAGCAGCGCGCCGGCCTGACCGTTGACCTCGACGCGGCGGATGCCGGCGCCGCCGATGCGGGCACCCTGGCGCATCCACGCGAGCAGGGTGCGCGCCACCCGCGAGCGTCCATGGAGCGCCCGCGCGAGCGCGGGCACCTTCCCGCCGCCGTCCCCGTGCAGCGTCACGTCCTCGGCCAGCAGCTCCTCGAGCGCCGCCAGGTCGCCATCCTCGGCCGCCGCGAAGAAGCGCCTCGCAAGCTCGTCGCGGCGCTCACGGGACGCCTCGTAGCGCGGCCGGCGGCTCTGCACGTGGCGCCGCGCGCGCGCCGCCAGCTGGCGGGTGTTCTGCTCGCTCGTGCCCACGATCGCGGCGACCTCGCCGTAGTCGTAATCGAACACGTCGTGGAGCAGGAAGGCGGCGCGCTGCTCCGGCGAGAGGCTCTCGAGCACGACCAGGAATGCGAACGAGAGCGAGTCGGCCAGTTCGGCGCGCCGCTCGGGGCCCTCCGCGGGATCGGTCACGACCGGCTCGGGGAGCCACTCGCCCACGTAGCTCTCGCGCCGCGCGCGGGCGGAGCGGAGCTCGTCGATCGCGAGGCGCGTGGCCACGGTGGCCACGAAGGCCCGCGGCGACTCCACCGGCTCGCCCGCCTCGAGCGTCCGGTGCAACCGCAGAAGCGCCTCCTGCACCACGTCCTCGGCCTCGCTCACGCTGCCGAGCATCCGGTAGGCGACCCTGAACGCCACCGGCCTGAGCTCGTCGAGCAGCTCGGCCCCGCTGCTCACGCGCCGTCTCTTCCCAGGCTCTGGCGCCAGCTCGGGTGGCGTGGCTGCCAGCCGAGCTCACGCTTCGCCTTCTCGTTGGACGCTCCGCGCACCTCGGTCATCATGACCGTCGCGGCCTCTCCGGCGAGCATCCGGCCGAGCGCCCGCGGCACGCGCCGGGGAGGCTTCGCGCCGAGCGCCTCGGCCAGCGCCGGCAGCCACTCCGCCACCGGGGCCGGCTCGTCGTCCACCACGTTGTAGATCCCGGGCCCGCCGCGCTCGATCGCCGCCAGCGTCGCCTCCGCCGCATCCTCGATGTGGATGAACGACCAAACGCCGCCGCCGTCGCCCACGATCGGCAGCCTGCGCCGGCGGATCAGCTCGGCGAGCTCGCCAGCGCGCTCGATCGAGGTGCCGGGCCCGTAGAAGCCGCCGTAGCGGAGCACGATTCCCTCAGTCCAGTCCGCCCCGCCGACCTTGGCCTCGAGCCGGCGGATCGCGTCGAGCGTCTCGCGCATCGTCTTCGCCGGGGCGCCGCCGAGCGGGTCCTCCTCGCGCTTGACCGGCCCGCCCAGGCGAGCGTACGGCCAGCCCGCGAAGCTCTGCGCCACGAAGCGCCGCGCGCCCACAGCGCGGCCGGCCGCCAGCAGGTGGTCGGTCCCCTCGATGCGCAGCCGGTTGGTGAGCGCGAAGTCGCGGTCGAAGTGCCGCATGTCGAGCGCCGGCGGGATAGCCGTGAGCTGGTGGACGATCACCTCGGGCTCGCACCGCGCCACCGCCCGCGCCACCGCGTCCGGGTCGAGCGCGTCCGCCACCAGGGGGGTGGCGCCGAGCTCCCGCAGTGCGTCCTGCTTCGAGGGGCTGCGCATCATCCCGCTCACCTCGTGGCCCGCTTGCACGAGCCGTGGGACGAGCTGCCTGCCGAGCGCTCCGGTCGCCCCGGCTACGAGGATCTTCATGGTGGCCTCCTTCTGTGTGATTGCACAGAGGAGACGAGACAGGGCGCTGCGCTGTGACAGCCGGCGTGAACGACGCACCCGGGCGCGCGCCTATCTTCGGGATGTGCCCGACGAGCTCGCGAGCCGGTCGATCGAGCTGCCGAGCGGCGAGCTCCGCCTGCTGCAGCCACAGGAGGCCGCGGAGCTGCCGGACGCCGGTGGGGTCGAGTGGGCGCCGCTCGTGCCCTACTGGGCCGCGCTCTGGCGAAGCGGCGTGGCGCTCGCGCGCGAGCTCGACCGGGAGCCGCTGCGCGGCCTGCGCGTGGTCGAGCTCGGCTGTGGGCTCGCCGTGCCGAGCCTCGTTGCAGCGCGCGCCGGCGCCGCCGTGCTCGCCACGGACGCGTGCCCCGAAGCGCTCGAGCTCGTGGCACGCAACGCCTCGGCCAGCGGCCTGAGCGTCGAGACGGCGACGGTCGACTGGGCGGAGCCCGCCGAGCTGCTGCGCCGCGCCCCGTTCGACCTCGTGCTGGCGGCCGACGTGCTCTACGAGCGCGGCAGCGTCGCCCCGCTGTTCTCGCTGCTGCCTCGGCTGGCGCCCGTGGCCTGGCTCGCCGACCCCGGCCGTCCGGCGGCCGACGCCCTCGTCGGGCAGTCGGCGCGCCGGTGGCCGGTCGAGACGAGCATCCACGGCGTCGTGCGGATCCACCGGTTGCGACTGGGATGACGCGAGGCCGGTGTCCGGGTCCACCGGCCTCGCTTCCGGTCCGCAGCCGCGGGTGCTACGGCGCCACTTGCCTCGAGGTCTTGCGGGTCACGCCTCCCGCGCGCGTACCGACCCCTCCACGCGGGTGCGCTGGCCCCCGGACGCCCGCTCGCCGCGCAGGCGCTCGCGTTCCACCTGCCCCTTGCGGTAGGCGTCCTCGAGCAGTCGCGACGCCACGTCGCGGCCGCCGAGCCCGAACGCGAGGGCCATGCCGAGCGCCAGGGCGCCCATCACCGCGGCGTAGGTGATCGTCACGATCGCCGTGGCGATCTGGAGCTGGTTCAGGATCATGAATACGGCGATCGCCATCACGAGCGCCGGCACCGCGGTTGCGGCGAGCTTCCCGGCGCCGCTGTCCCCCATCGCGTTGCTGATCAGCTTGGCGAGCAAGCCCGCGAGCGCGCCCGCGAGGATGAAGATGAGGATCGCGACCACGATGTTCGGCAGGTACGCGAAGACGTCGGCCAGGAAGTTGTTGAGGGCCGTGATCCCGAGCGAGCTGATCGCGATCGAGAGCGCGCCGAGGAACACGAACCAGAAGACCACCTTTCCGATCAGGTCCGAGGGCGAGATATCCGGAGCGATCCGGTCGACCACCCCGCCACTTGGGCCCGAGCGCAGCGCCCGGTCGCTGCCCGCCTTCTCGAGTGCGAGCGTCACGAGCTTCTGGAGCGCCTTCGCGATCAGGAAGCCGATCAGCAGCAGGATCAGGAAGCCCAGCAGTCTGGGCAGGAATCCGAGCAGATCATCGATCGCTCGCTGCAGGCTCTGGGAAATCTCCACGGCTGCGAGGGTCATTTCAGGTCTCCTCCATCGATTGGTCCCGATCGGCGATCGGCGTTCGAATGGATGACAGGCGGCGCATTCGAAAAGTTACGCGCGTAACTTCCGGGCGCCCGCGGCTGTCCCAGCCTTGTGGGCGACCATCTTTGGGTAACCATCTGTCATCGACCCGGACAGCGAACTGGTCAATCAAGCACGGGCCGGCCGGCTCGACGCGTTCGAGATGCTGGTTCGGCGCCACCAGGCGGTCGCCTACCGCGTGGCGATGCGGATCGTCGGCCCCGACGACGCCGATGACGTGACGCAGGATGCGTTCCTACAGGCGTTCCACAGGCTCGCCCGCTTCCGAGGCGAGGGGCCCTTTCGCGCCTGGCTGCTGCAGATCGTGCGCAACACCGCGCTGAACGCTGTCAACGCCCGTCGGAGCGAGCCACACGCGGCCATCGCGGAGCTCGCCGAGGTGCGCGGGGGGGCCGAGCACGAGCGCACTCCGGTCGATCAGCTGGAGGGAACGGAGCGGCGCGAGCGCCTCGAGCAGAAGGTCCGCATGCTGCCGCTGTCCCACCGGGCGGTCCTCGTGCTCCGCGACATCGAAGGCCTGAGCTACGAAGAGGTCGCGACCGCGACCGAGACGCCGCTCGGAAGCGTGAAGGGGCGCCTGTACCGCGCCCGCAGGGAGCTGATACAGATCCTGCGCGAGAACACCTACGACTGGGGGCTTCCGGATGAAGCCTGACGACGGGATGGCACGCCCCTCGCCGGCGGAGGAGCAGCTGCTGCGCTACCTGGGCGCCCTTCGCGAGCATCCACCCGAGCCGGACGGCACCCTGGCCGCGGCGGTCGTCGGGACGGTCCGCTGGCAGGCCACGGTCCGTCCGTTCGCGCAGGCAGCCGGGCGGCTGGTCGGCGCGATCGGTGACTCCGCGCGCCTGATGGCCAGACGGGCGGAGGCGTGAGCCTCGTCATCGCGAACGTGTTGGACCGCGCCGGCGACTCCCTCGGCGACTTCCTCCCGCAGCTGGGCGGAGCGCTCGCGCTGCTCATCGTGGGTCTCCTGCTCGCCCTGCTGCTCGGGCGCCTGACCACTCGCGCGCTGGTCGCCGCCGGACTCGACCAGCTGGCCGCGCGCTGGCGCGTGGACGAGACGCTCGCCAGCGCCCGCCTCAGCCCGTCGCTGGCGCGCCTGGCGGGGAGCGCGGTGCGCATCGTCGTGAGCGTCGTCGTCGTGTTCGCCGCGTTGACGCTGCTCGGGCTCGAGCCGCTCAGCGAATCGCTGAACGAAGCGGTCCTGTATCTCCCGAACCTGCTCGTCGCGCTGGCGTTGCTGCTCGCCGGTGTGGTGCTGGCCGGCTTCGCCCGCGAGCGGGTCGACCGCCTCACCTACCAGATGGACTTCGCGGTCCCGCTGGGCCAGTTCGCCCAGGTCTCGATCCTCGCGATCTTCGCTCTCATGGCGCTGGCCCAGCTCGGCGTGTCGGCCGGGATCCTGGTCACCGTGATCGTGATCCTCCTGGCCGCGGCCGCCGCCACCTTCGCGCTGGCGTTCGGGCTCGGCGGCCGCGAGGTGGCGAAGGCGCTGAACGCCGGCCGCTTCGTGCGCAGCGCGTTCGAGATCGGCCAGCGGATCAGCGTCGGCGACGTGAGCGGGGAGATCGTGGCCATCGAGCCGGAGGCGACGGTGGTCCGGACCGCGGAGGGCTCCACGCGCGTGCCGAACCACATGCTGATCGAGTCCGTAGTGACGGTTCACGGGCCGCCGCGCGCCGCCGGCGAGCAGCGCGCCCCCTGACGACCCGCCCGGCGCCCGCAAGCTCCGCATCGCTGTCGGCTCAGGCAGCCTCCGCCTTCTTGCGGCGCCCGCGCCCGCCGCGGCGCCCGCGGCGGCGCCGCGGCCCCTCGCTCGCCGCCTGCTCCTCAGCGTCCGCGCTGGTCGCCACCACCCCCTCGGGCGGGTTCACGAGCGAGGCCTGGGCGGCGCTGCGGCCGACCTTCTCGATCCGCACGAGCGTCTTCTCGCCCACGAGCGGCGCCGCGCCGAACACGGACACCACGTAGCCGTCCAGCTTCGCGACCGCGTCGTCCTCGTTGTACATGTGCGGCTCCTCGATGTGCACGAGCACCTCCTCGCCCTCGCGAAACGGCAGCGCGCGCTCCTCGACCTCTTCGCGGGTGCCCTCGAGCACCACCTCGAAGAAGTCGAGCGGCAGCGCCTCGGTGCCCTCGAAATGGAAGTGCTTGCCGGTCTCGAGCTCGATCTCGTGTACCGGCCCCTCGACGCCGTGGCCGCCCACCAGGATCGCGGCCACCTTCGGGTTCACGCGGATCAGGAACGCCGGCGCCTCCTTGCGCTCGGCGGCCACGTCGCGCAGCCAGCGGTCGACCTCGATCGCCACCGTCTCCTCCGAGAGCACGACCCCCTCGCCCTCGCAGGTCGGGCAGGTCTTCGTGAGGATCTCGCGCACGCCGTCGGTCACGTTCTGGCGCGTCATCTCCACGAGCCCGAGTGGCGAGATCTCGACCACGTATGTCTTCGTCCGGTCCTCGTCGAGCGCCTTGCGCAGCGTCTTCAGCACCGCCTCGCGGTTGCGGGCGCGCGCCATGTCGATGAAGTCGATGACGATGATGCCGCCGATGTCGCGCAGCCGCAGCTGGCTCACCACCTCGTCCGCCGCCTCGAGGTTCGTCTTCGTGATCGTGTCCTCGAGCTTGGCGCCCTTGCCGCGGCCGGTGAACGAGCCGGAGTTGACGTCGATCACGGTCATCGCCTCGGCGTAGTCGATGATCAGGTAGCCGCCCGAGGGCAGGTCCACGCGACGCCTGAGCACCGACTGGATCGCGTCCTCGACGTTGTAGCGCTCGAACAGCGGCTCGTCGGCGTCCTCGTAGAACTCGAGCCGCTCGAGCAGCTCCGGCGCAGTGCGCTGGAAGAACGACTCGAGCCGGTGGTGCTGCTTGCGCTCGTCGACGATCGCACGCTCGAACTCGCCCGAGAAGATGTCCCGCGCGACACGTACCGAGAGGTCGGCCTCCTGGAACACCATCGCCGGCGCCTGGGTGTCCTTGCCGCGCTGCTGGAGCACCTCGTGCAGCTTGTGCAGGTACTTGATCTCGCGCTCGAAGTCCTCGCGCGTGGCTCCCTGCGCCGCGGTGCGGACGATCGCACCGCCCTCGCCGAGGTCGACCTTGGCGGCGGCGCGCCGCAGGCGATCGCGCTCCCTGTCTTCGAGCCGCCGCGACACGCCCACCCCGTCGCCCTGAGGCGTGTACACGAGGTAGCGGCCGGCGATCGAGAGCTGCATCGACAGGCGCGGGCCCTTCGTCTTCAGCGGGTCCTTGATCGCCTGCACGAGGACCTCCTGGCCCGGCGCCAGCAGCTCCGTGATCCGCTTGCCCTTGCCGGTCTTGCCCGAGCGGCCCCGCCGCGCCACGTCGACGCCCGGGAAGACCAGGTCGTCGGCGTGGAGGAAGCCGTTCTTGTCGAGCCCGATGTCCACGAACGCCGCCTCGAGCCCGGCCAGCACGTTGTCGACCTTGCCCTTGTAGACGTTCCCGACTATGGAGCGGTTGCCCTTGCGCTCGATGTAGAGCTCGGCCACCCGCCAGTCGGCGCCCCTGCCGTCGTCGTTTGCCTTACTGGCGCCGCGACGCCCGCGACCGCCCGCCGGGGCGGTCCCGGAGGGCGTGCCCTCCGCTTCGAGGATCGCGACTCTGGTTTCGCCACGGTCCACCGTGACGAGCAACTGCTTTCTCAAGAAGTCTTCCCTTCATGTAGTCACAGGCCGCCGGCCGCGAACGGCCGGTTCGGCCGGCCGTGGGCGGACTGCTTGCCAGCTGCGATCTCGCGCGCCTGCGCGTGGATCGACTGCAGTACGCCGATGGCCATCAATGTCGTCAGCACCGACGAGCCGCCGTAGCTCATGAGCGGCAGCGGAATGCCGGTGATCGGCATGATCCCAACGGTCATGCCTACGTTGACGAAGACCTGGAACATCAGCATGGCGGTGATGCCCCCGGCGACAAGCGCGCCGTAGAAGTTCTTCGACATCGTCAATACTCGAAGCGCCCGCCAGATCAAGAGCGCGAACAGCGACAGCACGAGCGCGGCCCCGACGAACCCGAACTCCTCGCCCACCACCGAGAAGATGAAGTCGGTGCGATGCTCGGGCAGGAAGTCGAGCCTCGTCTGGGTGGCGTCGTCACCGCGGCCGGTCTTGCCCCCGGAGCCGATCGCCGTGAGCGACTGGTTGATCTGATAGCCCCGGCCGCCGGGGTTGCTGGACGGGTCGAGGAAGGCCGTGAGGCGATCCTTCTGGTAGGGCTTCAGCAGCTCGACCCCGACAGCCGGCGCCGCCACGAGCGTCAGCACGATGGCGAGCGCGGCCAGGCCGGCCAGTCCCGCGAAATGGCTCCACGGGGTGCCGGCCACGAACAGCACGGCAACGAGGATCGCCAGGTACACGAGCCCCGAGCCGAGGTCGGGCTGGGCGATCACGAGCATCGCCGGCACCAGTGCCAGCAGCGTGATCCGGCTCGTGGTCTCATGGCCCTGCAGGCGCCGCAATCGGTCGACCATGAAGGCCGCCAGGGTCACCGCGAGCAGCAGCTTGCCGAGCTCCGACGCCTGGAAGTTGAAGAACGGCAGCTCGATCGCCCGGCGCGAGCCGCGGGCCGAGTAGCCGAGCACGTAGACCATCAGGATCGACGCGATGGCGAAGGCGTAGAGCCCGAGCTTCCACTCGCGCAGGCGCGAGTAGTCGAAGCGCGCGATCAGGAGCATCAGCAGCAGGCCGACCCCCGCATAGGCCAGCTGCCGGTAGACGAAGTAGTTGGGGCTGCCCGGGACGTCGTCCTGGGTCGCCGTGCCGAGCGTGTAGAGGCTCGCGCCGATGATGCCGAGCGTGGCGACCAGCATCAGCGGGTCGAGCCGCGGGATGCGAACCGCGGCCGCGTCGCGGAAGCCCCGCACCGGTGAGGAGGCCGCGGCCTGCATCAGTCCGGCGCCGTCCCGCCCTCGACGAGCCGCTGCTCGTCCACGGAGAACAGCTCCGCGAGGATGCGCCGCGCCATCGGCGCCGCGGTGTCGGCCCCGAAGCCGCCGGCCTCGTCGGTCACGGCGACCACGTACTTGAAGTCCGGGTAGGGCGCGAGCGCCACGTACCAGGACTGGTCCGGCCGGTACCCGCCCTTCTCGGCCGTGCCGGTCTTCCCGGCGATCGGGATCGGGAAGCTCTCGAACACGGCCGTGGACGTGCCGCCCGGCGCGCTGGCCGCCGCACGGAGGCCGTCGATGATCGCCTGTCGGTGCGCCTCGTCGATGTCGAGCCTGCGGGCGGTGGGCGCCTCGAGCTGCTGCAGCGCCCGCCCGGTGGCGTCCTCGATGCGCAGGCCCAGGCGCGGGCGCAGCACGCGCCCGTCGTTCGCGATCGCGGCGTACGCCACGGCCATCTGCAGCGGGTTCGCGGCTATGTCGCCCTGGCCGACGGCGAGGTTGATGTTGTCGCCCACCGACCAGGGCCGGCTGAAGAAGCCGCACACGCCCTGGAAGATCTCGGTGTCGCTCGGGTCCCTGCGCTCGACGCAGCGGTTGAATTCCCGGTGGCCGCGGTTTCGCCAGGCGGGCGTGGGTATGCGCCCGGGCAGCTCCTCCGGCAGGTCGATCCCGGTCTCGCGACCAACGCCGAGCCGCCGCGACCAGCTCTGCAGCAGGTCGGTGCCGTTCATCTCTCGCCCGAGCGTGTAGAAGAAGACGTCGCTGGAGACGGTCAGCGCTTGGCGCAGGGCGATCGGCCCGTACACGGCGTCGCCGGCGTTCTTGAATGTCACGTTGCCGACGGTGAGCGAGCCGCCGTCGTGGATGATCTCGTCCGGGGTGAGCACGCCGCCCTCGAGCGCGGCGGTGGCGGTGACGAGCTTGAAGGTCGAGCCGGTGGGATAGCCGCCCTGGATCGCGCGGTTGTAGAGCGGCTTTCCGAACTCCTCGGCGGACAGCCGGTCGAGCGTCTTCTGCGGGAGCGGCCGCGTGAACAGGCTCGGGTCGAACGACGGCTCGGATCCGAGCGCGAGCACCTCGCCGTTGCGAACGTTCATCACCGCAAAGGCGCCCTGGCCGGTGCCCGCCCCTAGCGCCTGCTGGCCCGCCTCCTGCACGTCCAGGTCGACCGACAGGCGCAGCTGGCGGCCCTGGACGGGCTCCACCTTCTTGAGCTGGGCGGTCAGGTTCCCGAGCGCGTCCACCTCCACGCGCGCAGCGCCGTTGCGCCCGCGCAGGAAGCGGTCGTACTGCGCCTCGATCCCCGCCTTCCCGACCCGGTCTCCGGGCTCGACGCCGTTGTAGCGCTCGTCGTCGAGCTCCTCCTCGGAGACCTCGCCGACGTAGCCGAACAGGTGGGCGCCCGTCTCGCCGTGCGGGTACTTGCGCAGGAACACCCGCTCGACGTCCACGCCGCGGAACTGGTCCTGGCGCTCGAGCACGTAGGCCACGAGCGGCTCGGGCACGTCCTGCTTGACGATCGCCGAGGAGAACGGCAGCTGGTCGAGCTGCTCCTCGACCCTGCGCTGGACTCGCACCTTGCGCATGTCGAGCAGCTTCGCCAGGCGGCGGTAGAGCTCGCCGCGCGCGCCGGGATCCTGGGGCAGCTTGTCCGGCCGGGCGACGATCGCGTAGCCCGTGCGGTTGTCCACGAGCGTGGCGCCGTCGCGGTCCACGATCTCGCCGCGCGGCGCCTGCACCTTGATCTCGCGCACGCGGTTCTGACGCGCCTCGGCGCGGTAGGTGTCCCCCGAGAGCACCTGGAGGTACCAGAGCCTGAAGAAGATGATCGCGAAGAACATCAGCGCCACGCCGCCCAGCACCGCCACGCGGAAGGCGAGCTGCGGGGTGAGCGTGGGGCGGCGCTCGTTGTCGAGGTACACGCGCTAGACCTCCAGTCCCCGCAGCCCGAGCGGGCCCGTCTCGCGCGGCGCGCGTCGCCGGCGACGCACCTCGAACGGGTCGACGGCCAGCACAGGGCGCAGCAGCTTGCGCGTCCCCGTGAACACGCCGGGCGCGAGCAGCGTGCTCAGCAGCACCGTGACCACCATGTCGCGGATCACGAGAGGGCTGACGGTGGCGCCGACGTCGAGCATGAACGAAACCGCCGCCACGGCCACGACCCAGTAGGCCGTGGCCACGGCGCCCACCGGGACCGGCAGCAGCCCGTGGCTCGGGTCGCGCACGTCGCGGAAGCGCCCGACTCCGTAGCCCACGGCGGTGAGCACGAGCGAGGACACTCCCATCGTGGCGCCGCTCAGCAGGTCGAGCAAAAAGCCGGCCGCGAACCCCGTGGCCGAGCCGGGGACCGAGCCGGCGTAGTACGCCACGGCCGCCACCGCCAGCACCACCACGTCGAGGTGCCCGCCGAGGATGCCGAGCCGGCTCAGGGTGGAGAGCTGGAGGATCACGGCGAGCAGCAGCAGCGCACCCACGCGCAGGAAGGCCGACGGAGAGGCGATCACGGCACGCTCACCTCCGCGGTCTGCGCGCCGCGCGGCCGGCGCGTGAGCACCTGGACGATGTCGATCCGCTTGAGGTCCGCGAACGGCCGGATGTGCACGCGGCTGTAGATCTCGAGCTCGTCGAGGTCGACGTCCACCACGCGCCCGATCGGGATCCCGCGTGGGAACAGCGACTCGCCCTCGTCGGTCCTGAACCCGGAGGTCACGACGGTCGTGTTCTCGGTCACCCGCCGGCCGCCTTCCACGAAGTCGAGCAGGAGGTCGCGCGGGTCGCCGACCTCCGG
This sequence comes from Thermoleophilaceae bacterium, assembly GCA_035645115.1. Taxonomy (GTDB): domain Bacteria; phylum Actinomycetota; class Thermoleophilia; order Solirubrobacterales; family Thermoleophilaceae; genus JACVRW01. The sequence goes on along the minus strand of DASQNF010000245.1, from coordinate 3,907 downwards.
CCGAACGATCCCCGCGGCGCCCGCCGGCATCACCTGGGCGCCCACGCCGATGGAGGCGTCGGTGATGAGCGTGACCTCGGCGCTCCCGCCGGTCACGCTCGTGACCTTGCCGGCCAGCCCGCCGACGGTCCCGCCCTGGGGCTCGGCGCTCGCGGCGACCACGGGCTGGTTCAGCTCGACCCCGTCGCTCGAGCCCTTGTCGATCTTGATCTTCGAGTACCAGACCGTGGGCGAGCGGGCGATCACGCGCGCGGTCACCGGCGCGGTCCCCTGTGGGTAGCCCTCGAGCTTGGGCAGGTCCACGAGCCCCTTCAGCTGCTCCGCGTCGCGCTGAGCGGTCTGCGAGCGCGCGAGCTGCGAGCGCAGCCGGTCGACCTCCTGCTCGAGCTCGTCGTTGCGGTCCTTCGCCTCGAAGGTGTCGCCGGCCCAGCCGACCAGGTCGCGGACCGGCTTGAGCGCCCGGCTCGCGCCCGACTCGATCGGCGCGAAGGTCTCCTGGGCGCCGCGCTGGAGCGCGTGGAGGAAACCGCCGCCGGACTCGCCGAAGTAGGCCGTGAGGATCCCGATCGAGAGCGCGATGAAGACGGCGAGCACCGCCCGCCGCCTGCGGACCGCCTTCCTGTCGTACATTCGCTAGGCCACCCGACCGGCCTCCGCGGGGTTACCGCCGCCGGCTCGTTCGGGAATTCTTGTTGGCGCGGTGGATTGCCTCGAACTCCTCGAGGCTGCGGCCCGAGCCCACCGCCACGCAGGTGAGCGGTGACTCGGCCAGGTGGGCCGGCATCTGCGTCTCGTCGCGCAGGCGCTCGTCGAGCCCCTGCAGGAGCGCGCCGCCGCCCGCGAGCATGATGCCGCGGTCCATGATGTCGCTGGCGAGCTCCGGCGGGGTGCGGTCGAGCGTCTCCTTGACGGCGTCGATGATCGCCTGGAGCGGCTCCTCGAGCGCCATGCGCACCTCTTCGCTCGTGAGCACGATCGTCTTCGGGAGCCCGGAGACGAGGTCGCGTCCGCGGATCTCCGCCTGGACCTCCTCGTCGAGCGGGAAGGCCGAGCCGATCTCGAGCTTCACCTCCTCGGAGGTCTGCTGCCCGATCATGAGCTTGTACTCGCGCTTGACGTAGTTGATGATCGCCTCGTCGAGCTCGTCCCCGCCGATGCGGATCGACTGGGACACCACGATTCCGCCGAGCGAGATCACCGCGACCTCGCTCGTGCCGCCGCCGATGTCCACGACCATGTTGCCGGTGGGCTCGCCCACCGGCAGGCCCGCGCCGATCGCGGCGGCCATCGGCTCTTCGATCAGATAGGCCTGGCGCGCGCCGGCGCTCAGGCAGGCCTCCTCCACGGCGCGCTTCTCCACCCCGGTGACCCCGGACGGGACGCACACCACCACGCGCGGGTGCGCCCAGCGGTTCTGGTGCACCTTCTGGATGAAGTGGCGGAGCATCTGCTCGGTGACGTCGAAGTCCGCGATCACGCCGTCCTTGAGCGGGCGGATCGCCTGGATCGTGCCGGGCGTGCGGCCGAGCATGCGCTTGGCCTCGATGCCGACCGCGTGCACCTCGCCCGTGCGCGAGTCGATCGCCACCACCGACGGCTCGGACAGCACGATCCCGCGGCCGCGCACGTAGACGAGCGTGTTGGCGGTCCCGAGGTCCACGGCCATGTCGCGGCCGCCCATGCCGGTGAGGTTGGAGAAGAAGCCCATTTACGACTCTGCCAAAGGAGGATAAGCGCCGCTGCGGCTGCCTGGGGACGCCCCCGCGGCCGGCTGGTGGACGGGCGCCTGGCGGGCGCCCGGCCCGAAGGCGTGCAGTCTAGCGGTCCCGTCCCCCGCGCCCGGGCGCGCCACGGGGGTTGCACCGCTCGGCGCGTGCCGGCCGGCTCACGCTCGCGGCGCGGCTATCAGGTCCGGCTCGAGCTCGAGCAGCGCCGCCACCGGCAGGCCGACCACGTTCCAGTAGCAGCCCTCGATCCGCTCGACGAGCGCCGCGCCCTTGCCCTGGATCGCGTAGCCGCCGGCCCGTCCCTCCCACTCGCCGCTCGCGAGGTACCAGCCGAGCTCCCGCTCGCCGAGCGCGCGAAAGCGCACGAGCGTCACGGCCACCGCGCTGCGCTCGCCGCGCGCGTCGCGCAACGCGATGCCGCTCATCACCTCGTGCTCGCGACCGCAGAGCTCGCGCAGGAAGCGCTCGGCCTCGGCCCGGTCGCACGGCTTCCCGTGGACGCGGCCGCGGATCACCACGGCGGTGTCCGCCCCCAGCACGAGCTCCTCGCTCTGCACGCTGCGGGCCTTGCGCAGGGCGTTCTCCTCGACCAGGGCGTGCGGCTCGCCCGCGCGGAGCTCCTCCACCCCGGGCGCCGCCACGGTGAACGCGACCCCGAGCTGCTCGAGGATCGCCTTGCGCTGTGGCGAGCGCGACGCGAGGATCAAAGCTCGGGGAAGAACAGCGCCGTCTCACGCGCGGCGGACTCAGGGGAGTCCGAGCCGTGCACCAGGTTGGTCTGCACCTCGAGCCCCAAGTCGCCCCGAATCGAGCCCGGCGCCGCCTCGAGCGGGTTGGTGGCGCCGATCACCTGACGAGCCGCCGGCACGGCCTCGTGGCCCTCGAGCACGAGCGCCACCAGGGGGCCGCCGGTGATGAACTCCACGAGCTCGCCGAAGAACGGCTTCTCGCTGTGCTCGGCGTAGTGGCGCTCGGCGAGCTCGCGCGCCACGGTCATGTGCTTCATCGCGACGATCTCGAGCCCCTTGCGCTCGAAGCGCGCGACGATCTCGCCGGTCAGCCCGCGCTCGAATGCGTCCGGCTTCACCAGGATCAGGGTGCGGTCCATCGGTGCTCCTCTCGGTTCGTCGTGTGGGTGGGCCGGCGGCGCGGCCCGGCGGGCTGCGGCCGGACCGGCTGGACCAACGATCTACCCGGCCGACTGCGGGCGGTCACGCCGGGCCCGTGCCGGCGGGCGCTCCACGCCGCCGTCCGGCGGCAGCGGCTGGCGCGGCGTCGGTGTCGGCGCCGGCGCGGGCCGGGAGGCCGGCCTTGGACCCGCAGCCGCCGCGGCCGAGGCCCGCCTGGGCCGAGGGCGCCGTTCGGGCGGCGCCTGGCCCACCTCGGCCTCGCAGTACGGGCAGATCTTCCAGCGCGGGTCGAGCGGCTTTCTGCAGACCGTGCACGGCTCCTTGAGGCGGCGCAGGCAGCTCGGGCAGCGCAGGAACGCGCGCTCCACCTCGAACCCGCAGTACTGGCAGTTGAGGTGCTCGAGGTTCGCCAGGCGCGCCTCGGCGGCCGCGATCTCGATCTCGCGCTCGCGCACGTCCTCCAGGTATTCGGGCGGGCGCACGATCATGTAGATGATCGTGCCGACGTAGGGGAACAGCGAGGCCACGGTCGCGCACCCCACGAGCATCGGGTCGGCGATCCGGCGGCGGGCGTCGGCGAACGTCCAGTAGACCAGCGCCAGCCAGATCACGACGAGGAACAGGAGCAGCAGGTTGACTGCCAGGTTCAGCCCGTCGTTCTCGATGCCGAACACGGCGAGGACGCCCATGGGGTGGCGAGTGTAGTGGGCGCCGCGGCCGCAAGCGCCTGGCCGCGATCGGCTCGTGAAGCGCCCTCTGACTAGAGGAACAGCCTCCCGAGCGCGTAGCCGATGCCGAAGAACACGAGGATCACGGTGGCCACCACAACCGCCACGAGGGCGATCATCGCGCCGAAGCGGGGTCCGTCGCCGTCCACTCGGCGAATCCTGGCAGAGACAGCTCAGAGGGTCGACGCCCGGACCGCGGTCTCGCCGCGCACCAGATCCGCGATCAGGTAGATCGAGCCGGTGGCGAGCACGCTGCCATTGGGACCGGCGAGCTCGCGCGCGCGGGCGAGCGCCGCGCGTGGCTCGGCCACCGTCTCGGCGG
>DASQNF010000244.1:0-9608 GCA_035645115.1 Thermoleophilaceae bacterium | reverse complement strand
TCCGTCGCGCTCCGCCACCGGCCGGGCCGAGTCCGCGAGGACGCTCCCGGCCACACTGGGCCACACGCTCTGCACGCGCGCGAGCGTGGTCGCGGGCTCGGCGCGCTCGAGCACGTCCTCGAGGGCGGCGGCAAGTGGGCGGGGAGCGAGCCGCCTCATCCTGCCGCTACCGCCTGCCGGGCGGGGGTCACCGTGCCGCCGTCGACCCGCAGCAGGTCGGCGCCGGCCGGGGCGGCGCCCGGCACGTGCGCGGACTCGGTGGCGGTGACGATCGCCTGGCCGCCCGAGCACAGCAGCCCCGCGAGCAGCCCCCGGCGCTCGGCGTCGAGCTCCGACATCACGTCGTCGAGCAGCATCAGCGGCGGCCTGGCGCGCCGCTCGGCGAGCAGGCTGCGCTCGGCGAACAGCAACGCCAGCAGCGCCGCTCGCTGCTGGCCCTGCGACCCGTAGGCACGCAGCGCCGCCCCGTCGAGCGAGAGCCGCAGCTCGTCCCTATGGGGCCCGTGAGCGGTGAAGCCGCGCTCGAGGTCGGCGGCGCGGCGCTCGGCGAGCTCCGCCGCAAGGGCCTCGGCATCGCCGGCGGCCGAGCGCGGGCGGTAGCTCAGCTCCGCCCGGCCCGGCAGGCCGAGCGCCTCGGCCAGCTCCGCGAACGGCGCCACGAGTCCCGCGGCGGCCTCCGCGCGGTCGCCCATCAGCCGGATGCCCTGGGCTGCGAGCTCGGCGTCCCAGGCGTCGAGCGCGGCCGGGCTCGCGATGCCGGCTCGGATCCGGCCGAGCAGCGCGTTGCGCTGGGCGAGCGCGCGTGAGTAACCCGTGCGAGTGGCGGCCCGCGCGGGCCAGAGCGCCGCCACCACCTGGTCGAGATGCGCACGGCGGGCCGAGGGCGGGCCCTTGACGAGCTCGAGCCGCTCCGGCAGGAAGACGCTCACGAGCGGGCGGGCGGGCGTGACCGCGAGGCTGTCAAGCGGGCTGTCATCCACGCGGATCAGCTTCGGCTCGCCGGGCTCGTAGCCGACCTCGATGCGGTGCGCGGCCTCCTCGTCGTGCGTGTCGAGCACCACGCGGGTGAGCGCGGCGCCGCGCCGCACGAGCTCCCGCTCGTTGGAGGTCCGCGGCGAGCGTGCCGTGCAGCCGAAGTAGACCGCTTCGATCAGATTGCTCTTGCCGGCCCCGTTCGGGCCCGCCACCACGGTCAGCCCGTGGCCCAGCTCGACCCTGGCCGCCTCGTAGTTGCGGAAGTCGCGCAGCTCGACGCGGGTGACCCGCACGCCTCGAGGCCGCCTACACGTTCAGCCTGATCGGCATGACGAGATAGCGAAAGGCGCCGGACTCGCCGCTCGACTCGATCAGCCCCGGCCGGAGCGGGCTGATCAGCTTGAGCACGAGCTCGTCGGACTCTGCGCTCTCGAGGCCGTCGCGGAAGAACTCGGGGTTGAAGCCGATTTCGAGCGTCTCACCGCTGAACGGCACGGGAAGCGACTCGCTCGCCTCGCCGACGTCGGGGGTCTGCGCGGAGATGTCGAGCGCGCCTTCCGAGAAGCGCAGCCGCAGCGGCGCGTTCTTCTGCGCGAGCAGGCCCACCCGCCTGACTACCTCGACGAGCTCGTCGCGCCCCACCCGCAGCTCGTGCTCGTAGGCCTCCGGCAGCAGCTGCTGGTAGTTCGGGAAGCGTCCCTCCACGAGCCGTGAGGACAGCACCACGTCGTCGACGGTGAACACCACTTGGTTCTCGAGGGCGGCCACCGCGATCGTCTCCGCGCCGCTTCCCGAGGCGATCCGGCCGAGCTCCTGCAACGTGCGTGCCGGGATGTTCGCCTCGATCGACCCGCCGAGCTCCTGCTCGAGCTGTGTCTCCTTCACGCTCAGCCGGTAGGAGTCGGTAGCCACCATGCGCAGCTCGGTGCCGGTGGCGGTGACGAGAACGCCCGTGAGGTGGGGACGGGTGTCGTCACGCGAGGCGGCGCGCGCCACCCGGCCGATCGTGTCCACGAAGACTCCGGCCGGCACCGTCAACCCGCCCTCGGCAGGCGCCTCGGGCAGCTTCGGGAAGTCCTCGGTGGGGAGCGTGCGGAGATGGAACCTGGCGGGGCCCGACACGACCTCCACGTCCTGCTGCGCGCTGCGGTACTCGAGCGTGAGATCGTCCTTCGGAAGCGAGCGGACCACGTCGAGCAGCAACCGGCCGGGCACGACCGCCTTGCCGGGGGCGGAGTCCTTGGTGGCGAGGGCCACGCGAACGCCGAGCTCCATGTCCGTGGCCTGCAACTCGGTGCTGCCGTCGTCGACCCGCACGAGCACTCCGGACAACGTCTGGATCGCGCTGCGGGTAGATGCGCCGCGTACGGCGATGCCCAGGTGGGCGAGGAACGTTTCACGGGAAACGGTGAGCTTCAAATGGAGCTGCCTATCTCAAGATTGAGGTTGTTGGGGTTGTTCGGAAGTTGACATCCCGACCGAAGCCGCTCCCCGTGTGGGATGGGCTTTCGTGACGGGTTGTGGATTCTTCCAGCCGCACCGGTCATCAGGCCGGGTGCCCCAAGCGGCGACGGAGGTTCTCCACCGCCCTGTGCATATCGGAGTCGGTGCCCATTGCTGCGCTGACACGGTTGACAGCGTGCAGGACGGTCGCATGGTCGCGCCCGCCGATGCCGCGACCGATCTCCGTGGTGCTGTGGCTCGTCAACTCGCGGGCGAGGAACATCGCCACTTGACGGGCGCGCGCCACGGCCGGACGCCTGTCCCGCGCCACGAGCGCATCTCGTTCGACCCCGAACTCCTGGGCCGCGGCGTCGAGGATCTCGCGGATGCCGCAGCTCTCGGTGCCGGTGCTCTCGCCGAGCCGGCTGAGCACGTGGCGCGCCAGCTCGGCGGTCGGAGGCTCTCCCTTCAGCGAGGCGTAGGCCACGACCCGGATGAGAGCGCCCTCGAGTGCGCGTACGCTGGTGGTCACGCATGCGGCGATCTCTGCGATCGCATCGTCGCTCATCTCCACGCCGTCCAGGCGCGCGCGTGCGGCCAGGATCGTCCGCCGGACGGCGGGCCCCGGCCTGTCCAACTCGACCACGAGGCCGGCACGGAAGCGCTCGATCAGGCGTTCCTCGAGACCGGGGATCTCCTCTGGACGGCGGTCGGAGGTCATCACGACCTGGCGCCCGCTGCCGAGCAGCGCGTTGAAGGTGTGGAAGAACTCTTCGCGCGTCTTTGCGCGCCCGGCGAGGAACTGCACGTCGTCGACCAACAGGACCTCGGCGCGCCGGAAATCGTCCTTGAAGCGCGAGGTCGAGCGTGCTCGCACCGCGGCCACGAACTCCGTGGTGAACTCCTCGATCGTGGCGTAGCGGACCTGGAGGCCGGAGCCGAAGCGCTCGATGTAATTGCCGATCGCATGCAGCAGGTGGGTCTTGCCGAGCCCGGGGGCACCGTGGAGGAAGAGGGGGTTGTAGGAGTGGCCGGGCAGCTCCGCCACGGCCAGCGCCGCCGCGTGCGCGAAGTGGTTCTCCGCCCCGATCACGAACTGCTCGAAGGTGTACCTCGGGTTGAGGTGAGAGGGCGTCGCAGCGCGGACCCGGCGGACCTGACCCGGCGCCGCTTCGGCAGCCTTCGGCGGGGGGGCCCAGTCCGCTCCGACCACCTCCACGGTCGCCCGCGGGTCGAAGGCCCTGGCGGCGGCGCGACGCAGCAGCGGCAGGTAACGCTCGGTTACCGAGGTGCGGATGTGCTCCGGGGCTCGCACGAAGAGAGTCGACTCGCTGACCCCGGCGAGCTCGAGCGGATCCAGCCAGATCTGGAACTTGAAGTCGGGAGTGTCCTCCCGAAGCGCATCGCGGACGCTGTCCCAGATCTGATCGAGCTGTGCCGGCACGTGCGGTCGGACCCTCCTCAGGGCCTTGCTGAGACTGTCGAAAGGGAGGACCGCGCGGGGGAGAGGATCTTCCCGCTGCCCTCGGCGCGGCCGAGTCTACACCCGCTTAACGGGGCCCGCGCCGGTCACCTGGGGGGTCCTCGCAAAACGCGAGAAAAGCCGTCGGCGGCGGCGGCGCGTGGGCCATCTTGTACCCTGGCTGTCCCCGATGAAGCGCACCTACCAGCCCAAGAAGCGCAAGCGCGCACGCACCCATGGCTTTCGTGCGCGCATGAGCTCTCGCGCCGGCAGGAAGCTGCTCAAGCGCCGCCGGGACAAGGGCCGCAAGCGGCTCACCCCGTAGCTCGATGGCCGACCGCGCGCGCCGCAAGCGCCGCCGGCTGTCGCGCAGCGGCGAGTTCGAGCGCGTCTACCGGGAGGGCCGCTCGCACGCGAGCCGGCACCTGGTCGTTTACGCGTTTCCCCGCCCCGATGAGGACCGTGAGCCCCGACTCGGCGTCTCCGTGGGGCGCAAGCTCGGCGGGGCGGTCGAGCGAAACCGCATGAAGCGGCTGCTGAGGGAGGCCTTCTGGGCGAACGCCGCAGCTCTGCGCGACGGCCACGACTTTGTGATCGTGGCGCGGCCCGCAGCAGGGGAGCTGGCTCGCGAGGGCGGGGAGCCGGCGATCGAGCGTGCGCTGCGAAGCGTTCTCGAGGAGGCCGGTCTCGCGACTGCGTCGGACGATCGGTGACCGGCCGGGCGGAGGGCTGGTGAGCTCGCTTCGAGCGGTCGTGCTCGCGCCCGTGCGCCTCTACCAGCGCGCGGTCTCCCCGGGACTGCCGGCGCGCTGCAAGTACCATCCGAGCTGCTCCGAGTACGCCGTGCAGGCAGTCCGCAGCTACGGTGTGGTCCGGGGAGCCGTCCTCGCCGCCTGGCGGTTGCTGCGCTGCAACCCCTGGAGCCATGGCGGCGTCGACTTCGTGGAGGACCAGACGCTGTTCCGCCCGCGCCCTCAGCCCTAGCCCATGTACATCGCCAACGTCCTCCAGCCGCTCATCGACGCCTGCCAGTGGGTGCTCGAGTTCTGGCACGACGTGATCGGCGATTTCGAGGGGTCCTGGGGCTGGTCGATCATCCTGCTCACCTTCACGGTCCGGATCCTGATCCTGCCCCTGACCTTCAAGGGCGTGAAGTCGATGCAGCGCCTGCAGACGCTGCAGCCCGAGATCAAGAAGATCCAGGAGCGCTACAAGGACGACAAGCAGCGCATGAACCAGGAGGTCATGGCCTTCTACCAGCGCGAGAAGGTCAATCCGCTGGGCTCGTGCCTCCCGCTGCTGCTCCAGATCCCGTTCTTCATCTCGCTCTTCTACCTGCTGCGCTCGCCCGAGTTCAAGGCGGACCTGGCGGACAACACCAGCTTCTTCGCGATCGAGGACCTCGCGGCGAAGGTCACCGATCCCGTCCTGCTCGGCGTGCTGATCGTGCTCTACGTGGGCACCCAGCTGGCTGCCAGCGCCGTCACGGCGATCAGCGCGGACCCGATGCAGCGCCGGATCATGTTCGCGCTGCCGTTCGTGTTCGTGATCTTCATCATCAACTTCGAGGCCGGCCTGATCGTCTACTGGATCACCACGAACGTCTGGACGATCGGACAGCAGCTGCTCGTGAAGAAGCTCTACCCGAAGCCGGTGCTGGACGCGGAGGCGGCGGAGGAGAAGGGCGGCCCGAAGCCGGCGCGCGGCAAGCCGGCCACGGCGATGGCCGCCGCGGCCGACGGGGGCGGCGCCGGCTCGGCGCAGGCCGAGCCGAAGGCCGGCTCCCCGAAGGCCGGCTCCCCGAAGGCCGGGTCGGCGAAGGCCGGCTCCGCCAAGGCCGGCACGGCGAGGGCCGGCTCCACGAAGGCCGGCTCGGCGAAGACGGCCAAGGGTCCGAAGGCGGCGGCAAAGGGCGGGGAGGACGCGGGCGGCAACGGCGGGCCGGCCAAGGCGCCTCCCTCCTCGCCGCGCAAGAAGAAGAAGCGCTCTGGGCGGCGGCGCTGACGCCGAGGCGATGCGGGTGAGCGACGATCCGCAGCCCGAGGATCTGGTCGCCGAAGCGGAGGCCGCAAGCCTCGGCGAGGCCAAGTGGGCGGCCATGAAGGCGCTCGAGCCCCGCTTTCCGGGCTTGAGCGCCGACTGTGTGCGCTTCGAGATCGCGGCCGAGCCGGGGCCGGACGGGTTGGCACGGGTACGGGCCGAGGTGGATCTCGAGGCGTGGCGCGACCTCGCGGACAGCCTGCCCGACGAGCCCGCCGAGCGGGTCCGGGCGATCGTGGGGCGGGTGGTGCACGCGCTGGGCCTGCGCGCCACCGTCGACATCGAGGAGGGCGACGAGGAGATACGCGCCACCGTGAACGGCGACGAGCTCGGCCTGCTGATCGGCAAGCACGGCTCCACGATCGACGCCCTGCAGCACCTCGCGTTCCGCGCGGCCTTCCTCGGCGCGCAGGAGCGCAAGCAGGTGACCGTCGACGCCGCGGGCTACCGCGAGCGCCGCGAGCACGCGCTCCACCGGATGGCCGACCGCGCGGCCGCCGAGGCGCTTCGCTACGACCGCCCGGTGGAACTCGAGCCGATGCGCGCGACCGAGCGCAAGGTCGTCCACACCTACCTGAGCGAGCGCGGGGACGTGGAGACCCACAGCGAGGGCGACGAGCCCGACCGGCGGCTGGTGGTGTCGCCGGCGGCCGGCCTTGCGCCTTCCGGCCTGCGGGGATAGCCGCCGCTGCGCGAGGCGCTCGAAGCCCTCTCGCGGCGCCACCGGCTGCCGGCCGGGGCCGTGGGCCAGATCGAGCGGCTGCTGGCCGCCCTCGAGGCGGAGCCCGACCCGCACACCACTGTCAGCGACCCTGGCGCGGCGCTCGAGGTCCACGTCGCCGACAGCCTCAGCGGCCTGGCGGTCGAAGGGCTGCGCGGCGCGCGCCGGATCGCCGACGTGGGCGCCGGCGCCGGCTTCCCAGGGCTCGTGCTCGCTGTCGCCCTTCCTCGAGCACGGGTCGACCTCGTGGAGTCGGCCGGCCGCAAGACCGCGGTGATAGACAGGCTGATCCAGGCGGCGCAGGTGACAGGCGCGCGCTCGGTCACGGCACGCGCCGAGGACTGGGGGCGCATCGACGCGGGGCTCGGCGGCGGTCGCGAGGCATACGACGCCGTGACCGCGCGCGCCGTGGACGCCCTGCCCGTGCTGGTGGAGTACGCCGCTCCGCTGCTGCGCCCGGGGGGCGTGCTGGTGGCGTGGAAGGGGGCGCGCTCGGCGGACGAGGAGGCCGCCGGAGCAAAGGCGGCGGCGCGGCTCGGGCTCCAGGTCGCCGAGCCGTTGGGGGTGACGCCCTTCGAGGGCTCGCGCGCCCGCCACCTGCACGTCTTCCGAAAGACGGCGCCGACGCCGCCCGGCTACCCCCGCCGCGCGGGGATGGCGCGCAAGCGGCCGCTGGGGTGAGTGGCCGCCGGGCACCCGAAGGCCGGGGCTGACCCACCGCTGGGCTGGGCGGCCGGCTGGACTGATCGGCCGTCGGCTGGGCGGCCGTCGGCTGGGCGGCCGCTGGGGTGAGTGGCCCCCGGGCTGGGCTGCCCGGACCGGCGAAGCGTACGCTGGGCCGAGGATTCGTCGGCTGGTACCGGGGCGGCCGGGCCGGCAGCGCGCGCCGCGTTCGGATGCCTTGGGCCCGGGGCTGCCTGCCCGGAGCGGCGACGCGGTACACCTCCGCCAAGAGTCGTCAGCTCACTGATCAGTTCGCTGACGAATTCGTCGCGGGGACCGGCGGCGCGTCGGGGTTCCCGCACTCCCCGCAGGGCTCTCCGGAGGACAGCCGTTACCCGCCACAGGAGCAACTTCGGAGGCGGAGCCACCCGCCCCGCCCCCGCGGGCCGCTGGGGAAGGATTCGGCTCCGAACCGGCGAATCACGCCTTCCGGGAGGGCTCGTTCCGACCGGTACCGACCGTAGCTTCCCGAACACGATGGGCAGCGTTCTCGCAGTCGCGAACCAGAAGGGCGGCGTGGGCAAGACCACGACCGCCGTGAACCTCGGCGCCAGCATCGCCGACGCCGGCTACCCCACCCTGCTCGCCGACCTGGACCCGCAGTGCAACGCGACGGTCGCGCTCGGCCTGGCGAAGGACTGCTCGCCCAACGTCTACGACTGCCTCTCCGGCGAGCTCAGCCTTCCGGAGGCGGCAGCGGCGAGCGCGCACCCGCGGCTCGACGTCGTTCCCTCCACGCCCGAGCTGGCGGGGGCCAACGTCGAGTTGCCGCGAATTGCCGGCTCGGAGACGATCCTCCGCGACCGTCTCGGCCGGGTCAGGGAGCGCTACCTGTTCACGCTGCTCGACTGCCCGCCGTCGCTCGGCCCGCTCACCGTCAACGCGCTGGTCGCGGCCGACAAGGTGATCGTGCCGGTCCAGACCGAGTACTTCGCGCTCGAGGGCCTCGCGCAGCTGCTCGACACGCTCTCTCTGATCCAGCGGGAGCTGAACCCGCGCCTGACCGTGGCCGGGATGATCCTGACGATGCACGACGGTCGGACCCGGCTCGCGCGCGACGTCGAGCGCGAGGTACGCGAGCACTTCCCCGAGCTCGTCTTCGACACCGTGGTTCCGCGCAACGTGCGCCTCGGTGAGGCCCCGAGCTTCGGCGTCCCGGTGCTGAGACACGCTCCGCAGAGCGCCGGCTCGGCCGCCTACCTGAAGCTTGCGAAGGAGCTCGCAGCGCGTGGCTGAGGATCGCCGCGGGATGGGCCGCGGCCTGGCCGCCATCCTGCCGCGCGACGAGCCGGGCGAGGACGGCCTGCGGGAGATCCCGGTCGAGCTCGTCGATCCGAACCCGCGCCAGCCCCGGCGCTCCTTCGACGAGGCCGCCCTAGCAGCCCTCGCGGACTCGATCCGGGCACGCGGCCTGCTGCAGCCGATCGTGGTGCGCGCCCTCGCCGGAGGCCGCTACGAGCTGCTCGCCGGCGAGCGCCGGCTGCGCGCGGCCAAGCTCGCGGAGCTGGACTCGATCCCGGCTGTGGTCCGCGCGGCCGACGACTGGGAGCGGCTCGACCTCGCCCTCGCGGAGAACATGGCGCGGGTCGACCTGAACGCGGTCGAGGAGGCGCGCGCGTGCGCGATGCTGGTGGACGACCTGGGGCTGACCAAGGAGGAGGTCGGTCGGCGAGTCGGCCGCAGCAGGGTGGCGATCTCGAACCTGATCCGCCTGCTCGACCTCCCCGAGGAGGTGCTCGAGCTGATCGAGTCCGGCGTGCTCAGCGAGGGCCACGGCCGCGCGCTGCTGCTCTGCAAGGACCACGGGCTCCGGCGCCGGCTCGCTCTCGACGCTCGCGACGGCGCGTGGTCCGTGCGCGAGACCGAGCGCCGGGCGCGCGAGGCACAGACCGGCAGCAAGGAGGCGCTGCCACGCACCCGCGCCGTAATTCACCCCGACCTCGCGGAGGCGCTCGCCGCCGCTGAGGACGCGCTTTCGACCGCACTCGGCCGCGAGGTGCGGGTCAGGTCCAAGGGCGAGCGCTGCCGGGCCGAGATCGAGTTCGACACCCCCTCCGAAGCCGTGGAGCTGGCCGAGCGCGTGCTTCGGAGCCCGCTCCGCAGCGCGGCCTGAGCACCGGCGCAGGCGTCGGCCCGCCCATCGGAGGACCGGGGCCATGGGGGGCCGGTCCCCCTCGGAGCGCCGCGCCGGCCGCCCTCGGAGCACCGCTACAATCGCTCTCCGCGCGCCGTTGGGTGACTGCG
>DASQNF010000243.1:0-6122 GCA_035645115.1 Thermoleophilaceae bacterium | reverse complement strand
GTCGGCCTCGCGCTGCACGTCGGAGTCGCGCCAGGACGGCACACGCCAGGCCTCGCCCTCGCCCTCCCCCGGCGCCCGCTCGAACCCGAGCCGGACCAGGATCTGCCGGGCCCGCTCGGGCGCGATCCGCTCGCCGAGCAGGCGCTCCATGCGCTCGTGGCGAAGCACCGCCACGCGCGGCTCCGCGCGCTTGGGGTAGACGTCGATCGTGCCCGGCGCCATGCGCGCGCCGCACAGCTCCACGAGCAGCCGCGCTGCCAGCCGCTGGCCGGCCATGGCGAGCTCGGGGTGCAGCTGCTTCTCGAACCGCGCCGAAGCTTCCGTGCGCAGGCCGAGCGCCTTCGAGGTGCGCATGATGTTCGGGCCGACCCAGGTCGCGGCCTCCATCAGCACGCGCGTGGTCCGCTCGGAGACCTCGGAGACCTGGCCGCCCATGATCCCCGCGATCCCACTAGGCCCCTCGCCGTCGCACACGAGCGCGGCCTCGGGGCCGAGCTCGCGCTCCACCCCGTCGAGCGTTGTCATCGTCTCGCCCGCGCGCGCCCGGCGCACGTCGATGCGAGCGCCGCGCACTTCGTCGAGGTCGAACGCGTGCAGCGGCTGGCCGGTGGCGAGCATCACGTAGTTCGTGATGTCGACCACGTTCGATATCGGCCGCTGGCCGGCCGCCCTCAGCCGCTGCTTGAGCCACAGGGGCGAGGGGCCGATCGTGACGCCCTCGTACACGCGCGCGGTGAAGCGCAGGCAGATCTCCGGGTCGATCTCGACGCTCGCGTGGTCATGCGCGGAATCGGAGCCGCGCGGCTCCGCGTCGGCGGCGCTCGGATCGTCGGCGAGGGGCGCCCCGCTCACCGCGTGCAGGTCGCGTGCCACCCCGTAGACGCTCATCGTGTCCGGGCGGTTCGGCGTGACCTCGAGCTCGAGCACCTCGTCGGCGATCGGCAGGTGCTCGGCGAGCGGCGCGCCGACCGGGAGCTCGCTCGAAAGCACCATTATCCCCTGGTGGTCCTCGCCGATCCCGACCTCGTCCTCGGCCAGGATCATCCCGCTCGAGCTGACGCCGCGCAGCTTCGCCTCGCCCAGCGTGCTCCCGTCCGGCATCAGCGCGCCCGGCAGCGCCACCGCCACGGTCTGGCCGGCGGCCACGTTCGGCGCGCCGCAGACGATCGTCTGCGGGTCCGAGCGGCCGACGTCCACGAGACAGACGCTCAGGCGGTCGGCGTTCGGATGGCGCTCCGCCTCGAGCACCCTGCCGGTGAGAAAGCCCGAGGGGTCCCCCACGCCGACGCGGTGCAGGCGCTCGAGCTTGTCGCCCGCCATCGTCAGCGCGTTCGCCACCTCCTCGGCGCCGACGCCGGGGTCGCAGTAGGAGCGCAGCCAGGCGAGCGGCACCCTCATGCGCCGAACTGCTCCAGCAGCCGCACGTCGTTGTCCCAGAGCAGGCGCAGGTCGGGGACCTCGTAGACGATGCTCGCGATCCGCTCGATCCCCATCCCGAACGCGAACCCCTGGACGCCCTCGTTGTCGTAGCCGCTTGCCGCCACGTAGTCGAGCACGTTCGGGTCGACCATCCCCGAGCCGAGGATCTCGATCCAGGCCTCCCCCTTGCAGGTGCCGCAGCGCTGCGGGCCCTCGAATCCAGTGCCGCCGCAGCGAAAGCAGGACACGTCCACCTCCACGCTCGGCTCGGTGAACGGGAAGTAGCCGGGCCGCAGCCGCACCTCCGTGTGCTCGCCGAACATCTGGCGCGCGAACTGCAGCAGCACCCCCTGCAGGTCGGCGAGCGTGATGCCCTCGTCGATCGCAAGCCCCTCGAGCTGGTGGAACATCGGCACGTGGGTCGCGTCCGGCGTGTCGGGTCGGTAGACCCGGCCCGGCACCACGATGTAGATCGGCGGCCCCTGCAGCTCCATGGCCCGCACCTGCATCGGCGAGGTGTGGGTGCGAAGCAGCACGCTCTCGCCGCCGCCGAGGTAGAAGGTGTCCTGCGGGCCCCGCGCCGGGTGCTCGGGCGGGTGGTTGAGCGCGGTGAAGTTGTAGTACTCGTAGTCGATCTCGGGCCCCTCGAGCACGGAGAACCCGAGCCCGACGAAGACGTCCTCCATCTCGCGCCTGATCTGCGAGACGAGGTGGAGGCGCCCGCCCGGCTGGGGCGGGTCGCCCGGCAGCGTCACGTCGATGCGGTCGGCGGCCAAGCGGCGGTCGAGCTCGGCCGCCTCGAGCTTGGCGGTGCGCCCCTCGAGCAGTTCCTCGAGCGCCCGCCTCACCTCGTTCGCCTGCTTGCCGACCGGGCCGCGCTGCTCGGCCGGGAGCTCGCCGATCGAGCGCAGCGCCTGCGTGAGCTCGGACTTGCGGCCGAGGTAGCGCACGCGCAGCTGCTCGAGCTCGGCCGCCGACCCGGCTGCTTCGATGGCGGCCTCGGCCTCGCCGCGCAGCTGCTGGAGGTCAGGCATCCGCGGCAATCCTAGGCACGTACCCGCGCGCCCGGCCCGCGCGGCCGGCTCCGCGTGGCCACCTCGTAGAGGGCCACGCTGGCGGCCATCGCCACGTTGAGCGAGTCGGTGGCCACCGGGATCCGCACCGCCTCGCCGGCCAGCTCAGTGGGCAGGCCCTCCCGCTCGGAGCCCAGGCAGAGCACGAGCGGCGGCTCGAGCTCCACCTCCGCGAGCGTGCGCTCGCCGCGCGCCGAGAGCGCCACCAGCGTGCCGGAGAGCGCCTCCAGCGCGGCCCGTGCCGGCGGCCGGGCGAACAGCGAGCCCATCGATGCCCTGACGGCCTTGGGCGAGAACGGGTCCGCGCAGCCCGGCCCGAGCACGACCGTGGCGTCGGCGAGCGCGTGCGCCGAGCGGATCACCGCGCCCACGTTCCCCGGGTCCTCCACGCGGTGGAGGTACACGAGCACGGGGCCGCTCGGCTCCGACCAGCGCTGGCGGTACACCCCGATCACCCGGCTCCCGGACCCGAGCGCGCTCACCTCCGCCAGCAGCTCGGGCTCCACGTCTTCCTGCGCCCGCAACACGAACTCCGGCGCCCAGCCCGCGGCGGCGGCGGCCCCGACCAGGTCCTCGCCCTCGGCCGCGAACAGGCCGAGCTTGGTGCGCCAGCGCTTCCGCTGGAGCTTGCGGATCGTCCTGAGCTTGTGGTTGTCGGGCGAGCTGATCATCGAACAAGAAGGGCGCCTCAGAGGGCGCCCGGGAGAGTTCGGTTCCGTGCCGGCCCCTACGCCGCCGCGGCCTCCCGGGCCTGCTCGGCAAAGCGCCGAAACGTCTCGGGGTCACGCACCGCGATGTCCGCCAGCATCTTGCGGTCGACCTCGATGCCCGCCAGCTTCATGCCGTGCATGAACTGGCTGTAGCTCATGCCCTCCTGGCGGGCGGCGGCATTGATGCGCACGATCCAGAGCTTGCGGAAGTCGCGCTTGCGGTTGCGCCGGTCGCGGTAGGCGTAGGAGTCCGCCTTGAGCAGCGCCTCCTTGGCGCGCTTGTAGCTCGACTTGGCCTGCCCGCGGTAGCCCTTGGTCCGCTCGAGCGTGGCGCGGCGCTTCTTGCGCGCGGAGACTGAACGCTTGACCCGGCTCACTTGTGGAGCAGCTCCTTGACCCGGTGGCGATCGTGCTGCGCCACCTCGGACGGGCGCCCGAGCCACCGTTTGCGCTTGGCCGTCTTCTTCCCGAGGTTGTGGCTCGTGAAGGAGTGACGCGCGCGCAGCTTCTTCGTACCCGTCTTGCGAAAGCGCTTCTTGGCGCCGGAGTGGGTCTTCATCTTCGGCATCGGACGCTGTATTGAAGCAGACGGCTCCCGGGGCGCCCGCGGGTGCGAGCGCCCGCTACCCGCCGGCGGCGAGCACTGCCTAGGAGGCCTCGGACTCGGCCGGCACGGGCGCCCGCGCGGGCGGCGCAGCAGCCGGTTCGGGTGCGACCGCCGGTGGCTCCGGCGCCTCGGCCGGCGCCTCCGGCGCAGCGGGCGCTTCGCCCGGCGCCGCCGATGCGGGCGCTTCACCCGGCGCCGCCGACGTGCCGTCCCCCTCGGCCGTGCCCTCGAGCGCCGGCTTCCGCTTCACCGGCGCGAGCAGCATCGTCATGTTGCGACCGTCCTGCTGCGGGTACTGCTCGATCGTGCCGAGCTCGGCCACGTCCTCGGCGAGCCGCATCAGGAGCATCTCGCCGCGCTCTGGGTGAGTCTGCTCGCGGCCGCGGAACATGATCGTGACCTTCACGCGGTCGTCGCCCGTCAGGAAGCGCACCACGTGGTTCTTCTTGGTCTCGTAGTCGTTCGTCGCGATCTTCGGGCGCAGCTTGATCTCCCGCACGTTGACCTGCTTCTGGTGGCGGCGCGCGGCCTTCGCCTTCTGCTCCTGCTCGTACTTGTACTTCGAGTAGTCGAGCACGCGGCAGACCGGCGGGCGGGCGTCGGCGGCCACTTCTACGAGGTCGAGGTCGCGCTCCTGGGCGTAGCGCAGCGCCTTCTGCGTGTCGACGACGCCGATCTGGTTGCCGTCCTCGCCGATCAGCCGCACCTGCGGTACGCGGATCCGCTCGTTGATACGTGTCTCGTCGCGCTCTGGGGGGCGCCGATCGAACTTTCGCGGGATCGGCACTAGGCGAAGCTAGGTATGGGCGTCAAAGCGCGGGGGGTCCTTCCATCCGCCGCGATGTTAGCGCCTATCCACGATCTCGTCGCGCGCCCGCGCGGCGAACTCCGCCACCGCCATCGCCCCCAGGTCGCCCTCGCGGCGGCGGCGCACCGCGACCTCCCCGGCATCCCGCTCGCTGTCCCCGACCACCAGCATGTAGGGCACCTTGCGCAACTCGGCCTCGCGGATCTTCTTGCCGATCGACTCGGAGCGCTCGTCCACCCGGGCGCGGACGCCCGCGGCGTCGAGCCGGCGCGCCACCTCCTCCGCGTAATCCAGGTGGCGGTCGGAGATCGGCAGCACCGCGGCCTGCACCGGCGCTAGCCAGAGCGGGAACTCGCCGCCGTAGTGCTCGATCAGCATGCCGATGAAGCGCTCGAAGGAGCCCATCAGCGCGCGGTGGATCATCACGGGCCGGTGCTCCGCGTTGTCGGCCCCCGTGTAGGCGAGCTCGAACTGCTCGGGCATGTAGTAGTCGAGCTGCACGGTGCCGAGCTGCCAGGAGCGGCCGATCGCGTCGGTCAGGTGGGCGTCGACCTTGGGGCCGTAGAAGGCGCCGTCACCCTCGTTCAGCTCGTACTCGAGGTCGTTGTCCTCGAGGGTGCGCACGAGCGCCGCCTCGGCCTTGTCCCACATCTCGTCGCTGCCCACGCGCTTGGCGGGCCTGGTCGACAGCTCGAGCCGCGGCTCGAAGCCGAACTGCCGGTAGATGAAGAAGCCGAAGTCGAGGCAGCGCAGCGCCTCCTCCTCGATCTGCTCCTCGGTGCAGAACACGTGGGCGTCGTCCTGGGTGATGTGGCGCACGCGCAGCAGCCCGTGCAGGGTGCCGCTCGGCTCGTGTCGGTGAACCAGCCCCTGCTCGGCCAGCCGGATCGGCAGGTCGCGGTAGGAGCGGTTCTCGCGCTTGTAGATCTGGCAGTGGGCCGGGCAGTTCATCGGCTTGAGGCCCATCGCCCGCTCCTCCACGTCCGTGAAGTACATGTGCTCGCGGTACACGTGCCAGTGGCCCGACTGCTTCCAGAGGTCCACGTCGTAGAGGACCGGCGTCTTCACCTCGGTGTAGCCGCGCTCGACGTTGGTGTCGCGCCAGAGCGTGGTGAGCTCGTTCCAGATCTGCATGCCGTCCGGCAGCCAGAAGGGCGAGCCCGGCGAGAGCTCGGAGAGCATGAACAGGTCGAGCTCGCGCCCAAGCTTGCGATGGTAGCGCGCGCGCGCCTGCTCGAGCCGCTCCAGGTGGCGCTCGAGCTCCTCCTTCGAGAGGAACGCGGTCCCGTACACGCGCGTGAGCATCTGGCGGCTCGCGTCACCGCGCCAGTACGCGCCCGCCACCGAGGTGAGCTTGAACGCCTTGATCCGCTTGGTGCTCGGCCCGTGCGGGCCGCGGCAGAGATCGGTGAAGGGACCGTTGCGGTAGAGCGAGACGCTCTCCACCCCCTGGTCGCGCACCAGGTCCTCGATCAGCTCGACCTTGTAGTCCTGGCCTTGTTCGC
>DASQNF010000242.1:0-12136 GCA_035645115.1 Thermoleophilaceae bacterium | reverse complement strand
GCCCGCGAGCCGCGGCGAGAACACCGCATCCCCCTCGGCCACGCGCTGGACCGCGTCGGCGAGCTCCTCGCCCGAGATGCTCTTGGTCACGTAGCCGCGCGCGCCGGCGCGGATCACGGCGATCACGTCCTCGGCGGCGTCCGACACCGACAGCGCGAGGAAGCAGGGCGGGTGCTCGATCGTCGCGGCCGTGCGCCTGATCACCTCGACACCGCCGCCGTTGGGCATGTGCACGTCGAGCAGCACCACGTCGGGGCGCGTGACGGCGATCGCGTCCACCGCCTGCTCCACGCCCGCCGCCTCCCCCGCGATGTCGAGCAGCGGCTCGAGCTCGGCGCGCACGCCGGAGCGGAACAGCTGGTGGTCGTCGACGATCAGCACGCGCGGGCCGCTCACCCCGCCGGCTCCCGTTCGAGCAGGAGCTCGACCTCGGTGCCCGCGTCGGGCGAGCTCGTGATCCGCGCGCGCCCTCCGTGGCGCTCCATGCGGCCGACGATCGACTCGCGCACCCCGCGCCGGTCGGGCGGGATCGAGCCGGTGTCGAAGCCGGGGCCGCGGTCGCGCACGAACACCTGGACGCGCCCGTTGGCCACCTCCGAATACACGTCGATCGGCGAGCCGGCGCCGAACTTCGCGGCGTTCGTCATCGCCTCGCGGGCAGCCGCAACCACCGCCTCGGTGGCGGCGTCGAGCTCGACGTCACCCACCAGCACGAGCTCCACGGGCGTCCCGTGGCGCTCCTCCACCTCTGTGGCGGCGGCCTCGAGCGCGGGGGCGAGCCCGGCCGCCATGCCCGGCTGGGGGCGCCCGGAGAGCCAGGCCCGCAGCTCGCGCTCCTGGCGGCGTGCGAGCGCGGCCACCTCGGTCGGGTCCTCGGCGCGCCGCTGGACCATGGCGAGCGTCTGGAGCACGGAGTCGTGCAGGTGGGCGGCCAGCTCCGCGCGCTCCTGCGAGCGGATTCGCTGGGCGCGCTCGGCCGTGAGTGATCGCACGAGGCGCAGTATCCAGGGCGCGAAGATCACGCCGAGCACCACCACCGCGGCGATCAGCGCCAGCAGCACGTCGCGCGCTGCGCCGAGCGCGCCCGTGGTCTCGAGGAACACGAACCCGGCTGCCAGCACGAGCGCGATCCCGACGCCCGTGCGCGAGACCGCTGCGGCGGCCGCAGCTCGCCGACGGTCGCCGGCCGTGAGGCGTGCGCCCGGCGGCGGCGACCCGGCCGCCTCCGGGGACGACGGCTCAGCCGAGGGCAGGTCCGGCTCGGGACGATCGAGCGACTGGCGCCAGATCAGCGCGCCGCCGCTCGCCACCAGCACGAGCGGCCAAACCAACGCGTCCGAGAACCAGAGGCCGAGCGCCCGGAAGCTGAGCAGCACGCTCAGCAGCAACAGGCCGGTGCCGAGCGCGACCTCGACCGCGGCGCGCCCGGTGGGTATGCGCCTGCGCGCCGGGGCGCCCGCGCCGGCCGGCATGAAGAGCCAGGCGAGCGCGTACACCGCGAAGCCGAGCCCGCCTGCGGCGGCGAACACCACGAACGCGAAGCGCACCAGCGAGACGTCCACGCCGTAGCGCCGCGCCACACCGGCGCAGACGCCGCCGAGCCAGGCCGACGAGCGGTCGCGGACGAGCTCGCTCACCCGTCCCTCGTCAGGCCGCGCGCCAGCAGGATCGCCCCCGTCGCGGCACACGCGACGGGGGCGAAGGCGCCAAAGCTGAGCTCGAGCACGCCGCTCGAGTGGAGCAGCAGGACGACGCCCAGTGCGACGATCGCCAGTCCCGCGACCAGCGACGCCGTCTCAGGCCGGTCAGCCACTCGCGGTCACCCCGGTTGCTGCGCATGCCCGGTTGCCGTCCTGCTCCTCGTCGTCGAAGCCGTCCGAGCTCGGGCCGAAGCCGAAGCGGTCCTCGCCGAACTCGTCGAAGTCGGTGCCGTCGCTCACGCGCAGCTCGCCGATCCCGACCTCCGCGTCCAGCACGAGCCGCGTGACCTCGGAGCTCGCGTCGGGGGCTTCCTCGTAGTCCACGTCGATGCCGTCGTTGCGGCGGCCGAGCACGCGCACCTCGCCCATCCCGAGCTCGGCGTGCGCGGCCACGCACACCTCCTCGGGCACCAGCACGCGCGCCGCGCCGATGCCGAGGTCGAGCTCTAGCGGAACGTCGCCGGCGGGCAGGTCGGTGTCCCGCAGGTCGATCACGAGCTCACCCATGCCGAGCTCGTAGCGGTCGTGCAGGTCGGCGCTCGAGGCCGGGCGGTACTCGCGCTCGCCCACCCCGCCGTCGAGGTCGAGCCCCGCGGCGGAGACGAAGCCCGCGGCCAGCGCGAGCGACACCGCGGGCAGGATCAGCCAACGTACCGGCCGCAGGAATGCCCCCGCCAGGACCGCCAGGCCGGCGCCGATCACGAGGATCGCCACGACGGTGTCGCCGCCCGCCGCTGCCGCCCAGGCGCCGCACAGGGCGATCAGGGCACAGCCGATTAGGACGCCGATGCCGAGCGCCGCCCGCTTGGCGATATCGCCGGCGCCTCCGCTCGGCCCCTCGCCGGCGACGAGCCACCAGGCAAGGACACCGGCGCCGACCAGAATGGCGAGCGGGAGGAAAAGCCCTGCCAGGAGGAGCCCACCCCCGAGGAGAAAGGGCCACGCAACCAGCAGCAGCACGACGACGCCCACCACCACGAGCGCCCGGTTCTGTCCCTGCGCGGGGGCCGTGGCGCCGGGCGAGTCCTCCGCCGGGACGAGCAGGACCGCGGCCAGGTAGAGCAGCAGGCCGGCGCCACCGAGCAGGACGAGCGCGATCGCCGCGATCCGGAAGATGATCGGGTCGACGTTGAAGTAGCGCCCGAGCCCGCCGCAGACGCCGCCGAGCACCCGTTCCGAGCGCGAGCGCAGCAGCTTCCTCGGCCGAGGCGGGGCCTCCGGTCCCGGCTGGGGCCGGCTCTCCTGCGGCTGGGGCTGGTTCGGTTCGGTGTTCATCTCGATCCTCTCGGTGGTTGACGCTTGAACGTGCACCGAGACTGCCGCGCGCAGGGGAGTCTGACCATTCGGAATCCTCCCTAGGGGAAGACCCTCGCTGAGCGCGCGGGCGCCGCTATCCTTGACCGGGCGACAAGGGGGCGAACCAGCTTCGACGTGGAGCTTGATCGTCCCGGTGTGGCGAGTCGAGGACTCCGGGTTGGCCTCGTTAAATGATCCCGGAAACCAATACGTGCGGATCGAGATCACTCGTTCGCCCTCGCCGCTTAGGTAGGTGAGGAGTCGCCCCGGGCAGCCCGCGGTCCGGTCAAGCGGCTTCAGCCAGCGGGCTGACCCCGGCGGCCGGACCCTCAGTCGCCGGGGGACAACTTCGAGGGTATGGCGCCGGGGACGTACCCCGCGGATCGACCGACCTGGTTGCCGAGATCAGACTCCGACGGGAACGCTCGTAGCAAGCATCGGGATGGTGTTCCGCGGACGCCGGGGCAGTACCGGCCGCCTCCACCTCTCGCGAAGGGCCCTCTCCGGAGGGCCCTTCGCCGTTCCGCCGCAGCCCCGGGAGCCGGCCTGCGAGCCGAACCCGGGCCTACTCCGCCGGCTCGAGGCGCTTGCCGAGCCGGTCCATCCCGCGGGCGCGCGCGGCGAGCGCGGCCCCCTCGAAGTCGGTGGCGCGGTCGGGCGGGCGCTCCACGTCCACCATCCGCAGCGTCGCGATCTCCTTGAAGCGCAGCAGCTCCTCGCGCTGCTCGACGAGCGCGCGGCGCACGCTCGGCCTCGACTCGCGCAGCGCCCCGTCGAGCGCGGCCTCGAGCGAGCCGTGGCGCGCGAGCAGGTCCGCCGCCCCCTTCTCGCCGATCCCCTTCGCGCCCGGGATGCCGTCCGACGGGTCGCCTCGCAGCGCGATGAAGTCGGGCACGAGCTCCGGCGGCACGCCGTAGCGACGGCGGACCGCAGCGGGGTCCACGAGCTCCGCCCCCCGCGCGCCGGTGCGCACGTAGAGCACGATCACGCGCTCGCTCGCGCACTGGAACATGTCGCGGTCCCCGGTCATGACGAGCACGCTCCCCCCGGCGTCGGCCTCGCGTGCGGCGTAGGAGCCGAGCAGGTCGTCCGCCTCGAGCGTCTCGCTCACCGCCACCGTCCAGCCGAACGCCTCGAAGAAGTCGCGGGCGTCCGCGAACTGCGGCGCCAGCGTGTCGGGCAGCTCGGGCCGGTCGGCGTGGTAGCCGGCGAACAGCTCCACGCGGTAGTCCGCGGCATCGGGGCCGAAGCAGAGCACGACCGCCCGCGGCGAGTGCTCCTCGACCTCGCGCAGCACCAGGTTGGCGGTGCCGAGCAGCGCGTTCACCGGCTGTCCGTCCGCGCCCGTGATCGAGTCGGGCAGCGCATAGAAGGCGCGAAAGAGCATCGAGGGGGCGTCCACGAGCAGCAGCGGTCCGGACATCGAGCGGCAAGGGTACGCGGCCCTCGCCGGCCCGGCCCGCCCGCCGCCCGCCGTTCCGCACTCACCCGCGACGGGTACGCCAGGCGCATGGAGCAGCGTTCGCTGATCGACGCGCAATCGGAGCCGAACGACGCCACTCCGTTCCTGCCCGAGCGCCGCTCGCTCGGCTCCCTGCGCTCCGCGGCGGCCGGCTGCCGCGGCTGCCATCTCTGGCGCGGCGCCACCCAGACCGTGTTCGGCGAGGGGCTCGTGCGAGCGCGGGTGATGCTCGTGGGGGAGCAACCGGGCGACAAGGAGGACCTCGCCGGCAAGCCGTTCGTGGGGCCGGCCGGGCGCGAGCTCGACCGCGCGCTCGAGGCCGCCCGGATCGCCCGCGACGAGGCGTACGTGACGAACGTGGTCAAGCACTTCAAGTTCGAGGAGCGCGGGCGCCGGCGCATCCACCAGACCCCGAAGCGCTTCGAGATCGACGCCTGCATGCCGTGGCTCGAGGAGGAGCTGAAGCTGGTGCGGCCGGAGGCGCTCGTGCTGCTCGGCGCCACCGCGGCAAAGGCGCTGCTGGGCAGCTCCTTCCGAGTGACGAAGCACCGCGGCGAGCTGCTCGACTCCGAGCTTGCTCCCCACGTGACCGCCACCATCCACCCGTCGGCGATCCTGCGCGCGCCGAGCGACGGGGAGCGCGAGGCGCAGCGCGAGTCGCTCGCCGATGACCTGCGGGTGGTGGCGCGGGCGCTCGCGCGCTAGCAGAAGCCCGCTAGAGACCGGAGCGGAGCGCCCGTGAGCGGTCGGCCACCGGCTGGAGAAAGTCCGGCAGGGGGCGGACCAGGCCACGGCCGGTCTCGCGCTCCCAGATCAGCTCCATCTGGGCGAGGTGCTCGTCCATCACCTCGTCGATCCGGGCGAAGTCCGCCGAGCGCACGGCGGCCAGCGTGCGCTCGTGGATGTCGATCGTCCAGTCGGGCACGAGCGGCGCGTGCATCGCCATGTCGCGGGCGATCTCGAGCGCCCGCAGGAGCTGGCGCATGAAGCCGACCACCGTCGAGTTGCGCGTGGCGCGCGCCATCGCGAGGTGGAACTTGAGGTCGAGCTGGAGGAACAGGTCCTCGCGGCGCAGGAAGTCGTCGCTCTTCGCGAGCTCGCGCTGGCGCTCGATCGTGTCGGCCATCGCAGCGAAGTCGTCCTCGGCGGCGTGGGCGGCGGCCAGCTGCGCCACGCGCGGCTCGATCAGGCGGCGTGCCTCGAGCACCCCGGCGACCTCGCTGAAGCGGATCTCCTGGCGCGAGCGCAGCAGGTCGCGCGGCACCAGCTCAGAGGCTACGAAGATGCCGCCGGCCTGCCCGCGCCGGACCTCGAGCACACCGGCCTCGGTGAGCGTCTTGATCGCCTCGCGCAGGGTCGGGCGGCTGATCCGCATCTGAGCCGCGAGCTCGCGCTCCGACGGCAGCCTGTCGCCCGTGTGCAGGTCACCCGTCTTGATCTTCTCGGCGATCTGCTCCACGGCCTCCTCGAAGGTGCGGCGGGTGGCCACGGGCTCGAACGCGCGCTCCGAGCCGCGGCGCGCATAGGCGGGGTCGCCAACGAGCACGGAGGGGGTCACGCGCGTGCGGCCTCGACCCGCTCGAGCGCCTGGCGCTCGGCCACCTGGATCGGCGGGACGCCTTCGGACTCGGCGGTCTCGATCGCGAGCTCGAGCCGCTCCATTGCCCGCGCGATCAGCTCGTCCTCGCCCGGGCCTTGCTCGCCGTACCACTCGCGCGAGACGTGGATGAGCCCGCCGCAGTTGGCGAGGAAGTCCGGCACGTAGAGGATCCCGCGGCGCATCAGCGTGGCGGCCACCCCACCGCTCGTGAGCGGGTTGTTCGCGGCGCCGGCCACGACCCGGCAGTCGATAGAGGCCGCGAGCGCGTCGTCAATCGTGCCGCCGGCCGCGCACGGCGCGAGCACGTCCAGCTCGCTGGCCATGATCGCCTCCGCGGATCCCGCGACCTCGACGCCGTGCTCATCGCCGAAGCGCTTGCACCGCTCCGCGTCGATGTCGCAGGCGAGCACCCGGGCGCCGCTCGCCACCAGCCGCACGGCGAGCGCGCCGCCGACCTTGCCCACCCCGATCACGCCAACCCTCCGACCCTCGAGCTCGTGGCTGCCGGTGGCTGCGGCGAGCCCCCGGCGGATCGCCTGGAAGACGCTCTCAGCGGTGACCGGCGAGGGGTCGCCGCCCCCGCCTCGACCAACCGAGCGGCCGACGACATAGCGGGTGTAGCCGGACATGAAGTCCATGTCGGCCGTGGTGGTGCCGATGTCCTCGGCCGTGATGTAGGCGCCACCGAGCCCGTCGACCACCCGCGCCGCCGCCTCGAGCCGCGCCTCGCGCGAGCTCGTGTCGCCGTCGTCGATCATCACGGCCTTGCCGCCGCCGAGGTCGAGTCCGGCGGCCGAGGCCTTCAGCGTCATCGTGCGCGCGAGCGCCATCACGTCCTCGAGCGCCTCGCGCAGCCCTCCCGGATAGCGCTTGAGGCGCATGCCGCCGAGCGCCGGGCCGAGCACCGTCGAGTGCACCGCCACCACCATCCGCAGGCCGGTCGAACGGTCCTGGCGGACGACGATCTGCTCGTGGTCGTCGTCGGCGAGGGAGATGTTCGGCCGGATCGACGGCTGGGCAGCAATGGTCATGATCTTTGACCATATACCCGACCGGCCTTGGCTTCAAGCGGCGGGGGTGCTGGCTTCCGGTCCGGGCGAATGGTAAGTTGTGTTTCCCAATTGGGGCAGCCGGAAAGAGGGAGAGCCGCAATGACGTCAGCCGCCGTACGCCAGCGCCCCAACTCAGGTGGTTCGATCCACGCTCGCGAGCGCGTCCGCCGTGCCGGCGATCGCGACGGCGGCCGGGGCAGTCGGCGGGAGATCTCCCTCGAAGACAAGTACGTGCTCGAAGAGGGCCGCGTGCTGATTACCGGGGTCCAGGGCCTCGTCCGCCTCCCGCTCGACCAGCACCGCGCCGACCGCCGGCGCGGCCTCCACACCGGCACGATGATCTCGGGCTACCAGGGATCGCCGCTCGGCGGGCTCGACAAGGAGCTCGCGCGAAACCGCGCGCTCGCCGAGGCGCACCACGTCAAGCACGTGCCGGGGCTCAACGAGGAGCTCGGCGCCACCTCGGCGTGGGGGAGCCAGCTGGCGTCGGCGCTGCCCGGCTCCACCTACGACGGCGTGCTCGCCATGTGGTACGGAAAGGCGCCCGGGCTCGACCGCGCGGCGGATTCCCTGCGCCACGGGAACTTCGTGGGAGTCACGCGCAGCGGCGGCGCCCTCGCCGTGGTGGGCGACGACCCCTCCTGCAAGTCCTCCACCATCCCGAGCTCGTCCGAGCCGATGCTCGCGAGCCTGCGCATGCCGGTGTTCTTCCCGGGCAACGTGCAGGAGGTGCTCGACCTGGGGCTGCACGCCTTCGCGTGCTCGCGCGCCTCGGGGCTCTGGGTCGGCTTCAAGATCGTGACCAACGTGGCCGACGCCGTCGGAACCGCGGCGGTGGCGCCCGACAGGGTCAACCCGGTGATGCCGACGGTCGAGTGGAACGGCCGGCCCTATGAGCACGTGCCCAACGGCAACCTGCTCGCCCCGGCCTCGCTCGAGATGGAGCGCACGCTGCTCGGCCCGCGCACGGAGCTCGCGCTCGCCTACGCCCGCGAGAACGGGGTCAACCGGATCGAGGGCGCGCGCGAGGCGTGGCTCGGGATCGTGGCCCCCGGCAAGTCCTACTACGACCTCATGCACGCGTTGCGCTCGCTCGGCCTCGGAGAGCGCGAGCTCGAGCGCGCCGGGATCCGGATCCTCAAGCTCGGCATGGTGTCCCCGCTCGAACACGGGATCGCGCGCGAGTTCGCGCGCGGGCTCGACGAGGTGCTGGTGGCCGAGGAGAAGGGCCCGTTCGTGGAGACGCTCCTGAAGGAGGCGCTCTACGGGACCGCGGACGCCCCGCGGGTGGTGGGCAAGCGCGACGAGCGCGGCGAGCCTCTCCTGCCGGTCGAGCTCGACCTCGACGCCGACCTGATCGCGGCTGCGGTCGCGGGCCGACTGAGCGCTCGCGGGGTGCGGATCGACTCGGTGGAGGCGCACATGCGCGCGCTGGCCGCGATCGCCGCGCGGCGCGCGGAGCTGCCGATGGCCCAGCGCTCGCCGTTCTTCTGCTCCGGCTGCCCGCACAACTCGTCGCTGAAGGCGCCGGAGGGCACGCTGGTCGGCGGCGGCATTGGCTGCCACACGATGGTGCTGCTCAACCCGGAGGGCAAGGGCGAGGTCACGGGCATCACGCAGATGGGCGGCGAGGGCGCCCAGTGGATCGGTATGGCGCCCTTCACTGAGGACCGCCACCTGGTCCAGAACCTCGGCGACGGCACCTTCCACCACTCCGGCTCGCTCGCGGTGCGGGCCGCCGTGGCGGCGGGCGTGAACATCACCTACAAGATCCTTTACAACGAGCACGTCGCGATGACGGGCGGCCAGGCGATCGAGGGCCAGCTCTCCGTGCCGGACCTGACCCGCTGGCTCGAGCTCGAGGGGGTGCGGCGGATCATCATCACCGCGGAGGACACCTCGCGCTACAAGGGCGTGGAGCTCGCCGGCATCGCCGAGGTGCGCGACCGCAAGCAGCTGCTCCCCTCCCAGCAGGAGCTCGCGCTGGTCGACGGCGTGACGGTGCTGATCCACGACCAGGAGTGCGCGGCGGAGCTGCGCCGCCAGCGCAAGCGCGGCAAGGTCGCCGAGCCGGCCGAGCGCATCTGGATCAACGAGCGCGTCTGCGAGGGCTGCGGCGACTGCGGGCAGAAGTCGAGCTGCCTCTCGGTGATCCCCGTGGAGACGGAGTTCGGCCGCAAGACGCAGATCCACCAGGCCTCCTGCAACAAGGACTACTCCTGCGTCGAGGGCGACTGCCCCTCGTTCCTCACGGTCGTGCCGGGCGAGCAGGCGAAGCGCGGGACGCCGGAGCTCCACGTGGAGCTGCCCGAGCCCACGCGCCTCGTGGACGCGGTGGACTTCTGCGTGCGCATGATGGGCATCGGTGGCACCGGCGTGGTCACGGTCAACCAGGTGCTCGGCATGGCGGCGCTGATCGACGGCCTGCACGTGGCGGGGCTCGACCAAACCGGCCTCTCGCAGAAGGGCGGCCCGGTGATCTCCGACCTGCGCATAATGCGCGAGCCGCTCGCCGCCGCCTCCAAGACCCCGGCCGGCTCGGTGGACCTGTACCTCGGCTTCGACCTGCTCGGCGCCGCAAGTGACAAGAACCTCGTCACCGCGTCCCCGGAGCGCACGGTCGCGGTGGTCTCCACGAGCGCCGTACCCACCGGCCGCATGGTGGTGGACATAGACGAGCGCTTCCCCGAGCTCGCCGGCCAGCTCGACCGGATCGAGGCCGTGACGCGCTCGGAGCACAACCTCTACCTCGACGCCGGGCGGCTCTCCGAGCACCTGTTCGGCGACCACATGATGACCAACACGCTGGCGCTCGGCGCGGCCTTCCAGCGCGGGATGCTGCCGGTCTCGCGCGAGGCGATCGAGTACGCGATCGAGCTGAACGGCGCCGCGGTGAAGAAGAACCTCGCCGCGTTCGCCTGGGGCCGGGCGGTGGTAGCCGCGCCGGACGCGGTCGAGGAGGTCACGCGCCCGCCGGCGAGCGCCGAGGCGGCGCATGAGCTCTCGCCATCCGAGCGCGAGCTGGTGGCGCTCGCCGTTGACGGCGACCAGGGTGAGCTTCGCGAGCTCGTCGAGCGCCGCGTCCCCGAGCTCGTGGCCTACCAGGACGAGGCGTACGCGCGCCGCTACGCGCAAACCGTCCGCCGGGTGCAGGTGGCCGAGCAGGAGCGCACGCCCGGACACTCGGGGCTCGCAGAGTCGGTGGCGCGCCAGCTCTACAAGCTGATGGCCTACAAGGACGAGTACGAGGTGGCCCGGCTGCATCTCGACGCGGTCGAGCAGGCCAAGCTGCGCGCCGAGTTCGGCCCCGACGCGAAGGTCTACTTCATGCTGCACCCGCCGCTGCTGCGCGCGATGGGCCTCGACCGCAAGCTGAAGCTCGGGAGCTGGTTCGTGCCGGGCTTCCGCGGTCTGCGCCGGATGCGCCGCCTGCGCGGGACCAAGCTCGACCCGTTCGGCATGGCCGAGGTGCGCCGGGTCGAGCGTGAGCTGATCGCCGAGTACGAGGCCCTGGTCGCCGAGGCGCTCGCGCTGCTCACGCCGGACACGCACACCACGGTGCTCGAGCTGCTCGAGCTGCCCGACCTGGTGCGCGGCTACGAGGAGATCAAGCTCCGCAACGTGGTGCTCTACCGAAAGCGCGCCGAGGCGATCATGAAGCGCCTGCGCGCCGGCAAGGCGGCGCCCGAGCTGCACATCCCCTCGACGCCCGCGTAGGGACGCACCGCTTCATGATCGGCGGGGGCTCTTGGGCCGCTTCGGCTTCGGCGCCATGCGCTCGAGGGACGCCCGCCCGGAGCGCCCCGCGCCTCAGCCGGCGCAACGAGGCCTCATCTCGGTCGAGCAGCTGGAGCAGGCGCGCGCGATCGCGATGCTCCCAACACCGGCCCGTCGTCGATCGAGCACCCGGAGGAGGACGTCGCGGCCGCGGAGCCCCGGCGCACCGAGGCCGAGCGGCGGAGATTGCGCGCGCGGCGCCGGGGTAGAGGTGAGCCCATGGCCCCACGCTTCAGCCCGAGCAGCCTCGACCACGTAGCCCTCTGGGTCGCCGACCGCCGGCCGATGGCCGGGTTCCTGTGCGACCACCTCGGGATGCACGTGATCGAGGAGACCGACGCCTTCACCCTCGTGGGCGTGGACGCGAAGCTCGGCAAGCTGACGCTCTTCGACGCCGACGGCCCGCGCGAGCGGGGCGCGCTCGAGCGGATCGTGTTGCGCGTGCGCGACCTCGAGGCGGCACTCGCCCGCCTGCCGCACGAGGTCGTTCGGGGAGAATCGGGCGTGGCCGAGCTCGAGGGCCCGGGGGGGCTCCCGCTCGGGCTGGTGGAGGCGCCCGGCGTGGACTACGACCTCGACCACGTGGTGCTGGCGCTCGCGGATCCCGAGGCGGCGCGGGCTCGGCTCGCCCTGCTCGGCTTCGAGCGCCGCGACGGCGTGGTGGCCGTTGCGGACCGGCACGTGCGCATCGAGCCCGGGCCCGCAGGCGACGGCGAGCGCCCGCTCCTCAACCATCTCGCGCTGCTGGTGGACGACGCCCACGCGGTCAAGGACCAGGCCGAGGCGAGCGGGCTCGAGATCGACGACGTGAAGGACGCCAAGAACACCTTCGCGGTGTTCCTGCGCGGCCCCGAGGGCGTGCGGATCGAGTACGTGGAGCACAAGCCGGGCTTCGCGCTCGTCTGAGGGCCCGCTTGACCGCGCCCCGCGCTCGCTGAGCCCGTGCACGACCTCGTGATCGCGGGGGCCGGGATGGCCGGGCTGGTCGCGGCGGCAGAGGCCCGCCGTCTCGGCGCGAAGCCGCTGGTGCTCGAGAAGCTCGGGCGCCTGGGCGGCTCGATGTGGCTCTCGAGCGGCGTGATCTGGCGTCACCGCGAGCTCGCTCGCTTCCGCGCCGAGTGTCCCGCGGGAGAGGAGCGCCAGCAGCGCCTCGTCTTCGAGCGTCTGGACGAGGACCTGCGCTGGCTCGAGTCGCTGGGCGCCCCCGTGCTTGCGCGCGACACCGGCAATCCGCTCACCACCGGGGTGC
>DASQNF010000241.1:0-11831 GCA_035645115.1 Thermoleophilaceae bacterium | reverse complement strand
GCCCGCCCACGGACCGAAGGCGGGACCGGCCTGCCAGTAGGGGACGAGCCTGCCGTCCACCGGCACCTGGCGCATGGTCGGGTCCTGCCCGTCCTGGATCCGGATGGCGTCCGCCGCGCAGGCCGGCACCGGGCGCGGCTGTCCGCCCGGCGGCATCCACTCCACGTCCGTGACCGACGGGCCGTGCCGCGGGTCGAAGAAGCACGGCGCCCGGCGCTCGGGCGCGGGCCTGCCGTCCATCTCGGCGCGAGCCGCCTCCATCGCCCAGCGGCCCTCCTCGAGCAGCTCGGTCACGCCTGCGAGGTCCTCGGGGCGGCGGGCGCGGTCGAGCGCCTCCTCGGCCTGCGTGTAGCGCTCGACCGCCAGCGCGTAGTGCTCCCTTGCCTCGGGGTCGGCGTTCGGCATCTCCATGTCGAGGTCGAGCGCGCGGATGTCCTCGCCCAGCCCGACCACGTCCTCGCGCGCCACCGCCTGCACCTCGGCGAACTCGGCGCGCTCGCGCTTCCGGCGCTTGATCCGCGACCAGCCGAAGAGCGCCGCCGGGATCCCCAGCAGCAGCAGCAGGAAGCCGCTCGCACCGCCGCCGGACGAGCCGTCGCCGGCGGGGCTCGCCGCGCCGGAGCGGACGGCGCCCACCCGCTTGACGAAGTCCTGGAGCACGGCCGCGGTGCCCGAGCCGCGCGCGGCCTCGAGCGACTGTGAGGCCAGCGACCCGGCGGATCCGCGTGGGAGCACGCCCGCGCTCGCGCCGGCCCGGAAGCTGTCCCCGATCACCCCGGCATAGGTGCCGGGCTCGCCGAGCCCAAGCGCGATTTCGCGCAGGGCGGCGTCCGGGTCGCCGCCGGTCTCCTCGGCCGCGGCGGCGGGGAGGACGGCGATGTAGAGCGGTCCGGCGTCGTGCCTCGCGATCGCGTCGGTGAGCCGCTCCGCCTCGCCCTCCGAGATGGCGCGCTCGGCGTCGGGGTCCACGTACACCGGGGTGGAATCGAGCGCCCGGGCCGCGTCCTCGAGCGCGCTCGCCGTGAGCTGCTGCGCCGCCGCCGGCACCGCCGCGATCAGCGCGGCGACGAGTGCGAGGGTGAGCAGCCGGACGAGGAGCATCGGCTTCGAGGTACCCGACCAGCGGGTCCGCAATCCGGCGCCGGACGTGCGCCGCACTCCTCGGCGAGGTCGGGTCGGCGCCGGGGAACATCGGGCGCGGGGCTGGGATGCTCGCGTCGCGCTGAACGACGGCGCAGCCCGGCGCGCAGGCGCCGGTTCCGTCTGCCCCGCCGGGGTACGCTACCGCCCGCCGTAGTTGCCACCCAAGCACCCAAGGAGAGCCCATGAGGCGCGTCGTCCTCTTCCTGACCTTGCTCGTCGCTGCCGCTCTGCTCGTCCCCCCCGCGGCCAGCGCGCTCATCCAAGTCGACCGCGGGATCGCCGGAGCGCGGCTCGGCAACACCAAGGCACAGGTTCGCGCCGCGCTCGGGAACCCGAACCGGATCGAGAACGGCACCAACGAGTTCGGCGGCTTCACCGTGTTCCACTACGCCGGGGGGATCCGCGTGACCTTCCAGTCGGGGAACCGCGTCACGGCTGTCCAGACCACCGGCCGCGGCGACCGCACGAGGCGCAACGTGGGCGTCGGCTCGACGCTGAGCGCGGTGAGGAACCGCGTGCCGCAGGTGGCGAGCTGCATGCCGATCCCGGGCGGGCGGCTGTGCCAGACCGCCGCCGGCCTTCCGGGTCAGCGGCTTACGGCCTTCTTCCTGCAAGGCGGTCGGGTCACGCGCGTGGTGGTCGGCTTCGTGATCGACTGAGCGGCTCCCGGCTCGACACGCCGAGACCTCGCCGGCCGCAGGCGGCCTGCGCCGGGGCGGGACCGGCCCGCCTGCCGGCCTGTCGGGCCGGCAGGCACGGCCCCGCGGGCGGGTCGAGCCCGCCGCGTCCTAGCTTGACTTCTTGCCGCCCTTGCGCCCGGCGGCCTTCTTCTGCGCCTGGTTGCCGCCGCTCCCGCTCCCGCTGCTGCGGCTGCTCTGGCTGCTGCCGCTGCTCTTGCCGCCCCGGCTGGAGGCGCCGGGCGAGTTCGAGATGGCGGCGGCCCGGGACTTGCTCATCCCCTTCTTGCGCAGGCCCTCGTACTGCTTGTCGTTCTTGATGCTCGGCCCGTGGTCCTTGGCGATCGCGTCCACCTCCTCTGTTCAGCCGCCGAAGCGCTTGCGCAGCAGCTCCTTGCCCTGCTCGGCGCCCTTGCGACTCGCTCCCTGCGCGCGCTTGAAGAGCTCCGCGAGCTCGGAGTCGCCCTCGCGCTCGGCGTCGTTCGCGTATTGCTCGAGGCGCAGCACGTTGCTCAGGCACTGCTCCACGAACCAGATCAGGTTGTAGTCCTTGTCCTTGGTGCCCGTGACCTGCCCGGTCTCCTGGGTGCTCGCTTCCATTCGCCCTCCGTTCGTCGGTTGGTCGACTGGGATGTACCCGTATGGCGCCCGCGCATATCCCCGTGGCGCGCCGGCGACGGAGAGGCGTATCCTCACGGGACACAGCCATGCCGCGGCCTGGTGCTCACGTCCTTCCTCCTCGCGCGGCCTGCCTCAGAAGGACGGGAAGCGGCGACCCCCGATGGACGAGACCCGGCAGCCACGCATCGGTCAGGCAGACCGGCAGGGGCTCGAGCTTCAGGAGCTCACGAACGCGATGGTGCGGCTCTACAAAAAGCTGTTCGGGCGCGGCCCGACCAAGGCGCGGACCGACTACGCGGGCCCCGACACGCTGGTTGCGACGATCCAGGACAGCCTGACGCCGGCCGAGCGGAACATGATCGAGATGGACGAGCACAAGCGCGTACGCGAGATCCGGATGTTCTTCCAGCACGCCAGCGAGGCCGAGTTCAAGGGGACGGTCGAGCAGATCACCGGCCGCAAGGTGTGGGCCTTCGTGAGCGGCATGGACACCCACGAGGACGTGGCCACCGAGGTCTTCTACCTGGAGTCGCGCGCCGAGCCCGAGGCTCGCCCGGCGACCTAGCGGACACCGAGCAGCACGTCCACGAGCAGCTGGTCCAGCCGCTCGTTGGCGTATCCGCGCAGCGCCAGCGCGTCGAGGGCGTCGGCCTCCCCCTTCAGGGCGTCCGCCTCGACGGCGCCGCCCCCGTCGAGCGTCGGCTCGGCGAGGCCGGGCGCCCCGGCCGCCGCGAGGGCCTCCGCGACCTCGGGCAGCGCGTCGAAGTGGCGGGCGCGCTCGGCGAGCGCCAGGTAGGTGCGCATGCATCCGGCGGCGAACTCCCAGACCCCGTCCGCGTCCTCGCTCCGATACGCGTGGGCGTCGAAGTGCCGCGGCCCCTCGTAGCCGGCGCGCTCGAGCAGCCGGACGAGCAGGAAGGCCTCCTTGAGGTCCTCGGCGCCGAAGCGGAAATCCTGGTCGTAGCGGCCGATGCGCTGTGCGTTGAGGTCGATGTGGAAGAGCTTGCCGGCCCACAGCGCCTGCCCCACGCCGTGCACGAACGACAGGCCGGCCATCGTCTCGTGCGCCACCTCGGGATTGACCCCCACCATCTCCGGGCGCTCGAGCGTGCCGATGAAGTGGAGCGCATGGCCGATCGTCGGGAGGAAGATGTCACCGCGCGGCTCGTTCGGCTTCGGCTCGAGCGCGAAGCGCAGCTCGTAACCCTGCTCGACGACGTAGTCGGCGAGCACGTCGATGGCCTCGCGGTAGCGGTCGAGGGCATCGCGCGGGTCCTTTGCCACCGCCGCCTCGGTGCCCTCCCGGCCGCCCCAGAACACGTATACCTCCGCGCCCAGCTCGGCGCCGAGGTCGATCGAGCGCATCGCCTTGCCCACCGCCGCCCGCCGCACGCCGCGGTCGTTCGAGGTGAACGCCCCATCCTTGAAGGCGGGATGCCCGAACAGGTTCGTGGTGGCCATCCCCACTCCGAGGCCCGTCTCATCGAGCGCGGCCTTGAAGCGGGCCACGATACGGTCGCGCTCGCCCGCCGAGCTGCCCCATGGCACGAGGTCGTCGTCGTGGAGGCTGACGCCCCAGGCGCCGAGCTCGGCGAGCCGGCGCACGGAGTCCACCGGGTCGAGCGGCTCGCGCGTGGGCCCGCCGAACGGATCGCGGCCGGGGTTGCCGACCGTCCACAGGCCGAAAGTGAAGCGCGGCGCCATCAGGCGGCGTCGGGGAGCGGCTCGACGCCGAGGTAGCGGCGCTGGGCGGCGGGGTCGCTCACCAGCTCTTCGGCGGTCGTCTCGGTGGCGATCGAGCCCGTCATCATCACGAGCTGGCGCTCGGCAAGCGACGTGGCCACGCCGAGGTTCTGCTCCACCACGAGCAGGCCCATGCCGGCGGCCGCGAGGTTCTTGATGGTGTCCACGAGGCCCTCGACGATCGTCGGCGCCAGCCCCTCGGAGGGCTCGTCCATGATCAGCAGGCGCGGGTTGGTCACGAGCGCCCGGCCGATCGCGAGCATCTGCTGCTCGCCACCCGAGAGCGAGGTGCCGCTGACGGTCTTGCGGTCGGCGAGCCGCGGAAACAGCTCGTAGACTCGCTCGGCGTTCCATTCCGCTTTCGAGCGCGCGCCGACGATGCTCAGGTGCTCGTCGACGGTGAGCGACTCGAACAGCCGGCGGCCCTGCGGAACGAACCCGATGCCCGCGCCGGCAACCTTGTAGGCCGGCTTGCCGAGCAGCTCCGCCCCGTCCAGCCGAACCGAGCCGTTTGCCGAGGGAAGCAGCCCGGCTATCGCCATGCAGAGCGTGGACTTGCCCATGCCGTTGCGGCCGATCAGCGCCACCGGCTCCGCCCCCATGCTGAAGCTGACGCCCTGCAGGACGTGGGCGGTCCCGTAGTAGCCGTGAAGGTCCTCCACCACCAGCAGCGGCTCGCTCATGTGTGGCTCCCGAGATAGAGGGCGTGCACGGTCTCGTTCGCGCGTATGTCCTCGGGCGTGCCTTCCACGATCACCCGGCCGTCGTGCATCATCGTGACCCACTCGGCCACTCGCAGCGCGACGTCCATGTCGTGCTCGATCAGGATGAGCGTGATCTCCGGGTCGAGAGCCAGCAGCAGCTCGGTGAGGTTCACGCGCTCGGCCCGCGAGAGCCCGGCGGCGGGCTCGTCGAGCATCATCAGCTTGGGCTCGCCCGCCCGGGCCATCCCGACCTCGAGCTGGCGCTGCTCGCCGTGTGACAGCTCCGCGACCATCGTGTCCAGGCGATCGCCGAGGCCCACGTTCCGCGCCATCGCTCGCGCCCTGTCGCGCATCTCCTCGTCCGCCTTGCTCCTCACCAGCCGGAGGTGTCCTTCCCCCACGCCCAGCACCGCCAGGTAGAGGTTGTCCTCCACGCTGAGCCCGCCGAACAGGCGCGATGTCTGGAAGGTGCGCGACAGCCCCATGCGGGCGCGCGTGCGGGCCGGCGCTGCGGTCACGTCCTGGCCGAACAGCTCCACGCTGCCGCCGCTCGGCGGGAACTCGCCGGAGATCAGGTTGAACAGCGTTGTCTTGCCCGCGCCGTTCGGCCCGAGGATCGCGCGCCGCTCGCCGGCGCCGACCGTGAGGTCGACGTCGGCGACGGCCACGACGCCACCGAAGCGCCGGCCGATCCCCCGAAGCTGGAGGATCGGCTCGGCGCGCTCGGCGGATGCTCGCGCTGCGGACATCAGCCCCCGAAGGAGACCGTCTCCGCCTTGCCCACCCACGGCGGCGGGTCGTTCTTCACGCACTCCGGGTTGTCCCGGTCGGGCACGGGGCTGTCGGCGCTGAAGAAGCCGCCGAACGTCTGGTCGACGTCGGGGATCCGCCGGAACGTCTCCACGTCCGGCACGCCGTCACCCGTCTTGTCCTTGACGATCCGCTTGACGAAGACGTTGCTGATCGCCTGGTTGTTCTCGTCCAGCGTCACGTCGCCGTACGGGGCCTCATCGCCCGTCAGCGACACGTTCGCCAGCGCGTCCTGCAGCGCCTTCGGGTCGGAGACGTCGCCGCCCACCTCCTCGAGCGCCTTCACCAGCGCCTGCCCGGCCGTGTAGTAGCCGTAGGTGAACACCGACGGGCCAAGACCGGCGAGCTCGGCGCCGTAGGACTCCTCGAGCGCGTCGAGGTAGGCCGTGACCTCGGGGTCGTCCGAGTCCCCGGCGGTCATGGCCGCCGTGGTGCCGCCGATCAGCGAATTGCCGACCTCCTTGAGGACCAGAGGGTCGTCCCAGAAGACGTTGCCCATCATCCTCTTCGTGTCGAGCTCGCCGCGCTGCTGGCGATACTGCTTGACGAAGTTGATCAGGCCCGATCCACCGATGCCCACGTACAGGCCGTCGATGTCCTCGGGGATCTGCGAGATGTAGGACGAGTAGTCCTTCTCGCCGAGCGGCGCCCAGATCCGCTTCGTGATGTTGCCGCCGATCGCGCAGTACTCAGCCACGAAACCGGCGAGCGAGGTGTACGGGAACGAGTAGTCGTCGCCGATGATCGCGGCCCTCTTCCAGCCGAGCTCGTTGTACGCGTAGTCGCCAAGACCGGCCGACCACTGAGCCCCGTCGGGGTGGTAGCGGAAGAAGTTCGGCGCCTGGACCTTCAGCGTCGCGTCCTGCGCCCCGGCGATCCCATTGATGAACGTCTTGTCGGGGTTCTCCTTCGCGTAGTTCGCGACCGCGATTCCCTCGTCGCCAGAGAGCGGGCCGACGAGGACGTCCGCGCCCTCCTGCTCCACGAGCCGACGGGTCTCCTCGATCGCCTTGTCGGCGGTTTCGTCCGCGCAGCCGTAGCCCACGATGTCGATCTTCTTGCCCGCGACCGTGGCGCCGGTGACGCCCTCGCTCGGCTTCTTGCTGGCGGGCTTGGCACCGGCCTTGTCGATCAGCGCCTGGTTGAAGCCCGACGCCGTGGGCTCGAAGAAGGAGCCGAAGGTGCCCTCGCAATCGGAGAGGAACCCGACCTTGATGGCGCCGCCGCCTCCGCCGCCCGACTGATCGCCGCCCCCGCCTCCGCCCCCGCCATCGTCGTCGTCATCGCCGCAGGCGCTGACGAGTCCGAGGGCGAGCACGGCCGCGATGAGCGCGAGCATCTTTCTTGCTCTCACAACTGTCCTCCTCGTGTTGTTTCCACTTGCATGCCAACCGCCCCAGGCGGTTCGTTCCTGCTCGTGCCGAGACGCTCGCGCACTCGCTCCCAGAGGCCCACCAGACCACCGGGCGAGAGCAGGACGATCACCAGGAACACCACCCCGAGGATGGTGTTGAAGCGCTCGGGTCCGAGCACGTCGCCGAAGGTCGGAGTCCACTCGCGTGAGTAGTTGTCCAGCAGGGCGTAGGTGAGGGCGCCGACCCAGGCTCCCTCGAGCCGGTACAGGCCGCCGATCACTGCGATGATCAGCACGTCGATCGTCTGCGCCAGGTTGATGGACCCCGGCGTGATGCGGCCGTTGTACCAGACCGAGAGCAGCCCTGCGATGGAGGCGATCAGGGCGGCGAGGCCGAAGGCGAGGATGCGGTGGCGCGTAACGTCGAAGCCGAGTGCCCGCATCCGGGCCGGCTCGTCGCGCAGGCCCTGGAGCGCCAATCCGAACGGCGTCCGTGAGATGTAGCGCAGAGCCAGGAAGACGAGAACGGCGATCACGAGGGTCGTGTAGTACAGGCGAGTGGGGTCCTGGCCCGGCGAGCCCACCAGGGAGGGCAGGTCGAGGTTGTTGACGCCGCCGAATCCCGACAGCGTGGTGACCTGCGAGAAGAAGTAGTAGACGAGTACCGAGAAGGCGAGCGTGATCATCAGGAAGTAGATCCCGACGCTGCGTGCCGCGATCGCCCCGAATCCGAGCCCCACGGCCACGCCGACCACGATCGCCGCGACGAGGGCGAGCCACGGTGACCACGCAGCCGCGCTCCCGCCGTCCGCCGCCACCAGGTTGGCGAAGGTCATGCCGGCCACGCCGTAGATCCCCACCTGGGCCAGCGAGACCATCCCGCCGTAGGCCGAGAGGAAGATGAGGCTCGCGGCCGCCACCCCGAGCCAGAGCGACTTGGTCAGGATCACCGACACGAAGAACTCGGTGAACACGAGCGGGGCGAGCGCCGCCGCCACCACGACGACGGCGAGCACCTGCCAGTTGGATCGCCCCGTCGAGGGGGTCATGCAGGTCTCCCGAACAGGCCCAGCGGGCGCACCGCGAGCACCAGCACCAGCAGCCCGAAGGTCACCAGGATCGAGTAGTTCGTGAGGTCGGTGTCGCCGAAAATGAGGTAGACGTCGGCGTAGGCATCCACGAGGCCGAGCGCCAGCGCCCCGATCGCCGCGCCGCCGAGCGAGCCCATCCCGCCGATGATCACCACGATCAGCGAGTTCAGGAGAAAGGACGTGTCCTCGCCCGGGGCGAGCGCGATCATCGTCCCGCCGAGGACGCCGCCGAGCCCAGCGAGCACCGCGCCGAGGAAGAACGCCCCGGCGAAGACGAGCTGCACGTTGATGCCGAGCGCGGAGACCATGTCGCGATCGTCCACGCCCGCGCGCACGATCTGGCCGAAGCGGGTGCGCCGGATCAGCCACCACAGCGCGAGGCCGATCAGCAGCGCCGCGCCGAGCACGATCACCCCGCGGAAGAACCCGAAGCGGACATCGCCCGGCAGCGTGATGCTTTCCGGCCAGGCCGTGGGGGTCTTGATGTCTTTGGAGATCCCGCCGAACGCCGCGAGCATCTGGTCGGCGAAGATCACAGAGAGCGCGATCGTGATCAGCGCTTGGCGCAGGTCCTGGCCCTGGTTCCAGCGCAGGAAGACCTGCTGCATGATCATGCCGAGCACGCCGATTATCAGGATGGCGAGTAACAGCGGGACGACCCAGCTCACCAGGCTGTACTCGGCGTCGCCCGTGCCGCTCAGCGAGAGGCCGAGGCCGGACTCCTCCTTGAACCAGGAGTCCTGCATCTCGAGCGCCAGATAGCCGCCGAACAGATACAGCGAGCCGTGGGCCATGTTCACCACGCGCATCAGGCCGAAGATGAGCGTGAAGCCGCTGGCCACCACGAAGAAGAGCGCCGCCAGCGTGATCCCGTTGAGGCTCACGACCGCGAACTGGCGTAGGTCCTCGCTCGCCTTGGCGATCAGCCAGATCCCGACGGCCGCGGCCACCAGCGCGACTGCGATCCGGCGAGGGCTCCACTCGAACCGGCGCGACGTCTCGGACGTGGCGGCGGGCGCGAGCGGCGTTTGAGGCGCTCCACTCATCCCTTGACAGGTATTGAAAGCGTATGACACGCTTCTTGTCAAGTTCTGCAGTGTTATGAAAGAATAAAGGGAGCGATGAGCGCCACGCCGGAGGTCACCGTCTCGCAGGTCCGGGCCGCCCTGGCGTCCGAGCTCGGCGAGCAGGCCGTGAGCACCGCGCTCGAGGACCTCGACTCCTACACGGCCGACACCTACTGGCCCGCGCTGGCGGCCAGCGCCGCAGGAGCGCCGCTCGCCCGGCCCGAGATCGTGGTCCGGCCGGCCCGCGAGGAGGACGTGGCCACCGTGCTCGCCACCGCCGACGCGCACGGCACGCCGGTGGTGGCCTGGGGCGGCGGCTCGGGCACGCAGGGAGGCTCCCTGCCGATCCACGGCGGCATCGTGATCGACCTGCGCACGCTCGACCGCATCGTCGAGATCGACGAGACCTCGATGACCGTGACCGCGCAGGCCGGGGTCAACGGGCGGCGGCTCGAGGCCGAGCTGCGTGCGCGAGGGCTGATGCTGCCGCACTACCCGGCGTCGGTGGAGTGGGCCACGGTCGGCGGCTACATCGCCGCGCGCGGCTCGGGGGTCCTCTCCACCCGCTACGGGAAGATCGAGGACCTCCTGCTCAACTTGCGCGTGGCCACGCCGGCCACCGGCCTGATCGAGACGGTCGAGGTTCCGCGCCACGCCGTGGGGCCCGAGCTGACCCAGCTGTTCGTGGGCTCGGAGGGAACGCTCGGGGTGATCACGAGGGCGACGCTCCAGCTCGTGCCGGCGCCGGCCGAGCGGCGCTTCGCCGCGGTTTCCTTCCCGTCGGTGAGCGCGGGCATCCACGCGCTGCGCAAGGCGCTCCAGGCCGGCCACCGCCCCTCGGTGGTGCGCATGTACGACGAGGACGCCACGCGGCTGG
The DNA here is from genome assembly GCA_035645115.1 of Thermoleophilaceae bacterium. GTDB lineage: Bacteria > Actinomycetota > Thermoleophilia > Solirubrobacterales > Thermoleophilaceae > JACVRW01. The sequence goes on along the minus strand of DASQNF010000241.1, from coordinate 1,744 downwards.
CCTTCTCCCCCGTCGTCGGCGAGGAGCTGAGCGGCGTCTACACCGTGCTGGCCTTCGAGGGCGAGCGCGCGGCGGTGGAGGTGGAGCAGCGCCGGACGCTCGAGATCGCGGCGGAGGGCGGGGCCGAGATGCTGGACCCGGCGCTCGGACAGCGCTGGTGGGACCGGCGCTACGACTTCTACCACCCGCCGCACCAGCCGGAGCTCCCGGCAATCTGGGGCACGCTCGACGTCGTGGCCACCTACGCGCGCATCGAGGCGGTCTACGAGGCGCTTCACCGCGCCGTGCGCGTGCCCTACGCCGACACCGGCCTCGAGCTGCGGATGCACTTCTCGCACTGGTACCCGTGGGGGACGATGATCTACGGCCGCTTCGTGGTCCCCGACGGCGGGCCCGACGCCCTCGAGCTGCACGACCGCATCTGGGAGGACGGGATGCTCGCGGCGCTCGGGGCCGGCGCGGTGATGAACGACCACCACGGGGTCGGCATGAAGCTCGGCCCGTACATGCGCCGCCAGCACGGCGGGGCGCTCGACGCGATGCGGCTGATCAAGGCCGCGCTCGACCCGAACAACATCATGAACCCCGGAAAGATGGGCCTCTAAGGGCCCGGGAGAAGAGAGGAGAGCCCATGGCGCTCAAGGTGGCCATGCACAACTGGATGCGGGCCGAGCCGATCGAGACGACGATCGCGCGACTCGGCAAGAGCGGCTACGACGGCATCGAGATCTCGGGCGAGCCCGCGACCTACGACGCCGGCGAGGTCAAGCGACTGCTCGACCAGCACGGGCTGTCGTGCTGGGGGTCTGTGACGCTGATGACGGGCGGCCGCGACCTCGTCCACGAGGACCACTACGTGCGCCTGGCGAGCGTCCAGTACGTCAAGGACTGCCTGTCGCTCGTGGCCTCGCTCGGCGGCGAGATCCTGACGGTCGTCCCCTCGACGGTGGGCAAGGTCACCCCGATGGGATCCCCGGAGGACGAGTGGAGCTGGTGCGTTCAAGGGCTCAAGGAGTGCCAGGCGCACGCCGAGGAGGTGGGCGTCCGCATCGCTGTGGAGCCGCTGAACCGATTCGAGACCTACTTCATCAACCGCGCCGACCAGGCCGTCGCGATGGCGCAGGAGGTGGGCGGCAACTGCGGCGTCGCGCTCGACATCTTCCACATGAACATCGAGGAGGCCGACTGGCGCCAGGCCATCCGCGACACCGGCGACTACCTGGCCGACTTCCACGTGGCCGAGAACAACCGGATGCCGCCCGGACAGGGCGCCCTCGACTGGGAGGCGATCGTCCAGGAGCTCAACGGCATCGGCTACGACGGCTACCTGACAGTGGAGTTCGTGGTCCCAGTGGATCGCAGCCCGCTCTCGAAGCGAACCGAGATCGCCGACGCGTCGGAGTCGGGCGCCAGCCAGGGCATGGAGCAGTTCCTGCGCGACCACGGCACCGGCACGCTCCCCGAGCACTACTACGACGAGTACGTCCAGGACTCGATCGACCGCCTGCGCACCGCGGTCGACTCGGTCCAGACGCCGGCCGCCTGAGGCGTGGGCCCGAAGCCGGGCATCGCGCTCGTCGGCACGCTCGATACGAAGGGCGCGGAGATCGCCTACGTCCGCGACGGCCTGCTGGCGCTCGGAACGCGGCCGGTGGTGATCGACTCCGGGATCCTCGGGGAGCCGGCGGACTGCGAGCCCGACGTGACCCACGCCGAGGTCGCGGCCGCGGCGGGGGACGACCTC